>CAUYUB010000116.1:0-4867 GCA_963575685.1 Gammaproteobacteria bacterium | reverse complement strand
CTTTCGGGTAGGTCAATATAATATTCATCCACGTCGATCACGAGATCGTGACCCTGAAGTTTCAGGAACTTCCAATTAGTACCAGTAGATACGCAGCCATAGACCATTTCTTGCGAATGTGGTTGACGCGCATTGTAAGTCTGAGCCGCCACCATTTCCGCCCCACACTGAGGAATCCCGCTTTTAATGTTGTCATTTTTGGCCTCGACCAGCATAACCACCGGGGCCGTTAACGAATATTGATCGCCTGATTGAGATAGAATATAATCGCAACGACCATTTAATCCTTGGCTTTTGTCTACATTGAATTCAATCCCGGAGAACAAACTAATCTGGCGCCGATGAGTTATCTTTAATTCTCCCAACAACGGCGCAATAATATACTCAGAACGGGCTTTCTCGGTGTCAATGGCTAAGGCGAGCGGTTTATAAGTGGCAAGATACGTTTGTAGGGCGTCCGATAGGGAGTGAATCGGCGGGATTGGAAATAATGATTCGTCTTGGATGAAGCGAAGCCCTAATTTTTGTTTAAGCTCATCCATGGTGAAATCACTATAACTCATACGATTATATCCTCCTTGTGGCGCATAACCCTTATCGCTCCATAGGTAGAAACGATAAGGGTTGAATTTACACGTTAACCCAAGTTGCCACCTATGATGTCTGCACCTTGATTTACCTGATTGGCTGATACCCTTGATAAAATCTAAACCGATTTCGTCAAGAAAATCAATCAATCATGCAAATCAAGGTTCAGACATTAAAGAGCGAAAGCATCAATTATGGATAGGTGGCAACTTGAGTTAATACTACTACTTATCCCTATGTGTGACAGCGCACAGAACACCTCTGATGAAAAGCGGATAAGTATCCTGCGTTCCGGGCTCGTAAAGACGTAGAACGTTAAAAGTGGCTGTCCTAACTTAAAAAATGAGGTTATCACCATGTTGGATAATGCGAAAAGTGCCCAGTCCAAGTACGAATCACCGGTTCTTGTCCCCCTAGGAGAGATGGCGAAAGGAGCGGGAGCTTGTTCCGCGGGAAGCGGCGATCGCGGAGATTGCACGATGGGTGGCCTTGCCGACAATGCTTGCACGGCCGGCCCGGTTAATAATGGAGGAACTTGCTCTGCCGGCGGTAGTGCAAAACCCACCTGCACGGGCGGCGCTGCTCCAGGGGATGGTCACAAGAGTTAGGTTTTTTTCAACTCTTAACGGCTAATTTTTCGACCTGTACGCGTGCGAACATGGCAACTCGTTATTTTTAAGCCATACAAGTCGCAAACGTACAGGTCGGGAAGGAGTTCGCAAGACTAACCTGCCTTTCTTCCACTGCAAACCATGGAGAAGCATCATGCCCGAAAATAACAGTTCAGCCGTCGGCGTCTTTCGCAACCACCAGGATGCCGAGAACGCCGTCAAGGAACTGCAGCGATCCGGTTACGACATGAGGAAACTTTCCGTTGTCGGCAAGGACTATCACACCGAAGAGAATATCATCGGTTATTACAACATCGGCGATCGTATGGCCGTGTGGGGAAAATACGGGCTGTTTTGGGGCTGGATTTGGGGGCTCCTTTTCGGATCCGCATTTTTTATCATACCGGGGATTGGTCCGATCATGGCTGGTGGTCCATTGGTCAGTTGGATGCTTGGCGCTTTCGAAACCGCGGTCGTCACCGGCGGTCTCACCGCGTTGGGTGGTGCGCTTTCGAGTATTGGGATTCCTAGGGACAGTGTCCTGCAATACGAAACCGCGATCAAGTCCAGCAAGTTTCTGCTCATTGTTCACGGCACCGTTCAGGAAGTAGAACGGGCAAAGAATGTTCTGCTTCAGAACCAGGCCGAAGAGGCCGCCATGCATGAAGTGGTAATTGACCAGCAACCTGCTGAGGAATTAATCCCATGATTAAGTCTACTGCCAGACGTACGCTCAAGAAGTAGTTCCTAATCATTGCGCGGTAGTGGGTGGCTTTCACGTCGAATAACGGGTAACCCCGGACTGGTGGCGCACGATGACCTTGGCCGTGGATGTAAAAGAAGAAGGGTCGGACCAGTCGGGCCATATGCGTGCGCACATGGCGCGGGTCGCCAGCTGGGTACTCGTTATTACCGCGTGCGTATTGTTGGCGGGGGGCGGCTACTATGTCTGGCAAACCAAGTTTAGCCACGAGATCACAACCGACAACCTCAGCACGGTAATTGCCTTACGCGGTGATCTCGAAGATACGATCACTGCGACCGGGACGCTCCAACCCAAGGAATTCGTCGATGTCGGTACGCAAGTCTCCGGGCAAGTGAAAAAGCTGCTCGTTGAAATCGGTACCGTTGTCAAAGCCGGACAACTCCTCGCCGAGATCGATCCTTCGGTTTATCAGGCCAAAGTCGATGGCGATCGCGCGCAACTGCTCAACCAACAAGCACAGCTTGCCGACCGCAAAGCACAGGTTGTTCTCGCCAAGCTGCTGTTCACCCGACAGAAAAACCTCAATCGCGACAATGCTACGACCACCGAGGCGTTGCAAAGCGCCGAGGCGACAATGCAATCCGCACTGGCCCAGGCAGACGCCATCCGGGCCCAGATTCAGCAGACCGAATCGACCCTGCGCGGCGACGAGGCCAACCTCGGCTACACCAAGATCTATGCACCGATCGCGGGTACCGTCGTTGCGCAAACGGTGCAGCAGGGGCAGACATTGAATGCCAACCAACTGGCGCCGATCGTCATGCGCGTCGCGAATCTGGCCACGATGACGGTACAGGCCCAGGTCTCGGAGGCCGACGTACCCAAGCTCCACATCGGCATGGATGTCTACTTCACCACGCTGGGTGGAAACATCCTCCGTTACTACGGAAAGCTGCGTCAGATCCTGCCCACGCCAACCGTGGTGAGCAACGTCGTGCTCTACGATGCCTTGTTCTATGTGGAAAATCCGAACCAGGTACTCATGACCCTGATGACGGCGCAGATCTTCTTCGTCACCTCCAGCGCGAAGAACGCCGTACTGGTGCCGCCTTCCGTGCTCCATCCGGCGGCGGCGCAGGGCTGGTGGCAGCCGGGTACCCGCGCCTCCGGTACGAATGGCGACCCCGCGAGCAAGGGCGAGCAGGCGGCGGACGTCAATCCAGATGGTCGTCAGGCCGGGACCCGCGCCTCCGGTACCGGCGTGGGCTCCACCGGTGGGCGGGGGATAGGGATTGACCCGCGCAGTCTGTACGCCAACGGGCGCGCACTCGTCAGCGTCGTCGGCCCCGACGGCAAGGTCACGGACCGCGAGGTGAATGTCGGGGTAATGAATCGGGTCTCGGCACAGATCCTCTCCGGACTTGAACCCGGTGAGAGGGTCGTGATTGGCGCCAAGGCGGCCGTGAAAGCAGGCGGTCACCGATGACACCCGACCCGGTGTTGCTCACGCCCCGCCCGGAACCAGCGGCTTCGCTCCCGTTCGGGCGTGAGCCGCTGATCGAACTCGTGGAGGTGACCAAGACCTACCGTAGCGGAGACCTCGACGTTGAAGTGCTCCATGGGGTCAGCCTGAAGATCTACCGGGGAGAATTCCTCGCCATCATCGGGGCCTCGGGGTCAGGCAAGAGCACGCTCATGAACATCCTCGGTTGCCTCGACCGACCCAGCACCGGTACCTATCGTTTCACGGGAAAAGACGTTTCGGGTTTCGGGAGCGATGACCTGGCGCGACTACGGCGCGAGGCGTTCGGCTTTGTGTTCCAGAGCTACAACCTCATCAAAACCGCGTCCGCGCTGGAAAACGTCGAGGTCCCCGCGGTCTACTCAGGAATCCCGCCGCGCGACCGGACCGCGCGGGCAAAAGAACTACTCGCCTTGCTCGGACTCGGTGAGCGTCTCGCGCATCGGCCCAGCCAGCTTTCCGGGGGACAGCAACAGCGCGTATCCATCGCCCGGGCATTGATGAACGGCGGGCATATCGTCCTGGCTGACGAGCCCACCGGCGCACTCGACAGCAAGAGCGGCATCGAAGTGATGGCGCTGTTGGAGGACCTATCGCGTCGCGGGCACACGGTCATCCTCATTACCCACGCCGTCGATCTGGCTGGACAAGCGCAACGCATCATCGAGATTCGGGACGGGTGGATCGTCAGCGATACCGGCCCGCGGTCGTCCGCACCGTCCGACCCACAGGACGCGCCCGACCTCAGGCTGCCGCGAAATGAACACGGTGCGTCGTTCCTCGGCGGCGCGTTCGAGGCAGCGAAGACCGCGGTGCGGGCGCTACGCGGCAATCTGCTGCGCACGATGCTTACGCTGCTCGGCATCGTGATCGGCGTCGGCTCGGTTATCACCATGCTCGCCATCGGCGACGGCGCCAAACAGATCGTGCTCGACCGCATCAGTGCCATGGGAACCAATCTGCTGCTCATCCGCCCAGGCCAGCCGACGCGCGGCAGTCTCGACGGGGTCGTCGCCTCACTGATGCCGGAGGACGCCGAAATGATTGGCGAGCTGCCCAACATCCTGGCCGCCGTACCGGAGAACGTGGGGAGCGTCACGGTGCGCGTCGGTAATGCCGACTACAAGACCCAAGCGATCGGAACAACCCCAGCGTTTCCGATGGCCTATCATTGGCATATAAACACAGGGGTGTTTTTCTCCCCGGAGGACGTAACCAACTATGCCTCGGTGGTCGTGCTCGGCCAGACCGTTGCGAACAACCTGTTTGCAAAGGGCGTGGACCCCATCGGCCAGTATGTTGTGCTCAACAACGTGCTATTCCAGGTCATTGGCCTGATGGCGGTGCGCGGCGTTTCGCCCCAGGGGCAGGACCAGGACGATGGGGTATTGGTACCGCTGACGACGGGCAGCCTACGTCTATTCGGGCAGCGTTTTCTGC
>CAUYUB010000115.1:0-4900 GCA_963575685.1 Gammaproteobacteria bacterium | reverse complement strand
TCCGGGATGGGACCACTTCCCCAACCATTACCATCAATTTTCTTCCCCAATTTAACCATTGAATACTCAACGCATGAGTGGTATCGTGCTGGCCGTACTTGGCTAGACGCGGTTGTAATTCCTATCTCTCACTGTAAGTAATTATGAATAGGTTGACGAAATGGATGGTCATGTTCCACCATTTCACAGTGGTGGGCAAATACTTGCAAGCATCTTTAGCTCCCTTTACCACATAAATCCATTCATCAGCCCGTGAAACTGCTTTATTTCGATACCGCGGCGACTACCGCGGTCGCCGTCGAGGTGGTGGCCCGCATGGTCGAATGCCTGCGTGGTCCGGATGGTGATGCGAACCCCTCTTCCTCCACTCACCTGCCTGGGCAGGCGGCTGCCGCCATGGTGGATAGGGCGAGGGCAAAGATTGCCGACGAATTGGGATGCGAGGCTGACGAGGTAATTTTTACCTCGGGTGCGACCGAAGCCAATAATATGGCGCTACGTGGCATTGCCATCGCTCATGCTACGCACGGTCGCCACCTAGTAACCTCGGCCATTGAGCATAAATCAGTGTTGGAATGCTGCGCTGCGATAGCCCAGAACGGGTATGAGATCACATATCTAGCTCCCAATCGCGGTGGGTGGGTCGAGCCAGATGCCGTGGCGTGCGCCCTGCGTCCCGATACTTTGCTCATTTCCCTGCAACATACCAATAATGAAACAGGTGTCATGCAACCCATCGCCGAAGTTGCCGAGCTTGCCACTCAGGCGGGGGTACTGCTTCATGTGGATGCCGCACAGGCGGCTGGGAAATTCGCCATCGACTTGCACAATCTCCCCATCGACCTGCTATCGCTATCGGCGCATAAATTTCATGGCCCGAAGGGCGTGGGTTGTTTGGTGGTTCGTAACCGTCGTCACTTGCGACTGCAGCCGTTGATGTTCGGTGGGGGACAAGAATTTGGTCTACGGCCCGGTACCCTGGCGACTCATCAAATTGTCGGTTTGAGCGCGGCGCTCACTCTGGCCGCGAGGCGGCGCGAGACCGATTTGGCCCATGTTCATGCACTCAAGCATCACTTTTTGGAACAGCTCGGCCAGCGCCTGCCGATGGAAATACATGGCGATTTGACACGTAATTCTCCGTACATCATCAATTTTTCCATTGCAGGCATTCCCGGCGAGGCGTTAATTAATCAGGTGTCGGCGGATCTTGCCATTGCCTCGGGTTCGGCCTGTTCGTCGGGCACGATCGAGCCGTCTCATGTATTGCGGGCGATGGGTATTGAAGGTGATTCCCTCTATGGCGCGGTCAGATTGAGTTTTGGACGCGACCACGGGATAGCGGAGGTTTCAATGGCGGTTGAACGAATTGTCGCGGCGGTTGAACGCATGAACGCATTAGATCGGGAGCCGAATTAGGTGAGATTGAATCGAGAAAAATTGACCTTTGGACGCCATGAAACCTTCCCGTTGCGTTACGGTTGGTTGACCAAGGGTTTTAATGCGGTAAAGCAGAAACCGGATCTTTTTAACCAGCCCGAACAAGCCATGGTGATGCTGGGAGTTGGTCGCAATATGGTGAATGCGATCCACTACTGGCTTCATGCGGTTGGCGTGGTGGACTTTGATACCGTAATGGGGAAACCGACTCCGTTGGGTGATGCACTGTTGGGAGACAGCGGTGACGGCTATCTGGAAGATGATGCCACCCTATGGATTATCCACTGGCTGCTCGCGTCCAATGCCGAGTTGGCGACCGGGGTCTATTGGTTTTTCAATCGGTTCGCGATGCCACGGTTTCAGGATCAGGAAGTCCTGCGGGGATTGGATGAATTCATCGCGCAAGAGCTACCAACCCGCCGTCGTTCGACCAGTACCTTGAAATCGGAGGTTTCCACCCTGCTGCGGATGTATGCCCCAGAGGTCAGTCAGGGTGACGAATCTCTCGATTCTCCGCTCGCGCCATTGCAATTGATCGAAGCCGAAGGGAATGGTCGATACCGCAGTCTCCGCGCATTACGCCCATATTTACCGCCGGTGGCGTTACATTTCGCGTTATCACAACGGTTCGAGGCCGAACCTCGGCAAGCCGCATTGTCGATACGGGCGGTGCTGTATGGGGATGGTGATTGGGCAGCGATGGGGGCGATTTTCCGTCTGAACGAAGAAGGGTTGATGGCTATCCTGACCAAGGTGATGGAGGATTATCCGAACTGCTACGAATTACGGGACACCGCTGGCGTGCATCAAATCTATCGGGGTAAAAATATTGTGAAATCGCTAGATGTCCTGCGATCCCACTACCAAAAGGACTCTGCGTGAGCACCCTGGACCAACAGATTCGAATCAAGTCCACTTACACCCGTTCGATCAATCTAGCGCGCGACAGTGACACTCTGGAACTAATTAGCGCCTATCTGCCGACCTCGCGGGCTTTGCAAGCACTCACTCAGGTCGCCGATGGCCTGGATGATCAAGCACGCAGCCGTGCCTTGGCGTTGATCGGCCCTTATGGCTCCGGAAAATCAGCCTTTGCGTTATTCCTTGGCGCTTTGTTATCACCAGAGCCGGATGCCGTTCGGCAAATCGCCACCCAAATTCTCCGTGATGCCGACCCTGCACTTGCCGATCGATTCACGAAATTTCTGGAGGGTCAACGTGGTTTTCTGCGGGTACAGGTCAACGGAATTCCCGATTCGCTGGTTCGTCAACTACTGTTGGCGCTGGCGACCGCAGTCGAAAAAGGTCAGCTCCCGGACGCGGATGCACTAGCCCAGGAGATCCGTACCGCCGCCCGGTCCGGTATACCAATGGATCGTCTGTTGGCATTATTCCGACAGGTACAAAACGCTTGGTCAAATTATGGCGGTCGTGGCGTCCTAGTTGAAATCGATGAACTCGGGAAATTCCTCGAATATGAGTCCTACCATCCCCAACACCGCGAAATTCACCTCTTGCAACTCCTGGCGGAACAAGCACACGAGGCCCATCGTGCCCCATTGCATCTGGTGGTGATGTTGCACCAGTCTTTTGAGCAATACGGCCACCAGCTTGGGAAGTATCTGCGTGAGGAATGGCAAAAGGTTCAGGGGCGCTTCGCCGCGCTGGCCTTTCTCGAACCCGCCGAACAATCGCTACGCGTTGTCGCCGCTGCTTTTGAACGTCAAGGAGAGCTGCCGCCCGATGTGCAATCCGCGATCACCGTGTGGGCCACTCACCTCGCAACGAATGGAGCACTACCGTTAAGTTTGGATGAGGACAAGGCGCGTGAATTATTTCGCGGCTGTTATCCGCTTCACCCGTTGACCCTGTTGCTCTTGCCGGTACTCTGTCAAAAAGTCGCGCAAAACGAACGCACCCTATTTTCTTATCTCGGTAGCGGTGAACCTTTTGGGTTGCGTGAAGGTTTGGCCAAGATGCGCATGGGTGATTGGGTCAAACCTTGGCAGCTTTACGACTACTTCATGCTCAATCCAACGGGTGGATTCTCCGATCCGCTGACCTACCATCGTTGGATCGAGGTCGCCACTGCCCTGGAACGTTTTGACGGGGCACCAGACAACAACGCTGTGCAACTATTAAAAACCATTGGTCTGCTTAATCTGATCGGCGCGCAACGCGGTTTTAAAGCCAGTCAGATGTTACTTAATGCCCTATTTGGTGCGCCTACCAATGATTTACTGTTGCGGCTAGAAGGTGCGTCGCTGATTCATTTTCGTCAATTCAGTCAGGAATACCGTGTCTGGCAGGGAAGCGATTTCGATTTAGCCGGAGTCTTACGACAAGCCGTGGACGAAATCGCTACACAGCCGCTCGACCATTTATTGAATACGCTGACGCCACTCAAGCCCATCGTCGCCCGCCGTGCCACCATCGCCACGGGGAACCTGCGCAGTTTTAGTCCCGTTTTCACCTCGCGTTCACATTGGCCAGCGAAATCCAATAGTGAATTGACGCTATATTTTTACCTTGCGGAAAGTCAAGAACAGCCCAATTTCGAAAACTCCCCATTACTAACCGTAGTGGCTCTCTGCCACTTTACGGAACGCCTGCGGGAAGCCGTCGCGGAATTGGTGGCCCTGCAAGACTTTCCCAAGCGTCACGCCGCGCTACATCAAGACCCGGTAGCCCAACGTGAACACCACGTCTGGTTAAGCAATGCCGAGGATGTGGTACGGCAACTGATCCGTGCCCTGCTCGGCGAACCCGAATCACTGCGTTGGTTCTGGGGCGGTAAAGAACATCCGGTGACCGATCGTCACGATCTGCAACGACAGCTTTCCAATTGGGCGGACAAAACAGCCTATCCACAATCACCTCGATTTCGTAACGAACTTATCAACCGTGATGTTCCCTCGCCCAGCGCCAACACTGGCCGAAAACGCTTGCTCGCGGCAATGCTCGCCGCACCTGGCGCGGATGGCTTGGGTATCGACAAAACGCCCGCCGAAAAAAGTATCTACCTGTCACTGCTCAAGGAAAGCGGGCTACATCGAGAACAGGATGGACGATGGGACTTTTATCCTCCAGGTCAGGACGACCCCTGCCGAGTACGCCCGGCGTGGGACGCCATTACCCGCTTGCTCGGTGACAATGGCGAACGCCAAGTCCCACTGCCTGAACTCTACGCCACGCTCATGGCACCGCCTTATGGGATCAAGCTCGGAGTATTACCAATTCTGGTTATCACCTACCTACTTGCCCACCGCCGTGAAGTGGCTTTGTATCAGGAAGACGGGTTTTGCGAAGCCCTCACCCTCGAACAAGCCGAGTTACTGACCCGTCGGCCCAAGCTGTTTGCCTTGGAACGTTTTGATCTCGGTGGTCTGCGTGGCGAATTGTTTGAACGCTATATCGGTTCCGTGGTCGGTCAGGTACGTCAAGACGCCACTCTGCTCGA
>CAUYUB010000114.1:0-4927 GCA_963575685.1 Gammaproteobacteria bacterium | reverse complement strand
GAGTTCAACAATCTACTGCCCCGCAGTTGGCAGCGAGGATTCTACGCCACCATCAACAATGGTCAATCCATAAAAGATCAAGGCGGCAATCAGAAACCGCAGAACGGGATCGCCACGCAGTCGGTCCCAGGCCCCGGAAAGGGTCATGAGACCGTTAATCACCCCAGCCCAAGACGGCAACAGCAGCATGACGGAAAAGGTTATGCCCAGGGTCGCCGCCCAGTCGGGAAGGGCGGTCCAATAGAGATGATGGGGCCCCGCCCAGACCGATAGAAAAATCAACGACCAGAAATGGATAATCGACAGCCGATAAGAATAGAGGGGACGCCCTGCCTGCTTGGGCACAAAGTAATACATCATCCCCAAGAAAGCCATGTTCAACAAAAAGGTCAGGACATTGTGACCGTACCACCACTGGATCATCGCATCCTGCACCCCGGCGAATCGGCTGTAGGACTTCATCCCAAAGCTGTCTACCGGCACGGCCAGGTTTTCGGTAAGATGCAACAGCACCATCGCCAACAGACAGGCCAGGAAAAACCAATTCGCCACATAGAGATGGGGCTGGCTACGGCGATACAGGGTAGACGTATAGATCCATAGATAGATCAACCAAACGATCCCGATCAGGAGGTCGATTGGCCACTCGAATTCGGCATACTCGTGGGCTTGGGTGTAGCCCAGCAATTCGCTGACGATGCCAAACAAGAGGACAGTCTGCCAACCCCAAAAGGTAAATTCCGGGAGACGATTGCCGACCAAGTGCACCTGACAGGTACGTTGGACGACATAATAGGAAGTGGCAAATAGAAGACTGCCGCCGAAACCAAAGACGGTCAGCGTGGTATGCACCGGACGCAGCCGCCCGAAGGTGAGGCCGGGGAGATCGAGGTTGAGGGCTGGCCAGATCAATTCACCGGCAAGATAGACCCCCACCAGCATTCCCAATACACCCCACACCAGGGCCATTACGGTAAACTGGCGAACAACGCCGTAGTTGTACCGCTCCGTTGGTTGATTTGATAAACGATAGGCCAGGGTTTCAGGAAGCGCCATGGAATCGGAATCTCAGCCCCCATGGTTGGGGGGCTTGTTCTGTTTCGCTATCGTTCCCACACGCCAACCCACGCCCCCGCGTGGGAACGATCAAATTTTCTTTTAACCGAAGTCGAAAAAACGGACTCAGGTCAGGCGCTGAAAGACCACGGTACCATTGGTCCCACCGAATCCAAAGGAGTTGGACATCGCCACCTCAATGCGCATTTCTCGTGCGGTATTGGCAACATAGTCCAGGTCACACTCCTCGCTGGGGTTCTCCAGATTGATGGTGGGCGGAGCCACTTGGTCACACAGGGCGAGCACGCAGAATATCGCCTCCATTCCTCCTGCTGCTCCTAGCCCATGTCCAATCATGGACTTGGTGGAACTCATGGCAAGCCGATAGGCATGTTCACCAAAGACGCGTTTTACCGCCCGAGTCTCCGCCAAATCACCGAGGGGGGTAGACGTACCGTGGGCATTAATGTAGTTGACGCGGTCAAAGTTCATGCTGGCATTACGCAGAGCATTGGTCATGCAACGCGCCGCCCCTCCACCATTTTCGAGGGGAGCCGTCATATGGAAGGCGTCGCCGCTCATCCCGTAGCCGACCAATTCGGCATGGATATGAGCCCCACGGGCGCGGGCATGTTCATATTCTTCGAGCACCATGATCCCGGCGCCTTCGCCGATGACGAAACCGTCGCGATCCTTATCCCAGGGACGACTTGCCCGTTGTGGCTCATCATTGCGGGTGGAAAGTGCCTTGGCGGCGGAAAATCCAGATACTCCGAGCGGGCAGGTACACATTTCGGCGCCCCCTGCGATCATGACATCCGCATCGCCATATTCGATGATACGTGATGCCTCACCGATACTATGCGTACCCGTAGCACAAGCCGTGACGATCGATAGATTGGGCCCCTGGAATCCGTAAAGAATGGAGAGGTTGCCCGCTGCCATGTTGACGATACAACTCGGTACGAAAAAGGGAGAAACCCGCCGTGAGCCGGACTTGACCACGGTATCACGGGCAGACTCAATACCCGGCAGGCCCCCCATGCCGGAGCCGATGGCGACACCAATACGTTCGGCGTTGTCCTCCGTCACCGTTAATCCCGCATCGCCAATGGCTTCCCTGGCAGCGGCAATGGCGTAATGGATGAAGGGGTCCATCTTCTTCACCTCTTTCGCCGGAAGGTAACGAGTGGCATCGAACCCCTTGACGGTGGCTGCGATGCGCGTGGGGTAAGCCGAGACGTCGAACGACGTGATGGGGCCGACACCACTACGTCCCGCCACAATCCCCTCCCAGGACTCTCGTACCGACAGCCCCAGCGGAGACACCATACCCAGACCGGTGACCACTACCCGTCGCTTGCCCACCTCAGGTTCCTCTTTGTCGTTACGAATAATAAAAAAGGGCCGCCCTCACGCCGGCAGCGTGGCGGCCCAGCCCTCATACTATTTTCTTTCAATGGGAAACCCGATCAGTTTTTATTTTTTACGATGTAATCGATCGCCTCCTGGACGGGGGTGATCTTTTCGGCGGCCTCATCGGGAATTTCGATCTCGAACTCTTCCTCGAGCGCCATGACCAGCTCTACGGTGTCGAGGGAGTCGGCGCCTAAATCGTCGACAAAAGAAGCCTCTAGGGTAACTTCTTCTTCCTTAACCCCCAATTGCTCCACGACGATCTTCTTGACGCGTTCTTCGACGGTGCTCATGACGGACAAATCCTCCAGCGTTGGTTTGGGCGGTGATACCGCCAGTTTAGACAAAAACCGTTTTAGACACAAAGATGACCTGCTTCATTAAGTAATTTCAGGTCACACACCTACCACTCATCCTTGGTCTTTACGCAAAAAGATCCAGGGCCTGACGTAATCCGGACGGGTCAAACACCGGCCGGGTTTCCAACCCTTTTTCGATGCGTTTGTTGAGTCCGGCCAAGACCTTACCGGGGCCTGCTTCGACTAAGGTCAAAATTCCCCGCCCCACCATGGTTCGCACACATTCTACCCACCGCACCGGGCAGTGAAGTTGACGTACCAGGGCATCGCGGATGGCAGCGGGTTCGGTTGGGTCAGCCACGTCTACATTGTTGATCACGGGGACCCGGGGTAGTGTCAAAGGTACCGTTTCCAGCCGTACCCGCAGGCGTTGTGCGGCACCCACCATCAACGCACAGTGAGAGGGTACACTTACCGGCAGCACCACAGCACGTTTAGCACCCAACCCCTTCGCGGCTTCTACCGCACGGACCACCGCTGCACGGTTACCTGCCACTACCACCTGACCTGGGGCATTGAAGTTGACCGCAGTCACCACTTCACTCTCCGCTGCCGAGGCGCAGGCGGTGATTACTTCGGCATCTTCCAACCCCAAAATCGCGGCCATCGCACCCTCGCCTTCCGGTACCGCTTCCTGCATATAACGGCCGCGGTTAGCCACCAGGGTCACGGCTGCACGAAAATCCAATGCCTCCGCACATACCAGAGCAGTGTACTCTCCCAAGCTGTGACCAGCCATCACGGTCGGCAGCGGTCCACCCTGCGCCCGCCAGACCCGCCACACCGCAACCCCGGCGGCAAGCATCGCAGGCTGGGTGCACTCGGTACGGTTGAGGTCCGTCTCCGGGCCGTCTTGGACCACGCGCCAAAGGTCATAGCCAAGGGCTGCCGAGGCCTCCGCATAGGTCTCGGCTACCTGCGGGAAGGCCAGGGAAAGCTCCCGTAGCATTCCTATTGATTGTGAGCCCTGGCCGGGGAAGACAAAACCAAGTCCGGGGCGAGGAAGGTCAGTGGTAATAGTCACAGGATAGATCCTGGGGTTCAGGCGGTTTGCTTTACCATTAACGACAATATTCCGATTATTTTGCCGGGATGATCTGCAATACTGTAATCTTTTAGATCGATGTAGATAACATCGATCCTGCAACTTTAAAAAATTCCAGGCAGTCCCGGTTGTAACCGTGCCATAAATCGTAACTACCGTATTTTCTTTCTTACCTTGATGAGCACATTAGAAACCAACAGCTCGGAACGTGCCTTCTCAGTATTTGTGGAGACCGCCAACGGTATGTTTTCCTTTAGCGTATCGGAAAAGTAATCACTAATCTGTAGCGCTTCCGTCGCAGAAAAGATACCAATTTTTTCAACAATCTCCAGACCAAAATCCATCTGCGCTTTTCTAATCGTAAAGTCACTGTACGACATTACCAATGTCTCTTATTATCAGTAACGTACCAGCGCCGACCCCCAGGTAAATCCTCCGCCGAAGGCTTCCAACAATAATACATCACCGCGCTGGATGCGCCCGTCGCGTACCGCCACATCCAAGGCGAGTGGTACGGAAGCAGCGGAGGTGTTGCCGTGGTGCGCCACGGTCATGACCACCCGATCCATGGATAGACTGAGCTTCTTGGCGGTGGCTTCAATAATTCGGGTATTGGCTTGGTGGGGTACCAACCAGTCTACTTCGCCCTTGTGCATGCCGTTGGCGGCAAGCGTCTCGTCCACAATCGCCCCGAGCATCCGCACCGCATGACGGAAAACCTCCGCGCCCTGCATCAACATGAAACCGCCGGACTCCTGCAAACGGTCGTAACCTTGGCTGATCCCCCAAGGAACGGTGAGCAGGTCTTTGTAGCGCCCGTCCGCATGGATATGGGTGGAAAGGATACCGGGTTCCGCAACAGCCTCCAGTACCACGGCACCGGCCCCTTCAGCACACCCCACGCAGGTGGTGCGGTCGTTCCAATCCAGAATCCGGGAGTAGGTTTCGGCACCTATCACCAAGGCGCGGCGTACGCTGCCGGTACGGATAAACTGGTCGGCGGTCGCTAAGGCGTAGATAAATCCGGTACAAACCGCTTGGATATAAAAGG
>CAUYUB010000113.1:0-4966 GCA_963575685.1 Gammaproteobacteria bacterium | reverse complement strand
GTGAGCTGGTAGACAAGGGCCGATGCCAAGCCCATCAGGTGAAGGCAGACACGGCGCGCAAGGCAGAGGTGAGGCACTATGATCAGTCACGCGGATCAGCAGCACAGCGAGGATACGACGCACGATGGACAGCCTACAGCAAGTGGTATCGCACGCAGAACCCGCTGTGTGTCCACTGCCAGGCTGAGGGCAGACTGACCAGCGTGGAGTTCCGCGGGCACGTCGACCACATCACCCCTGTATCAGGTCCTGATGATCCTCTGTTCTGGGAGCCGAGCAACCATCAGGGACTATGCGGGCCATGCCACTCGGTCAAGACGGCGAGCGAGGATGGCGGGTTCGGGAATCAAAGGAGGAAGTCATGAAGGTCAGGATCGTAAGCGACGGGACAAGACAGGGCACAAAGGTCTTCGATGAGGATGGCATTCCGATCAAGGGCATCCAGACCGTCACCTGGTCGCTCGACGCAAGAGGCGAAGGGGTAGGCAAGGCAGTGCTCACCTTCCCTATATCGAGCATCGAGGCAACAGGGAACCTGGACGGAGAGTTACCACCACCGCCTCCTATGCCCCCAAAGAGGATTCGTGGTTGTGGGTAGGGGGGGTGGGTCAAATCTCTGCAGCCAGGATGTGAGCATGGGCGCTTAGGCCTGATGGGGCTCACTCCCCCACCGTCAGCGCCCGGATGGCAGACTCTATGGTATCTAGCATGAACTCTACATCCTTGCCCTTGATAGCCGTCCGTTCCAAACGAAAGCCACCAGCCAAACCTAGCCTTGTTCCCCTTACCACCTTAGCCGCCATCTCCAGCCCGTTCCGTTCGCCCTCGGCGCGGGCGGTGGCACATCCGGCTATGAACGCTTCCTCAAGCTCTGTTTCGCTGAACGGTGCCGCTTCTACCGGCTTTGCACCTTCGTATTCCTTATGGAACCATTCGTTGAAACCTCTGGACGCCTCCCCCTTCACCCGCTCCAGTTCCTCACGCAGGGTTGCCAGTTCTTCCTTCAGCCTCTCCCCCTCCCTCTCCCCATCTGCAAGACGGGTGCGGAGGGTGGTGAGTTCGTCAAGCAGTTCGGACACATGAGGCTCATCCATCCCTGCTAATTCCATTATTTCTTGGCGTGATATTTCGCTCATCTATTCCTCCTTGCCGCGAGGGCGGCTAGCCTAGTTTCTTGTTAAACCGTCGCCAGGTTTCTCTCACTCCAAAGTCGGAGGCGGTTTCGATGAAGGCCCAGAGCATCACCGCTGCTAATACTGCAGGCATTATAGCTAGTGCCCACAAAAGGCACAGGAACAAATCCAGCATCCCTTTACTCTCCTTTCTCAGCCGCGAGGGCTTCGGTTGCTATTTTGGCTGCCAGAGTGGGTACATCATGCATAGTCGGGTAACCCACCGTTACCGTGTGCCGTGCAATGACTGTAAGGGCTTCCTCAAACCTCTCCCCTCTCAGCCGCTCGGCTTGGAGTGCGGAGGTGAGGCGCTTTATCTCCAAAACAGCCCATGCTACAGCTTTGACTTCTCCTGTGGACGGGCCATGATCTCCGTCTCCGTAACGCTGTTGGCGTTGGTCCATGTACTCCAAGTCTTTTATGCCTACCCCTGATAAGTCCATCTACGCTCCCCCCTTTTCAGCCTCGACCAGCGCGAGGATTGCGGCTTCGATGCAGTCCGAGGGCGTAGGCAGACTTTCTACCATAACTACCGACTTGTTCTCAGGCCACACTGATAAATCATGCCCGTGTTTTTTGGTGTAGTAGTACCGATACTCGTACCCCTTCTCAACCATCCTCCCCAGCGCCTCGTAGCACTCGGCAGGGGTGAGGGAGGTTTTCTTAATGCTACTGCGCAGATTACCTGCGCCTGCTATCCATCTAACGGGGATACCCCTCCTCCACTCACATGGTAGCCACCCCATCCACAGCGCGATAGATTCAAACTCTTTCGGTGTTCTCATGGTTGCTCCTTTAGCGCCTATGCTAAGGCGTTAGCTATTCTGTCCAATGCTTCATCTCGCTCGGCCCTCAACCTCTCACTCTTTGCCACCAGTTCAGCGTTGGCGGCGGTGAGTGCGGAAACTTCGATCTCCATCATCGCCCGATAGCTGCTACACTGCGAACAACTCTCTCTGTGGTCACACGATACCACCATCCCCTTCCCTCCTCCCGTAGCCCTTGGGGGCTAGTATTCGCCTATATCGGTAGGTTCCATCGTACCAAAGCAACCACGGCAGATTGACTCGGGGATAACTACATCTTCATTCCCGCAGCGTTCGCACTGGCAGAGTGCAGGCCGCCCAGTAGGGACAGCTTCACCAATAAACCCAGCAAGATGCGCCGCACAATTACGAATGTAATCCGTGAAGTCCAGTACGTTGTTGACTCCAGAAAGATGATTATCCCCGATGACTAGAATATCCTCTCCGTCCACCATCACCGATACCTGCCAGCTTTTTGCAAGCATTCCTTCCCCTCCCCTGCCCGCTCAGGGCGCGTTGTGCTATTTGGCGTAAATACCGGGTATCCAACCGAGCCGCGGACTGTAGCATACCATCCCCTTGCGGCGAAGAGCCTGGAGCCTGCCGTCAAGAACGCACCCCCTATCCCGGCCTGTTGCCTCCGAGATCCTTCTTGCTTCCTTGCCGATATCACTGCCGCAGAAGAAGATGAACCGCAGCGGTCTATCCCTTGGTGGCGGGTCTTTGATGGCTTCCATAATCATTGCGTCCAGTTTCTCGTACATACTCCCCCCTCCTTGCCCCTGCTGGGGCGCGAATGCTAAAATAGGCTTAATTGCTTTTTGGTGGCCTCAACGCAAGGGGTAGCCTGCATCGTCTCGCGTTTTGCCTCTCCTGCTATATCCTCGTCCCAATCCCCGAACCATTTACCCCTAGCCAGTGGACACTTTTGCATGTCCCCGCAACTGATCTCACATCCGGGGCATAATCGGCGGGCCATCTCCCGGAGTCGGTCGTGGGTCTCCTGGGACCAGGGCGAGTGTTTCACGGCTCACTCCAGCCGGGGCAGGCGGCGCCGCAGAGCCCACAACTCCCCTCGCACACCTTCTCGCCAGTTCTCAGACAGTGGAAACAGGTCTTTCTGTCTTGCATGGTTGCCTCCTGAAATTGTCGGCCAGCATCGCCGCGAAGTTGGAAAGGTCTGCCGCTTCGGCTTCTACCTGCCCAGGATCGCCGCCGTGTTCACATGCCCACAAGGCGGCTTCGAGTTCTTCAAGTTCCCGCCGGAGCAGTCGGAGCAGCTCATGGGTAGGGATTTTCCGCCAGTGCCCCTTTTGCCGGTTGCGCGGCTGGGATAGGTTGCGGTACATGGCCCGGGCGTGGCGGAGGACTAGGGAAAAGCGGGACATTCGGGTTCCTCGTCGAAATTGAAATCACACTGTGTCCAGCTGCACCGCCTGCCCCGCGGCTTCCGGCCCTTCCGGGGTCTGCGCTGCCGTTTGGCTTTTCCTGGGTTCATCTTCGCCCAACAGGTGGAGCCGATACCGCGGGCGATAGAAGCGGCACCAGAGAGCGGGCGGCCGCAGAGGCTACAGTTCATTGCTGCGGTCTCCAGTTCGGGTTCCAGTGCTCACGTGTTGCCTGGTGGCCGTACCACTTCTGCTGGCTGATCCCGGCAAGCCCCCATCCCCGGCCCGGGTAGCGATCCTCCATCATGCGAAAGAATTTCAGCTTCTCCTCGGGGCTCTTGTTGCTCTGCATCGCGGTGAGGCACATCAGTGCCGCCTTGGCATGTTCATCGCGTGCGGCGTCAAAAAGGTTCGATCCCTCTTCCTTGGTGGCGGTCCATTCAGCCTCGCGGATCCTGGCCTCTTCCTTGCGGATCTCCTTCGCCTCATGCTGCACGCGCTGGAGCAGTTCCTGCGGGGTGGGGAGGTAGGCCTTGTTCATCACCAGGAAGTCGAAAGCGGATTCCATGGCCTTGGCCGGCTCCTTCACCAAGTCGGGCCAGATTTTCTCAATCCCGGCCTTGGGAAAGTTCTTTCCGTAGTTCTTGGCTAGGTTGGATATGACGAATTGTGCGGTCTCTACGCTCATTACGCTGCGCCCTCCGCGTTGGTTTTGGCTGCCAGTCCGCCAAGGAAGTCCGTGAAGTCGTCAACCGGCTTCGCTTTGGCCTGCAGATTTTTGAACCACCTGGACACGATCAGGTAGGGGTCGGCCCCGATGTTCACGTCACGGTACTTGGCTACCATCTCCTCAAGCTCAATCTCCAGGTCGAAGCCGGGGTATTTTCCGGAAAGAAACTCACCGCGGTCCTCGATGCATGCCCGCAAAGCTTTCTCGGTTGCCGTCATCGGAAGGGCACAATACGGTGCTACATGCTTTACTTCTGTCTCTGCTTCTGTATCTGCTTCTGTATCTATAATCTTGCTCGGGAGTTTGTCGGTATTTTGTCGGGACTTTTTAGTGTACTCATCCCGGAATTTCAGCACGTTAGGCACTGAGATTGTCAAGACATCCTTCTGAGATAAACCAGAGATGGTGCAGAGATTGTTCGGAGATTGTGCAGAGATCAGTCGGAGATCATGCATAGATTGCACATAGATCCTGAATCTTTTGTGATGGTACATGCCCGTCAATCTGAGCCAACTCGACACCGGATAGGACACCTCGTGACGTGCTCCGTCCTTCGGAATTTGCTTTGCTACCTTCTCCACGATGAGCCACCACAGGCCGTAAGCTTCGAGCCCATGCTCGGCCAGGAGAGCGGCCAGCTTTTCGTCATCGTGGGAATCTGTCATGTGCTTGAACCACCGCATGCTGCCTCTCCTTGAATCACATTTCAGTCCCTGACGGTGCCCCGGTGACGGTCGCCCTTGCCGAGCAGCTTGCAGGTGCGCGGCTTGATCTCTTCGAGCGGGGTGATCTGCTGAGCGGCCTGCTCGATCTCCTCGGGGCCAAGAGACCGTCCCCAGTCCATCACGTAGGGCTCCGGTTTAACCAGCT
>CAUYUB010000112.1:0-4992 GCA_963575685.1 Gammaproteobacteria bacterium | reverse complement strand
GGTGGTCGCAACCACCAGCGCCCGCGCGCCCGAACTGGCCACTTTTACACGGTAGTATGGTTGTAACAATCCACCCAGGACGGCGAGATTTTCTGGGGTGTCGTCAACGACAAGGATCGTGGACTGTACCCCAACGACAGAACGAGGTTGAATCGATTCATCCACAGGACTGGCAACAGCGTTCATTATCTTTACCTTAAAAGCTATCCCCGCTTGGGTACTCTCAGTATGCTGCCCACCATACCAGTAAGGCATTACTCACAATATAACTCATAACATAGACTCCGCCCGCCCAGCGACTAAACCGATAAAGCTTTTCTGCCGTCCACCGTTCGCGTGTTGTCAAAATTCTTACGGCCAGCATTCCCAACACGATAAAATAGAGAAAGGTAACGAAGTGTAGTCGATCCACCAACGTTAATGATTCACTGCGCCCGATCACGGCATCCGCCGTGCGGAGATTAATAACTGCTGCAAAGAGTGATCCTACTATCGCACTCAGGACCGAACCGACCAGTTGTGGCGTCTTTTGAAGTTGCGGCAGGAGAGGAAAGCAAAAGGCTGAGACCAGAAATGCGGCATAGAGTGCGGTGTGAAGTTTGAGAAACAGCATCCGCGATACTCGCTCCAACTCTAGGTTGATCCGGAGTTGGCTATAGCTACTGGTCGATGGCGCGCTTGGGTCTCCAAAGTTGCTATCATAGTCGCGCTGAGTAGTCTCAACCGTCATTTTGCGGATGGCAAAACCATCGATGGCGATATCTTTAGCGTAGCCGTTGTTTTTGGTATCTGACAGATAATGAAAACGGCTGGTATCGTCCAAAGCCTCCTCAATAAAAATAGTTAGGATATGGCGATCAAAAGGAAAATTGCTCATATCCCAGGAATGGCGAAAGGTCCCCTGGACCTTTTGTTGTGACCAGGTCTGGTGCTCCTTCTGTTGGGTAGTCAGGAGGCTGGTTGTGGACGATTTGGCATTGATCAGCTCCATCGTTTTGAGCGGCTGAAGACGAGGATTTTCATAATCAGTCCATACCCAGAAATCTGCACCAAAGGTATTTGCCCCAAAATTGAGGTCGTGTATCGATACTACGTAGGCACCAAGGAGTGCCTTATCGGGTTCTACGACTGGTGGGGTAGGGTCAGGGGGATTGGCCCAGGTGTTCACGGTAACGACTATCAAGGCACCGAAGGCGACCAATTTGCGGAAGGACCAAGTCACAAGAAACCTCTATATAAAGAAAAACAAGATGTTGTTTGCTATCGCTAGAAAAGTTCTGCATCCCCTTCCATCGGTACTGTATCAATGACGTGGCTATAGGCACGTTCACGGCTGATGAGGGTGTCATTGTGCAGGGTACGCAATTCGCGCACCAGCACTCGACCACTATCGGGGAAGAAGTAGACCTTGCGGGGGTAAGGGCCACCCAAGTCGGAGGCCAATAGACGGATGCGCTCGCGGTCCAGGTACTGGAGCACAAACGCGGTATTGCGTGCCCCTACATCGGTTACTCCGGCCAGAACCCGCCCCGCCCCGAACACCTTGGCCTCCAATCGCGAGCGACTTGCCCCCATTTTGAGCAAGTGGTTGATGAGAAGCTCCATTGCGTAGGCACCGTAGCGGGCCGACAGGCTCAAGACGCTGTCCGGGTCGCCGCCATGCTCGGGCAACATAAAATGGTTCATACCCCCAATACACAACACGGGGTCGCGGATACAGGCGGCGATGCAGGAGCCCAGCACGGTAACCAGTACCATATCGCGAGACGTGACATAGTATTCGCCGGGCAGGATCTTGGCGGCCTGACAGTTAAACTGGCGGTCCAGATAAACGTTCGGTGCCAGGTGCTGAAGACCCTCGTCCTTCATCGCTACCTCCGGGTTTTGGCGGCAATTGCCTGGGGAGTCAGGCAATAGACGGTCTGGCCCAGGGGTTTCACCAAGTCAGAGGCATGTTGGAGGCTCTCGGCATGACCCATGAACAGCAACCCATCCGGGGCGAGTACTCGCACGAATCCCTCCACGACCTCCCGCTGGGTTGGTTTGTCGAAATAGATCATCACGTTGCGGCAGAAGATTGCATCCAGGGGAGGCTCTACCTCCCAGGTCTCAGCAAGCAGATTGAGCTGGCGAAAGGTCACCAGGTTCTGGATCTCGGGACGTACCCGGGCATAGCCCTCCTGCTGGCCAGTGCCGCGCAGAAAAAATCGGCGCAGGCTGGTCGCGGGCAGGCGATTTACTGCATCCAACGGGTAGATCCCGGCCTGTGCTCGTTTCAGAACATCGGTATCAATATCGGTGGCGAGCAACCGTACCGGCGGGGTGAGGGTGTTAAAGCCTTCGGCCAAGGCGATGGCCATGGAATAAGGCTCTTCCCCTGTCGACGAGGCCGCGCTCCAGACCCGTACCACGCCGCCCTGCGCGGCCCGGGCCTGGGCGTGACGCACTAGGATCGGAAAATGGTGCTCTTCCCGGAAGAAATAGGTGAGATTGGTGGTGAGTGCGTTGAGAAAGGATTGGACCTCTGCCCCACCTTTTTCCACCTGATCGAGGTAGACCCGAAAGGAATTCAGGTTCAACGCCCGCAGCCGACGCACCAGTCGGCTGTAGACCATGTCCCGTTTGTGTGGCCCAAGGCTGATACCGGCCAAACGATAGGCTAATTCTCTGACCCGAGTGAAATCGGCCTCACTTAGGGTGAATTGGTGTAGGGGGTCGCTCGCGGCAGAGCGAGTGGTCGTATCACCAGGGGCGGTGTTGCCTGCCGCCGAAGGAGACCGGTTACGCGTCGTCATCAACCTTCCATCCTCGCAGCATCCAGTCGGAATATATCGACCGCTGTACGCAGCTCGCGGGCCTGTTCAGTGAGGCCCTCCGCGGCAGCCGTGGCTTCCTCGACCAGCGCGGCATTCTGTTGAGTGGCCTCATCCATCTGGGACACCGCCTGATTAACTTGTTCGATCCCTTCACTCTGCTCCTTACTGGCCGCACTAATCTCGGCCATCAGGTCAGTAACCCGTTTGACCGAGCGTACAATCTCACCCATGGCCTGACCGGCTTGCCCCACCAACTGGCTGCCGTTATTGACCTGGATCGTCGAGGCGTCGATGAGTCCTTTAATCTCCTTGGCGGCGGTGGCTGAACGTTGGGCAAGGTTTCGCACCTCCGACGCCACTACGGAAAACCCTCGGCCTTGCTCTCCGGCACGTGCTGCTTCGACCGCCGCATTCAACGCGAGAATATTGGTCTGGAAGGCAATACCATCAATCACGGCAATAATATCGGCGATCTTGGCGGAGCTTCCGGTAATGGCCCCCATCGTGTCTACTACTTTCCCCATCAATTTCCCCCCACGCTCGGCTACCTCCTGCGCCCCCTGGGCAAATTGATTGGCCTGGGCGGCATTGGCTGCATTTTGTTTCACCGTCGCAGTCAGTTCTTCCATGGTTGCCCCGGTCTCTTCCAACGATGCTGCCTGTTGTTCAGTACGCCTGGAGAGGTCCGCATTACCCACCGCAATCTCCTTTGAGGCCGATTCAATGGACTGGGCAGCGGAGCGGATACTGCCCACCAATGTCCCTAATTGATGAGTAGTATCGTTGAGGTGGTCGCGGATACGGGCGAAGGCCCCATCGTAGTCGTTGTCAATGCGGGCGGTAAGATCGCCCTCTGCCATGGACGCCAAGGCCTGAACGGTATCATCCACCGCCTTTTCCACTGTATCCAGGAGCCGGTTGAGGGCCTCGGCCAAGGTGTGGAAAAAACCTTCCTTGCCGGTAAGGTCGAGGCGTTGTGCCAGATCGCCGGCTTGGGCGGCGATCACCATCTCTTCCACCTCGTTCTGAGTTTGTCGGAGAGTAGTAACGTCGGACCACTCCATAACACTGCCGAGACGCACTCCTTCTGGATTCGTTACCGGATTTGCTACCAGATCGAAGCGGCGTCCGGCTAGGGCCAGCCCCTGGCGGTAGGTATTCTCTACGGAATCACACTTTCCTCCCCCCTGTGCCACGATTTCGGAAAAATTTGCCCCCACCAGCTTCCTACTGTTGAAATCGGGTAGACGGATGCGGATCGCCCCTTCGACCGCGGCAAACAGGGCGGTGGCCGCCGGATTGGAATAGAGCGCACGCATATTGGGGTCGGCGATGACCACGCCGGTTGAAACATGGTCAAGGGCGTGACGCACCCGCAGGTTCTCATCGGCGGCACGGCGTGCCTCGCTCATATCAAAGCCGAGTTTGACCTGCATGATTTTGAGGGAATCGAGGAGAAAACCGATCTCATCGTGGTGGACGACTTCAATGTCGTCGGCATAGCAACCATCTCCAATCCGATTGAAAACCTCCGCCGCTCGTACCAAGGGGCGGGTAATGGCCCGTGCCAAGACCAGCCCGATCACCATAGCCACCAATAGGGACAGTGCAACTGTTCCCAACGTACCGTAGAGACGGCTGGTCAAGGTGTCGGAACGGGCATCCAATAATTGGGCCAGGGCCGGGGTGGCGCTATCGAAGATGCTAAGGGCGGCGGCGATGGCTGCGGTCGCGCTCTCGAACACCTCCTTGGCGTTGGTGGTTATCCCCTCCGTTCCGAGCAGCCCTTGTTCCACCAATCTCTGGAAGGCGGTAACCCGATCGTCGAAGAGACGGATGCGGTCTCCCATACCGTCCTTTAGGTGTGAGTTATACTCCACCGCGATGGAGAGCCCCTCCGTCATAGAACGGGCATTGACTTTGATATCCGAAAGTAAGGCGATTATCTGTTCTCGCTGGCCGGGTAAAAAGGCACGTTTGGCGGCGGCTCCCGCCCCTTTGGCGCGAGATTGGCCGATGCTTTCGGTCAATGGTGGGATGTGATTTACCGCCGCATCCATTAGGTAATAGATATCCAATTGGGAATTCAAAACCAGACCCGAACCATCTTCGACCCGACGGATCAGATTGAGGATTGCCGTGATTAGGTCAGTATGGGCGGAAAAACTATCCGGGG
>CAUYUB010000111.1:0-72079 GCA_963575685.1 Gammaproteobacteria bacterium | reverse complement strand
ATTACCTCTCGGCCTCCTACCAAAGCGGGTATTTAGAATACAGCCACTTTGAATTACGGCACATCCCAGTGCCGTAATTCAGTCGATTTTTTCTGCTGCAAGTAAAATTCTACTGCCGTTGAGACTATTCTTCGCGCAAGCGATATTCCGCCCCACAATAGGGACAATACGCCCGATCCGTCGTTTTCCCGATTGGGAGGAATACTCGGGGGTGAGAATTCCACAGCGTCGTACCGGGCATCGGGCACTGAAGGGGCAGATCGGCACGAGTAATGGTATACAGACGCTGGGTATTGGACGCGGTAAGCGTTTTCTGTGGCGTGGCGGCGATATGAGCCTCGGTCATGGCATGATCCTTGTGGATTAATGATAAAACCGAAAAAACTTAACTTATGGACGAAAAGGCCAATCCTGCGGGAAAGGTAAGTTCACACCATGGCAAGCCATTGGGGATAAGGCTCACGCCGCCCATGGACCTGATCAAAGTATAGGGATTGGAGGCGCTCCGTGATGGGGCCTCGACCACTGTTACCCTGATCACCACCAATAACGCGCCCGTCTAGCTCTCGAATGGGAGTGACTTCTGCGGCGGTACCGGTAAAGAAGGCTTCATCCGCTATATAGACCTCATCGCGCGTGATGCGCTTTTCCTGGACAGTGAGCCCGGCATCATGGGCGAGACGGATGACGGTATCGCGGGTAATGCCCTCCAGGGCGGAGGTCAACTCGGGGGTAAAGAGGACGCCATTGCGCACGATGAAGATATTCTCGCCACTGCCCTCGGCCACGAATCCGTTCACGTCCAACAGCAACGCCTCCTCACAACCACAAGCGAGCGCCTCACGTAGGGCCAAGGTGGAGTTGATGTAGTTGCCGGTGGCCTTGGCCTTGCACATGGTAACGTTGACATGGTGCCGAGAGAACGAAGAGGTATGCACCCGGATGCCACGCTCGATCCCTTCCTTCCCTAAGTACGCCCCCCATTCCCAGGCCGCCACCATGACATGGACGCGCAGGTTATCGGCGCGTAGCCCCATGCCTTCCGAACCGTAGAAACAGAGGGGGCGGATATACCCAGACTGGAGGTCGTTTGCCCGTACCACTGCCTTTTGGACCTCGTTCAGCGTCGCACGGTCAAAGGGAATGGTCATACCCAAAATGTGGGCCGAGCGGAACAGGCGGGCAGTGTGATCCTCCAGGCGAAAAATGGCTGTCCCCTGTCCAGTCTGATAGGCCCTTACCCCCTCGAATACCCCCATCCCATAGTGCAGGGAGTGGGTCAGTACGTGAGTTTTTGCCTCACGCCAGGGGACCATCTCCCCATCCAACCAGATGAGACCATCGCGGTCAGCCATACTCATGCCGGGTTTCTCCTCGTCAGTGTAGATGGTTATCAGGATGGCGCACAGCGATACGCCGCCCTTTTTCAGGATTATGCCGCAGTTCTTCCGGCAGTGCAGCGTTCTCCGGGTATCCCCATTCCCGTCAGGGTCGGTATTTCACGTCAACTAATTCTTTATATTGATATTCTTGTTCAAATAGCTGGTATGGAGGGAGAGTACTCGCTGAACATAGTCGGTGGTCTCGGCGTAGGGCGGAATACCACCGTAGCGGGTCACGGCGTTTTCGCCGGCATTGTAGGCCGCGACCGCAAGGGGCAGGTTGTTGTCGAACATATCCAACAAATCCCGTAGGTAACGTACCCCACCATAGACATTCTCAGTAGGGTCAAAGGCATCATGTACGCCGTAGCGATGCGCCGTATCAGGCATGAGCTGCATCAGTCCGGCTGCCCCCTTGGGAGAGACCGCCATGGGATTAAAGGCACTTTCCGTATGGATCATCGCACGTACCAGGGCTTGGTCTACCTGATAAGTCCGTGATGCTTCCGCTACGATATTATCGTAGGCCGACCGCCTGCTCGTCAGGAGACCTGTGAGCGGAGACGGGCCACCGAGCCTCTCATGCAATACTAATGCATAGCGTTGGTCACCGGTCGGGACATTGGTGAAGTGCTTCACGCCCGCAGTGTCTACATAGGCATAGATATTGGTATAGCCCGAGGGATTGGCGAGCGGCTTAGGGGTGACCGTGGGATGGATGGCCACGGTGGTTGGGGCTACCTTGCGCATCTCCGCTACGGAGGGGATGGTGAACTTAGCTGCCGAAGGTTGGGCGCTCGAAGGTTTGACGGTTACCGATGCCTTCGCCTTATCAGTAGAAGCGGATATCCTATTAAAAGAATGGATATTAGTAATATTCAAAACCCCATTACCGTCTCGCCACATGCGGATCCCGTCGTGGGTTCCGGCCAGGGTTGCCGAACAAGACAACCCGCAGGAGAAGACAACGATAGGTACACACCACGTAGATAGGCAACTTGGCATTAATCTCCCTCCGTTTTTAGAGGATGGCGAGCAGGTTTCCCCATGCGGCGCGCACTTTATTACAGTGTCTTTTTCGTAGATAAGAAGCTATCCTTGAAAACCCTTATAATATGCCGCATTTATAAGAAGAACAAGAGGCTACCCTTTTCCTGACTTCACAGGTAAATGCATGAAACGCTCGGGTACATTTTTGATGCTTTTCCTATCGGTTGCTACTTCCCTGGTATATGCGTCCGGCGATGGTTGCAATGTGTGGTGCGGCGAGTATCCCAATGCCTATTTTATCGCGCCGGGTAACGACAGCCGCGGAAATCTTGGTTTGATATTGGAGGATCAGGGGATCGTACATTACACGCCGCAAGCGATCCCCTTTCACTATGCCGAATTTGCTGGTCCAAAAAGTGTCGGTGAACCCGTCGAACCCGTCACACAAAATAGGAACGAATTAGGGGTATGGACAGCAGATCTAGGGATTGCCGGCAACATGGTCCAAGAGACTGCGACGCGTCTAGCCGTAGAACATTATGGCCGTTGCCTGACGGATAATACGCAAGCGATTACCAGCTTATTTAAGGCGCTTCAGAACAGTAACCTACCGGCGCAAGACAAAACCCAACTGGCCAGCGAGCGTTTGCGCTTTGCCGGGTTATGCGAAAAGTCGTTGGAAGCCTATCAACCTCTCCAGGTTTCTGCGGCGGCCAAACCCTATGCCCGCTACTTGGAGGCAGCCGCTGTCTTTTATGCCGGTCAATATGATCGGGCAGCCGCATTGTTCCAAATGTTGACAGCGGAGACCAAGAAGGATTGGGTGCAGGAAACTTCACTCTATATGCTCGGGCGTGTAGCATTGAATCAGGCTCAGACCCGTTACGATAGTTTTGGTGAGTTGAATGCGGCGACGATTGATCGAGCAATGTTGGCAAAGGCCACTGCCGCTTTCGATGCCTATCTGAAGGCCTTCCCACAGGGACGTTATACTGAGTCCGCCAAGGGACTGTTTAGGAAAATTCACTGGCTAGCGGCCGATGGTGCCGCATTGGTCGCGGACTACCAGACGTGGCAGGCAAAAATCAAACCGGGCGCCACCAGTCAGGCGGTACTCGATTTTATCAATGAAACCGAAATCAAGGCCAATCCCATTGGCACAAAAATCGATGAATTATGGGCAGCGCCGTTACTGGCAATGCAGAACATAGTCGCATCGTGGCGCACTACTGGGGATGGCAGTCCACAAACCTCGTCTCCGGTCAGTATTGAGGTGATCAATGCACATCACCGCCAATTTAGCGATGCCCAGCTCGAAACGTTGTGGTCTTATTTGGTGTTGGCGCATAGCTATTGGGTGGCCAAGGATTATGCCAGCGTGATCCAACAGACCGCAACCGATGCTATTCGCGGTCAACCCTCCAATGTCGTATACAGCCGCTGGGTACTGCGGGGGCTGGCGCTTATGGCGCTGCAACGCTGGGCAGAAGCAGAGGCGTATTGGCAAACATTGTTGAAAACGGTCGAACATCCCGGACACAAACTGCAGGCCAAATGGCTATTGGCCTTGACCTGGAACGCACAAGATCGTCTTGATGGCGTCTATGCCCGAAATAGCATGGTAGCTAATAACGATATCCAGGAATTCTTTATCCACATTGCCAAACCGATCTTGTTAAAATCTCTGCTGACCTGGGAAGACTTACCGCCTCATACCCGATCGCTGGCCTATTTTACCTTAGTCAATCAATGGGTACGCCACCGCGACTTCAAGACAGCGGCGGCAATTCTGTCGACCTATCCGGCGAGCGGATACCCATTGGCACAAAACAAATCGGCACCCTTAACCTGGACAGGACAAGCGGATGAATATGCCTGTCCAGCGCTTAATGAATTGTTGACCGTAATACAGCAAACTCCAAAAGCGGCGCGCTGGCTCAACTGCATGGGTGATTTCCTGCGAACCCAGGATTGGGATTATCCTACGGATATCATCGTTGATGAAGAAAGCTATGATCAAAATCGACATCGTTGGCATATTCTTGCCGACTACGGTCTACCCTTGCAAAAACCAGTTGATGTTTTTGGTGAAAAAGTCTACACCAGTCTCGATTACTACATGGATGTTATTACTCTGCGCAGCAAGGTAGCATTTGAAGACATGGCCTATGCTTTGCATCGCGCCACCCGCTGTTTTGCTTCGTCCGGGAATAATCACTGCGGAAATCAGGAGATTGCAAAAGAACAGCGTTTCGCCTGGTTTAAACGTCTCAAATCTGAATTCAAAAACAGCCGTTGGGAAAAAGAGCAAAAATATTATTGGTAAGTGCCCTGCTCGCATTGTTGGTATGCTTTACGAGTTGGGTCCAGCAGCGTGGCGAGCAGCGACCGGTTGATTACTGGGCGTGGCACCCGAAGGTGCGTTTATCGCGGGTATTACCCCATGCCGGCAAACTCTACTTATTGGAAGGTGAGTTGTTGCGATGCGGTAACGTGGCTTGTTTTCAAAGACGAGGCTTTCCCCCCCCTACCGCATCCGAGCATCCACTGGTGATGGTCTACCGACTTGAGGTTATGCAATGGCCGGAGCATTTGCAGCAGCAAGTCTGGCAAGATATTAAGGCATTTGAGGCGAGGGGTAATCATGTTTGGGGAATCCAATTGGATTTTGATGCGGCTACCGAAAAACTGGGTACCTACGGCACATTGCTACGGCAGGTCAGGCTACACCTGCCGGTACCGTACGAATTGAGCGTTACTGGTTTGATGGATTGGACCGGCCGGTTGACAGACTTGAATGCCTTGCAAGGCGTGGTTGGCGAGATAGTCTTTCAAACCTATCAAGGAAGACATCCGGTACAAGATCATCAACGATATCTTTTACAGTTGTCGAAACGAAAATTGACCATACCGTTTAAAATCGGGCTGGTCGAGTATGGGGAGTACGACACGAACACCTTGGCGGCGGTCAGGCGGCATCCGTTCTATCGTGGGACAGTGATATTCCTGTTGCCTGAGTAGAAGAAACCATCGCGCATTTGTTCAGTTTGGAGGTCGCATTCGGTGGTTTTTCGTTCCTGTTGAACAGGGTACCTGCGACCTGCCATCATGTAGCCGCCGGGGAGAACCACTGCTGGGTACGTCGTAACACCGAGAACTGAATATTTCCATCTTTATCAGCCGCATGTGGAGATCACCGAGTCCCCCCTCTCAGAGTCCCTAAATATCATAAGGACAAACCGTGAACCCTCTCACTCTGATACAAAAATTTTGGCTGATGGCGATTATGTTTGGCATTACCCTGGTGGGGGATCTTTCCCTTATCTTGTGGAAGACCCGTACCATGGCAGGTAGTGCGGAACACTTCTATACCACCCAAGTGCCCCTTTTGGATAAGGCAAATGCCCTACGCTACGCTGTGGTTCAGATCCAACAACATCTACAGGACATAAGTGCTACTCGCGCTCAGGACGGTCTGGATGGGGGGTTGCATCATGCCGAAGAGTACGTCGCCACGGCTCGGACGCTACTGGCTGAGTTGGCGCATCTGGACGCGGCCGACCCCACCTATCGTTCCTTGCTCCCCGCCCTCAATGCCTACTACGACATTGGTCGACGAATGGCGCGGGCCTATGTGGACCAAGGGCCAACGGCAGGTAATCGATTGATGCCAGAATTTGACATCGCTGCGGAACAAATCGAGAATCAATTAAAACCGATATTGGACCGTATCCAAAAGGATACCAGCATCGCCCTAGAGACGCAGGCGGACAGTCTGGACGTGTTGACTACCTACCTCGTGGTGGGCTCGCTCCTCCTTGCTGGTGTAATGGCCTATGCCATCATCGTCTTATTGCGTAGCATCCGGCCGTTGCCGGCCATTCTTAACGACATGCACCGCATCGCCGCTGGCGATCTTACCGGAGCCCCCGTAGTGGTGCGTTGCCGGGATGAAGTGGGCAAGATTGCCGATGCCTTGGACACCATGAAACGTGGTCTCAAGGAACTCTTGGACCGCATTGCCGAAGGTTCCCGTGAGGTGGTGTCGGCCGCGGAGAAAATGGCCAAACTCACTGCCGACACTCGTGAGCGCATTACTGGTCAGCATCGGGAGGTAGGACAGGTCGCCACTTCTATCGAAGAAATGTCCACAACCGTACGCCAAGTCTCACAAAACGCCGATGCTGCCGCGGAAGCCGCCAACCGCGCGCAACAAGAGGCGAGTAGCGGTCGGGTAGTCGTGGACGAAACGGCTGCCACCATCACCGGTTTGGCCCGAGAAGTGGAGCGGGCAGCAGAGACCATTACCCGTTTGGGTGAGGATTCTGAAAGTATCGGCACCATCCTGGACGTGATTCGCGGCATTGCCGACCAAACCAATCTGTTGGCCCTGAATGCTGCCATCGAAGCAGCCCGTGCCGGAGAGCAGGGCCGTGGGTTTGCCGTGGTAGCCGACGAAGTGAGGACACTCGCCTCTCGTACCCAGCAATCTACCCAGGAGATCCACTCCAAAATCGAGCGCCTCCAAGCGGGTGCCCGCAATGCCGTGGAAGTGATGCGCCAGGGACGAAGTCGGGCCGAGGAAAGTGTGCGTCAGGCCGCTGCTGCGGGTGAGCGGTTGAGTGCCATCACCACCGCAGTGAGCACCATCTCTGAAATGAACACGCAGATTGCCACGGTTGCCGAACAACAGAGTGTGGTGGCGGGCGAGATCACCCGCCGGGTGACGCGAATCAGTACTCTCTCCGATCAGACCACCACGGATGCCGAGACCGCCGCCACGGCCGGAACTCGCTTACGCACCCAAGCCGAAGCGCTGGGGACGGTGGTGGCACATTTCCATATGTGACCAAGATGGACCGACCACAACGACGCCGGATCGTATTCATCCAGCCAGTCTTCCAGGGGCATTTCATTGGTTGGATGATTGGACTGATGGCACTTTCCGGTGTGGTTTCCGCCATTGTGTTCGCCCTGCTGCTTACCATCTGGTCAGGCCGAACCCTAGCAACCCCCCCTTTGGAGGGGTGGCTGGGGTTGGGTCTGTTGTTGGTAATCGGTAACGTAGTAGCGATTCTGGTGACGGGGATCGCAGTGACCTTTGTGGTGGTCTATCTTTCCCACCGTATTGCTGGCCCCATGTATCGCTTGGCACGTCTTTGCGAAGAAGTGGGCAAGGGAAACTACGACATCAGTACGAGCCTACGTCGTCACGATGAACTCCAGGATCTGGCAATGGCCTTCTCCGAAATGCTGCGTAGGCTACGCAACCGACGCGATACGCAACAGAGCGCAATCCATAAGGCCCAACAGACGATTTCCAATCTCCGTACCGCCGATACTGCAGACTATGTCAACCTTCTGGATAACCTAGACCAACAACTACGCACGTTGGGAGGAACGCCAATACGATTAGAGGAGGGTTAGCAAGATTAGTTACGATGGTTAAAAGACGACACACCTCCGGGCTGCTGGCTTTCGCTTCCTCCAAATTTCCGGCATGAGCTGCCCTCTGAAGACGTTCTGCCGCCAGTGCTAGGCTACCCCCTTTAGGTCATGGGCCTTCATGAATACAGTGGCCAAATCACCGTTGGCCAACAAGCGGGGTAGAATTTCGACGAGGGGACCATAGCTGTTGGCGAATTCACCCATCAGCAGTTTCAGTAACTCGTGATCCCCCATCATTCTAGCCAAGGCCGCGTTGATATCGATTTCGGGGAATTCAACTTGCTGGCCGATTTTCCCATTGTCCGGGAGAACTTCCGGCACGTCCATCGGGTGGGCATGTCGATAGCAGCGGGCGTGGTTGGCAACGACGGTCGTCATTCCGATCGCATCGAACGGCTTGCCGATGTGATCGTTCATACCAGCAGATGGCCAGCCCCAACCCGGTCCCGCCAAACCGGCGGGTAGTAGTGCTTTCCGCCTGGGAAAAGGCGTCAAAAATGAGTCGCTGGTGTTCGGGAGTTCCTCTTGCCTTCTTGCCGGTCATGGCGATTAGACCGGTCACCTCGCCACGCGCCACCGCGTCGTTTTTCAGGCCGATGAATTGCCGATGGGCCTCGGTCTGCGCCATGGTCGTTAGAACGTTGAGTAAGGCATCCAAGAACGGGTTAACGAACTCGACATTCATGCCACTCTCCCATCTTTCTTAATGATCTTTAGGAATATTCTCGAAATATGACGGTGGTTTCCGGATTTTTTAGGACTAGCCTTGATTACAACTCTGCAAGCTGATAATAGGGGGACTGGTTCAGTCTGATTCCATCGTAAGCGGAACAACGCCTTCTTATGGATGCAGTAATCGATCACGGTCATAGACCGTGGCTTTATGAGGCCCCCCTGAGGGGCGTATCACGTATCAGAAGGCCCCGCTGGGGCCGATTTGTTTAGTTGAAAACCCTTAAGAGCTTGTTATCATAAAGAAAGCCCCATTGAGGCTATCGGTATAGGGAAAACTCCATTGGGGCTTGGTTATAGGGTCTGGTTACTCAAACAGTTCACCTTGTTGGCGATCCCAATCTTCTTGCTCACGGATATAAATATTTCCGCACGGCTGCTTCATCTCGATTGATAATACTGACCCCGCTCCCCACTAATTTGCTCAGAGATCAGCCACTTTCTCCGTTTAACCAATTAAGCAACAAACTCTCGCGTTGGGCTGCCGCTGTCAGCGTCCGGTCGCCGAGTAATAACCGCCAGACAGTTGGAGCGTGGTTACGCAATACATGGAGCAAACGAATAAAGTGGTACCAATACCGTTTAGGAGAACTTAATGCAAAGGGATGCATGATTAGCATAAGTTCCTGGGGGATAGCAACCCCATCAAGAAATATCCTGATTTTTTCCTTGAGTGAATTCGCATTCCATATGCTAGCCACTTTCGGGGGAAGGCTTCCCTTTGTATCACTATCTTCAAATAATTGAGTTTTAGCAATTTCCATCATTACTTGAATTGTTGCTTCATCCTGATGCTGTCCCAGCCGTTTTAAAACTGTTTTTGGTAGACAAGCATCTCCTATTTGCTGCGCTAAAAGCAAGGACAAATACAATCCTCGCCTCAACCCCCAGCTTTCGGCCCGTTCATAAACCTTCTCCCAATCAAGATGGTTACCAAAATGCTCGATAATTAGAACGATATCATAGATTGGGCGTAAACCGAATGAAAAGAAATGACCATAAGAGAGGTGCTCACACACATGTAGCAGTAAGTCCTCCGCTGACATCGCCAAGAGATTAGTCTTGCCGAGCTGGATCAAGTTGGCGCGTTTCCAGATTTCCTCCGCAACCATCGAAAAATCCGAACCGAATTTGTAGAACCCCCAATGAATTTCGACAGGCGCAGAACCTTCCTTGCGCAATGGTTGTAGATGAGAACATACAATTGGGTCGGCTTCCGCATGATAGCCATGCTGTTTAAGTAGCTCCCAACTGCGTTGCGCCTGGGTCTCTGGTACCAGCAGATCCAAATCACCCATGGCTCGCAACCCGATATTCTGATAAACCACCTGGGCTAGATATATCCCTTTGAGCGGGATTACCGGAATCTGTTCAGCACTCAGCCATTGCACAATCTGATCGAGCTCGGCATATAACCGCAGGTTACGAGCAATATTGGATAAGTAGCGTTGATTCAATTTCTGCCAGATTTCAGGCGGTACCGCTGACTGAAGACCACGCTTTTTCAGGCGATGAAACAATAGCGGGCTGATACCTTGCGCATTGGCCAAGCTTAATAAACTATTCCATTCCTCCTGCGATAAGCCAGTCAGGATTGCACCGCCTATTTCAGTCCCCACGTGGTCGACACGGAAATTAAGAATATTCAGCAATAGGTTGATGAGTTTTTCGTTTGGCATTGGTTTCACTTAAGATTATTCAGTGGGTCCTCCATGATTTTTCATTGATCCGATAAAAATCAGTCTCATCCCAATCCCAACTATGTCATACCGGTTCGCTTCCACTTCAGCCCTGGTACATTAATTATCGGGAGATCCGGAAACATGCGGTGGAATAATTGGCTACGCGGGAAGATGATTACCCAAGCGGTCAGAAAGATGATTAGGAGGTCAACACGCAACGAAAGATGCTTCTGATACCAGAGTTCGAGTTCGCCCTTGGCAGGAGCGATATAACGCGCATACGCCTCTTCCACCGGAATGCCTGCCTCGGAGAGCAAACGCTCCTCATCACGGAATACAATGGAGCCAATCCCGGTTATCCCAGGCCGCACATTGTAAATAACTGCCTTGACATGTTCGGGATAGGGAGTGAACGTCTTTTCCACCAATGGCCGTGGTCCGACAATCGACATATCACCGAGTAGAATATTGAATATTTGTGGCAACTCGTTAATCTTAGTGATTCGTAGCAAGTGTCCGAGAGGCAGTAACCGAGGATCGTGCCGCGTTGTGTGCAGCCCGCCGGGAAGATTGGGACTGTCCTTCAGCATAGTAGCGAATTTCCAGACCAGGAACCGTCGATTATGTAAACCGATGCGCTCCTGTCGGTAAAAAATATAGTGCTCGCCAGTAAGCAATAATGCGATACCAACCGGAATAAAAAGCGGCAATAGCACGAGTAGCGCTATCATGGAGAGGGGGATATCTATCAATCGCTTGATCCCAACATACATTACAGTTTCCTCCCCATTTACATTTTTTGGTCGAGGCCTTTACCGGTCTCAATGTGCGCGAAGTTCGGTAGGTAATCCTTGAGGATTTCGACGACCTTCGCCTTAGTAACATCCTGCGACGCAAATAACGCGCTCAGCTCCACCAGGATAGCCTCAATCTCTTTCGGATCACGCCGTTTCGCGTTCTTCACTACAGCAAGATTTTCGAATGCTGTTAGGTCTAGTACCTCGCCTGGCGTGTAGAACTCCTCAAAACTCTTTTCACCGCTCGTATCGGACTCGAAGAAGTACACCGGCCAACGGGTAACGGCGCCCGTAGTCACGCCATGCGCGCGTAGGCGCTCCATCTTCTCTCGCGCTTCGTCCTCACTGTGACAGGGATCCGGTTCCATTCCCAACGTATGCAGCAGGTCTATCACCACTTGGTCGAATGGGATCATGTCGCGCGTTTCATCCAACTTAGGAATGACGATGTCGCCACTCTCGCCGATGATCGAGGCAAGTAGGCATAGCTCTCCCGACTCGATTGGTGAAACGAAAAAGCGTTTGATACCAAGCGGGCACGACCACGGTTGGCGCTTGAAGAGTCGTTCCAGGAAACCGAGCGGGAGGCTGCCGTTGGAAAAGGCCACGTTGGCGAAACGGGCGGTTTTAATGGGGAGGCGATCAGCGTAGGCCATGATCAACTCCTCCATTAGTTTTTTACTAGCCCCCATAATATTGACGGGATTGGCCGCCTTATCGGTAGAGACGCAAAAAAAATGCTGGGGAGACACATCGAACAGATGCTCAAGCAGCCCATGCGCCCGTAACAAATTATTCTCGATCATTGCCTCAATGGAGAAGATATCCTTTTCACTACGTACGTGTTTATGCGCGGCGAAGTTCGCCACAATGTCGAAGGGACCACGCGCGCGCAGGATCTTATCAAAAACGCGATCGGCAAAGTTAATCGGATAGGTGACAAAATCCTTTGGAATTCGGTAACCACCAGCGCCACGTAGATCGCGTACTAGCTCGGTCAGGCCATTTTCGTTGGTGTCGATCACGCACAGCGCAGCCACGTCAAAACGCAAGAGCGCCTTGATATAGTACGAGCCAATGGTTCCCGCGCCGCCAATGACTAATACACGCGTGCCATCAATGCGCGTTCGTAGCGTCTCACCGTAGCGTGCGAAGTCGGCGGTAAGCAAGCTCTGCTCGCGACGTGTGATGAACTGCCTGATAAATTGATCGAGATCGAAATTCAGCTGCATGGTTACTCGTTGAGGAGTTTATTTGAGTTAGGAAGAGAGCAAAACAGAAAACTCCTTATCACTACTCCTGGTGTTTTTCTATTTCAATTTCTTCTTTGGCATATCTTTTGAGGTCATTTCTAAGACGCTTTTCAAGATTATCAAGATCTTGTTTAGTGATAATGTCTACGTTCATTTAGAACCATCCCGACTGGAATTGTCAATCGTTAAAAGTTGTACTCTTTAGTTTTAGTGACGGTAGATACGGAGATTCCGGACGAGGATGGAGCGTACGTTTCAACGGATCCAGAATAAAATCCAATCTTTCTAACACCAACTGACCAATTAAAGGTTCACACTGGGGAGGACCAACCAGGCAATCAGTCTTCATTGTGCGATTTTCAATCTTTAAGGAAAGCGTTCCCGCAACTTCTAATTCAATTTTTTGCTCATTGGCCAAAGTCACAATTACTTTTTCCGTTTTTTCTAACCCTAAAAATTCAACAACATCTTGCGGCAAAAGAATCATTACCGCACCCGTATCTACTAGAGCATCCAGGGTAACATCTCTAATTTCAGACTCTTTAATCATCCTCTCCTGGTATCGAAAAATATCTCTATCATTCTTTAGATTTACTTTTACACGTATTTCTCCCATAATGTTATCTTCGCGTTACAAAATAACGTATCATATTTTGATTAAAAGTGGCGTCACACAGATGCGAGATCATCTCATGCTCGCCGTGATTGTCGAGGCAAAGCTCTCCAAGGTCATCTTCAGCCCATCGCGCGCACGTATTGGCATGCACTCCCACCCGAGAGCATGTTTAATCCGCTTATTCGAGACAACGTAGGATTCGGTGAGCTTCTCGAACCGTTTGCTGTTAAGCGGTAGGTATAGCATATCCCCAATGCGCGCAATCCCTTGCATTAATCCCGGCGGAATCCGCCAAATATGCGCCTGTCGGCCAAGCGACTCCGCCATCATTTCGATGACTTCATTGGTCGAGAGCGCTTCGTCATCGGCTATTTGGTAGGTACCTGGTGTTACGCCACCCGCCAGCAGCCGATCAATTACTGATACCAAGTTGCCCATGGTAGTGAAAGAACGTCGGTTATCGAAGCTACCGAGTGGCCAGGGAAAACCGCGCCGCACCATGACGTAAAGCAGATTAAGGTTCCCTTTATTGTTCGGCCCGTGAATCATGGTAGGCCGTAGCACGTACGACTCAACACTCCCGTTTAACCGTCCTTGGATGTAACGCTCTGCCTCCAGCTTACTCTGACCATAGGGGGTACGAGGATTAGGCACTGCATCTTCGGTAAGCACGCCCTCCACATGGTCTGCCACTGCTTTAACCGAACTGAAGAAGATAAGTTTTCGCCCCTCCTTACCTTTGGCTGCCGCCATACGATCCACCACGCGCTTGGTCAATCCCACATTGATATCGAAATAGCTCCGCGCGTCGCTTGTATTATGAGTGTCGTGTGCCTTACCCGCCAAATGGATGACCGCGTCTACCTCGTCCAAGGGGATTGAGTCGAATTCTTCCCAATCAAATTGGCGTGTATAAGTGCCGTACCCAGAACGGACGGGTGTACCTTTGCGGTTGATTGCCCAAAGCTCATAGCCTACCCGAGCTAAATGAGCCGACAGGTTGGTTCCAACGAAACCGTAGGCCCCTGTTAATAGCACCAGACTCACTTCTGGCCTCCCGCTCGTCGCAGTTGGGGCAGAATGAACTCGAAGATCTTGAACGCATATTTGGGACACATCATTAACAAATTCGTGTACAACCCATTCTCGCGATTGGCGCGCACGATCTCACGATTATTGATGATTGTATTTCCCATACCCTGCGTGCTTATTCCACCCATGCGCATATTGATGATCGAATCGTGTAAATAGCACGTCTTGAGATTTTCCTTCCACAGAAAGCGGATCAACAACTCATAGTCGGCCGCAATTATGTAATCGAGTTTGTAGTCACCGAGTTTCTTGAACCATTCTGATCGGCAGAAAAAAGTCGGATGAGGTGGTATGAATCCCCAGCGCACCATCCATGGTCTCCAGTATCGCGCCGAGTAGTACCTTACCTCCTGATTTATATTCTCAGCTTTGACAAAACGCACATCTGCATAAATTGCATCAATCGGATTACTCGCATTTGTAAATAGTTCGGCAACGTGCTCCAGAACTCGATCATGTGCATAGTAATCATCAGCGTTAATCTGTCCGATTACGTTGCCAGTCGCAGCCCGAATCCCTTTATTGAGAGCATCATAAAATCCACTATCCCGTTCGGAACTCCAGCGCATACGACCATTAAAGCGTGGTTCATACTCGCGAATGATTTCTAGAGTGCCATCGGTTGAACCACCATCTACAACCAAGTACTCAAAATCCTGGTAGGTTTGAATTAGCACAGAATCCATCGCCGTTTGGATCACTTCCTTACTATTGTGGCAGGCTGTGATGATGGTAATTTTCATTGCCGTTTAAGTTTAAGTTGAGAGGGTGCAAAATGTCGGCTCCTATCCCTTCATCCGCCGCAGTTGTCCGATAGGTTTTTCACGGTTTCTTGCCACCAATCCGCGACGTCATTCCAGGTCTGGCGCAAGAAACTACCCGTTCCCCATAAGACCATTCCGTCCGCATGGGCGCGCAGATATGCGATTTCCTTCGACCACAACCCGTCCGGACAGGAGTAAGACATTGGGCGCCAGCCCGGGAAGGGGCCGATCGCCGGATCGAACGCAGGTTTGCGGAAACGATAGACAGTCGCGGCACCGTCTATGAACCCATTAAAAACAAATGGATATACAGGCTTGTGATACTTGCGCGCCTCGGAAATCGTAAAGGCGGCGAATTGCTCCCATCCATGATAATTGACCCCGAAAGGATTTCCCTTATAGGAGTCATAAGGGGTATAAAGTTCAGGGTAAATAAAATCTACCTTATCAGCTAAAGCAGCGACATAAGCATTGGCCTTCATCAAATTCTTCATATGGGTTTGTATGTTGGCCGTGTCAGCGCTCCATCGCGAGTCCGTAGGATTTTCGGTGGCGGCTCTGTATAAATTCGGCGTCCAATAATCGACCCGCGGCATTATGGCGAAGAACCCGACCTTCACACTTTTATTCGTCGATTTCGCCCAGAAAACGAGCTGATTGAGATAGGCCAATTCGGCGTCGACTGCAGATTTTGCATCTCGCCGTATTTCCGTCGGGTGCTGGAAGCCCTCAATATCGAAAACGATAACGGGAGACGCCTCGGTTTTACTTATCTCGGCTACGATTTGTCGAACCCCCTCCTCGTTCGGAGGTTCGGATTTATCCGGATTGCGATCGATAAGATGAATCTTCCTCAAACTGAGTGCGGATGAGTCCGGCTTTCCTTTGTAAGTCAGTGCGTCGAAGATCGGGAATTCGCTTGTCTGCGAGATTGTCGACTCCGCAATGGTGGGAGCCGACAAACACAGGAGCGCAACAACGGCAAGCCCCCTCTTTCGGCGGACCAAAAATGATACGCAGCCTGCGACAGACATGTCTTCTCCTTACGACTGAGGTTCGAGCGCGTCGATGACGCTGCCGAGGCGCCGAGCGTAGTCGTCTTGAGTGACGGCCATCATTCGCTGGCGTCCGCGCTCGATCAATTGTCGGCGCAAGGCCGGATCGTCGAGCAGGATGGAGATTTTTTCGGCCATGTCCCCGACGGAGAGCGGATCGAACAGCAGTCCGGCGTCGCCGATCTGTTCGGGCAGCGCCACCACATTCGAGGCGCAGACCGCAGCGCCCAATGAAAACGCCTCATAGACGGGAAGGCTGATACTCTCGAACAGGGTCGGAACAGCGACCACTGTCGCGCAACGATAGACTGCGGCAAGTTCCATCTGCTCGACATAACCGAGATGGTGGACACGCGAACCGAGCCCGAGCTCCCGCACGCGTTGGAACACGTTCTCGTATTCGTCGCGTTTCTTGCCTGTCAACACCAGATCGACACCGGAATGTTTCTTCACCACTTGCGCGAAGGCTTCGACGAGGCGGCGATGATTCTTGTGTGGCCAGAATTGCGCCGGATAGAAGACGAAGCTTTCCGGAAGATCGAGCTTGCGTCGAACCGCAACCAAGCCCTCCACATCGAAGGCGCAGTCTTTCAGCGTCGAGACCGGCGGCGCCGGGATGACGGCGATCCGCGATTCCGGAACGTCGAAAAAGCGCATGATGTCGCACTTGACGAAACCAGATTCGCACAAGATATGGCTTGCTCGCGTAGTAAGTAGGCGATTGGTCGCATACCGCCAGATGCGCGTCGGAAGGCGGAAATATTCGGGATAGTACTTTTCCTGAAGATCGTGCAGGGTGAAGGCGAAAGGCCGGCGTGTAGCGAGAATAGCGGTTGAATAGATCGGTGCGACGACCTTATCGACGGACGCGAACAGGTCGACGCCTACGAAGCGGGACGCCGCGATGGAGAAAGCGCCCGGCAATCGCACGATCGGCAGGCCGATATCATCGTATTCGTGAATGTTGTGCAGCGTGAATAGCGTCCACTGAAAGTGGTCCTGTGGCAAACGTCGCAGAGCCTCGATCATTGACTGCGTGTATAGCAGCGTTCCTCCGTTGCGCTCGCGGGCGGTCGCGAGAATGCCGATCTTCTTCATGATGTCTTTCGCGTGCTCAATGTGTCGATTTGCTTCATGAGGTAGCGCAGGTTCGGTCGTGACAAAAAGTTCATCTTCGCTAGGCCGATCCCGACTGAGTCGTAGACCCGCTGCGCTACGGGAAACGTCGCGGCGTAGTTGGAGCGCACATGCGCCAAATCGGCCCTGGGAAGCCACTCTTCCCAACCGGATCCGCGAAACAACGTCAGCGAATTGATCAGTTCGAAATTGGCGTGCCAGACGGCGACGCCCGCCGCGTAAAGGGCGTCCTTGAAGGCGCTTTTGCTCATGCCGAACGCCGCTTCGTCGATGCGCAGCACGACCTGAGTGAAAGAGCAATCGGCCGCCGTGCGCGAGGCGCCGAACACCAGATCGAGCCCGTCGATACGGGAGACGAACCACTGAAATTCGGCCACGGCCGTGCGCAGGCTCGAGAGGTGACGCGGGTAGCCTTTGAGCTGTTCGACCGCAACGGCCGCGACGATTTCCGACATTCGTCCGTTCCAGGCCGGTTGCACGACATCGCGCACGCCGTATTCGATGGTGCGATCGCCCCAGTGACGCATGGCGCGCATTTCGCGTGCCAACGCCTCGTTACTGGTCACGATCATGCCGCCTTCACCGCATTGGATCGGTTTGTTGGCGCCGAAGGAAAACACGCCAACACAGCCGGACGAGCCGGCCATTCGCCCGCCAAGCGAAGCACCGAGCGCCAGGCAGGCGTCTTCAATGACATGCAGCCCATGTTTTTCTGCAAGGCTCAGCATGGTAGGCATGTCTTCCGGCGCGCCCCATATGTGAGTCGGAATCAAGGCTCGTGTGCGCGGCGTGATCCAGCGGTCGACCGCATTCGCGTCGAGCATGAAGCTTTGCTCGGAAATGTCCGAAAATATCGGCGTGCAGCCCGCCGCCATCACCGCCAGCGCGGTCGCCGAACAGGTGTCAGCTTGGTGGATGACCTCATCGCCGGGCTTGAGGCCGAGCGCGCGCACGGACATTTGCAGGGCCATGCCGCCGGTGTTGACGGCGACTGCGTGCTTGACCCCCACATATTCGGCGAATGCCGCCTCAAGACGCTCATGCGTCAGGCCCTTGCCTGCGGTCATGTTCCACTGCGAGCCACGTACGACGGCGGTAACGGTCGCAACCTCGCTGGCCAAGGGCCGCGGATAGATGCCCAACCGACCACCCAGAAAACGCCGCGCCAGCTTGACGATGCGCTCATAAGCGCGGGGAAACCGCGTCCTGATGCGAAGGACATAGGGGATCAGCTCGTTGAGCATTGCCTTTCTCTTAACGCTTGACCGCGAGGAAGCTGTAAAGGCGCCCGGCAAGCTTGCGGCGCTTGACGTGCCATGCTCCGATCGCCGCCACCATATCGTCGGGCAGGACCTTGCGCAAGATGCGGCCCGGCCCCGATTCCAGAACTTTGTGCCGCAGCGCCTCAGGAGTGTTGGGATAGGCGTTGATCGGCGAGTCGTAGGGTCCGAGTTCCAGCTCGATCTTAAGGCCGCCCCCATCGATCGCCGAGCGATAGTCGGGCAGAGTGAAGGCGTTTTCGCCGCCGTAGAGCTGGTGGTCGACCTGCGAGTCGAGAAACGCCTGCAAGCCTTCGCCGTAGTTGTCGACAACGTGTTCGCGGCAGGCGAGCAGTACACCGCTGGGGCGCAACACGCGCGACAGCTCGGTCATCATGCGTGGCAGATCGCGCGCATGGTGAAGGCCCTGGCGCACATAGACGACATCAAAGGCGTCCGCCGCGAACGGCAGTGCCTCTCCGTAGGCGTCGACGATCGTCGCTTTGATGCCGGATGCACCGAGCACATGCTCTATGGCGCCGCGGCCCATCATGGGTGAGGGGTCGGGTTCGACGCTGGTCACGTCGAAGTTGGCGCGCGCGAAAGCGTAAGTGGCGATGCCATTACCGCCCGGCATATCAAGCAAACGACGCGCGCCCGGAGCAAATTGGCCAAGCAGTCTCAGTGCCTCGAAAAACTCGTCGCTGCTAGCAAACCGCTCGCAGTTCACGATCAGATCACGCGTAAGATAGGAGCAGAAAATTAGATCCTGTTGCGCCGGGTCGTTACGAAGGATTTCGACCGCCTCTTCCCAGGTATATTTGAATTCCGGCTTGTCAGATTGCATCGGGAGACGCGTCCTGCACGGGAGGTTTTATGCGTCGGATAAGCGTCGCCGGATTGCCAGCCACGACAGTGTAGGGTTCGACGTTCCTGGACACGACGCTACGAGCGCCAATGACAGCACCCTCGCCGATCGTCACGCCCTTCAAAATGACGGCGTCAAAGCCGATCCATACACGGTCTCCAATGACGATCGGCGCCGACTTAACATCGCTCCAGTCCAATTCCTCGAAGCAGCGTCCTGTGCCATAAGTCCGGTAGAAATGATCGACGACTCTGGCCCGTTGGCGCCAATCGAAAGAATGGGAGTTGTGATCGTAGATCGTGATGCCCCACGCCATCGTAACATCGGCGCCAATCTCGATTCGATTACGTGAAATGATTTGAGCGCCATGACCGATATATGTGCGATTGCCGATGGAGACGAAGCCGTCCGTCGACTCGAAGGTTATCGACGAGTTCAATACGCAACGCTCTCCCACGCTCAGATAGATGCGATTGTCCGGATGCGTCAGGAAATGAACCCCGAAACCACGCAGCAAACGGCTCGATTGAGCGATGCGCAGTTGCGCACGTCTCGATCGCAAACTGAAGTAGAAGTATTTGTAACGTTCGAAAAGAATTCGGAGGATGGACATGCGGCCTCAACGCTATGCAGTTGCCGAGCGTCGCAGATGAAGGAAGATGACGAGATAATCCAAGCCGAGGCGCATTCCCTTGACCGATGTGTCCCTAGTGAATCGATCCGACGGCTCAACATTGCCTTTCCCGCCGGGAGAAGACCATCGGTCGATCAGATGATCGACGACGGTCCATCCTTTGAAGACGCGCTCGATGGTCGGCATATCGAGAAACCAGGAATTATTGAAGTTCAAAACATTGGGCCCCAAGCTCATACTCACAATAAGACTCCCGTCGGGCTTCATGACGCGATTGAGTTCCCTTAGGAGGTTGGGCAGACAGTTGGGATCGAGGCTGTCGCCGTACCGTCCTAGGCCGATAAGCGGCAGCGATGCAGTCGATGTGAACACATCATAGTGGGCATCGGGAACGGGCAATTTCTCGGACGCGTCGTGTTCGGAGGCGTCGCCGATTATTCGCGTTGGGATTCCTTGCAAAGGATGATCAGCGCCTAGACCCGCAACATAACGTCGGTAACTGGGATACACGACAGCGATGCGAAGCTTGCGGTACAGCCGCTTCAGAACGTCACTCATGATGCGCCAGCCCGTCGAGCGCCTGTTCGAACTGCCGACAGATGAATTCCACTTCTTCGCGCTTCAGACCGACGTAGAAAGGTAGATTGAGGCCCGTGGGCGCGATGCGGTGGGACACCGGCGTGTTGGCGTCGGGATACATCGGCAGGTCTGAAACCGGATAAAAATACGGACGCGAGTCGATGCTGCGGGTGCGCAAATCGCTCATCAGACGCTGACGCGACGCATCGGTCAGGTGATCGATTTCGAGGCAAAGCATCCAATGGGCGCTCTTCGCCCAAGACGCTTGGCGGTTGAGACGGATATCCGCGCGGTGACCGAGGTAGCCCCTATACCAATCCATCAGCTCCTTGCGGCGCGCGCTCAGATCGGCGAAGCGATCGAGTTGCGCCACGCCGAGAGCGGCCTGCAAATTTGTCATGCGATAGTTGTAGCCAATTTCCTCGTGCCAATAGCGCTTGGTCGGGCTCATCGCGTGATCGCGCAGGCGTCGGGCGGTATTGTAAAGCGTTTCGTCGTCGGTCGTGATCATGCCACCCTCGCCGGAGGTGATGATCTTATTGCCGTAAAAACTGAACACGCCGCAGCAACCCAGCGAGCCGACCGGCCTGCCTTTGTATTCAGCGGCATGCGCCTCGGCGGCGTCCTCAATGACGAACAATTTATGCGCCTTGGCGATGGCATTGATCGCATCCATATCGGACGGATGACCGTAGAGATGCACCGGTATGACTGCGCGCGTGCGCGGCGTGATCGCACACTCGAAGGCTTCGGGAGAGAGGCACAAGGTCTCCGCATCGACGTCGACCGTGACGGGCGTTGCGCCGGCGCACGCGACCGCATTGGCCGTCGCGACGAAGGTGAGATCCGGTACGATCACCTCGTCGCCCGGCTTGACGCCGAGTGAGACCAGCGCAAGGTGAAGAGCGGTAGTGCCGTTGCACGTCGTCAGGGCGTATTTGGAACCGCAGAGTTCTGCAAAACGATGTTCGAATTGCTCAATGTAAGGGCCGAGCGAAGATACCCAGCCTGAACGGACGGCATCCGTGACATAGTCGATCTCTGTATTGGAAATGGATGGCTGTGAAACAGGTATGAATGCCGTCATGTAACCGTGCCCTGTCATTTCATGGTTCGGAGTGTTGCAGGAATACTTAAAGAACAGCAGCTCGAACAACAAGCGAGTGATCACGTTTCGTTTTTTCTTTTCAACAGAGTCTGATGCGAATCGTGAGCCACCATCGCGCTTGCGTGACGAGCACCTCACCTCTTCAGGAGCGGCAACGCCATCCTTTTGACTGCATCGACAATTTGTCCGATGGCCCCGCCGTTCTGGCGCCAGATAGCCCGCTTCACCACCTCGAACGACTTTCGATCGAGCAGCGGAGGCGGCAGGTCGTACGTCGTGGCGGGAAATTCTTGGCGCTTCGCGTTATGCCGCCGAAGGACGCCGCGTCCATGCGAACCCGAGCCGTCCATGCCCGTATTGTGAACTAGGGTCCGAGGAGGAGCGAGCGTCAGTCCATTGCCGCGGAACACTGACCAGTACCACAGAATGCCCCACGAGTCGGTCCTGCCCTTCTTCTGTCGCTCGATCATTGTGGCGAAGTCGTACACGCCGCCGAGATTGAAGCGTCGTCGTAAGTCGCGGTCACGCGCTAATTGCTCCCATCCGATCGCCGCCTCGTCCATGTGGCGCCACGCCCTAGCCCAGGTCGCCCAACCCCAGGTCGTCGTGAAAGGCAGGAACACTGCACTCTTGCAATCCATCAGTTCGGGCGCATCGAAAGCATGTCCCGACACTTGGTAGACTGTTTCGTCCCCGGCGTAGCGGTCGAGTGCCGCGTCCATGAATGTCAGAAAACCGGGCGCGAGATCGAGATCGTCCTCGATCACGATGACGCGACCATGCTCCGCGATCAGCGCACCGACCCCGTCGATGATCGATCGTGCTAAGCCCTTGTTGGTCTCGCTGAAGCGGTATTCGGCCTCCTCGCCCAGCATCTCGCGCGCGACGGCGCGCGCCGCCTCGATGCCCACACGCTGCTCGTCGCGCTTCGGCCCGTCGCCGAAAACGACGACACGGCTCCCGCTGAAACCCTCACATCGCTGCAGACCCGTTAGGGTCTTGCGCAAATGCTCATGTCTTCTGAAGATGAACAGGGCGATGGGGGCAGCGTTGGGCATGGGCGAGACCAAGGGTGCGTGAAAAAAGTAAGCTATCGATTTCGATTTCGATATACCGCGATATAGCCAAGCGGAAACCGCTTCGCGGATTTGGCGTTGATGCGCCGCAGGAACGGAAGCAGCCGCAACACCAACCACGTATGGTAAGGGACGCGTGCGAGAGGCTGCCACATGGCGCCGAGCATTTTGCATGTGAGATTGGTCCAGACATCGAATCCGCCGCCGATTTCCGTCACCTCAATGACATCATTATTAATGGATGTCACCTGCGAACGCCGGACCTTCCAACCTTTCGACCGACGGTTGCGCGCGTATGAAAAGCATCACGCCAATGATCAGCCAGACCAGCGGTTCGAAAAAATACGCCTTAGAGATAATAAGCGGCGCCGCGAATATCAGGAAAGCGCCGTTCAAACGCCGCAGGGTATTGAGAGAAAGCGCCAAGAGGAGCAAAAGCGTGGGAACGACCCCGAAATAATAGGTCATGTTTATCATTGTTCCGAAGTCCTGTGGCGAAAGGCAAAAGGGGCAATACGCCTTCGGGAGCGGATTGCCGATAAAGATTGCGTCCGTTATTTCGTTCTGCCAACTGATGAATGCTAGAATCTTATCATTTCTAGATGGGTCATAATCGGACCCAGAAAATCTATCGGTTATATATATCGTATAGTCGTTCTCGAACTCGTCGATCAGAATCGACGGGAGAATAACGGCGACGGAGACGGAGACGCTGAGCACGAATGGCAATCTGGTCTTATTGAACAGCAGGAGTTCGACCAGCGACGCAATAAGAAATGCGCCGAAGCCGATGACCGACCACGCAGCCAGCGTCAGCATCGTGGATGCCATGGCGATCGCGTTGAACCAGCTCAATATGCGCATCATGAACAGGCTGCGCACCAGCACTACCAAGTAAATGAAATTCGAGTAGCTGCCGGGCTCAACGTGAAAACCGGTTATACGGACAAATCCTTTGAGTTCGCCGACCCGAGCCTCGCTGAACGGAAAAATGACACTGTGCAGATCGACGATTTGGCCGGTCGCTACGTAAATAAATATGCCGAGTGCAAGGCCGATCATGTGAAACGTCAAATAGCCCGTACAAAGGAAAACGATTGTGTTCGCTGCCCCGTTGATGCTCAGTGACGCCATCAGCAGGCCCCAGACGATGGAGAGGCATCCGAGTATGGCGAAATAGGTGAAGTCCGTTGCATTGATCAACAAAAAATACATGCAAATCAAAAAAATAACATATCCGTGCAAAATCGAAATGTCTGATCGTCTGCTCAGCAAAATATAGGCAGGGATGACGGCAGCCATCCCAAGTCTGATCGCAAAACCCAACCCGGCGCCGCTCACTTCGCCTGGGAATTCAAAATGCGTTCCCAACAGGATGAAAAGGGCCAGCGCCGCGATTTTCAGGACGCTGAAGCGTTCTTGAAGACTCGGCTTGCGTATTATCCTCGCGAAGCCGTTAACCATTTGCCAGTCGCCTCAATTCTTGCGCGAAAGTCGAAAAATTGGCGCAAGCGTCGAAGCGCTCTTTCCAGACCGAACGGGGGGTGCACCTCTCAAGGGCGCCGCCGGGCAGCAGCGCATCGAGAACCATTTCGGTGAGCCTTTTCGAGTCGGTCGCTTCATTGAGGCCAATAATCAGGCCGCTCTCGCCGTTGAGGACCACCTCCGATGAACCGCCGACGTCGGTCGCAAGCGTCGGAATGCCAAAGGAGACCGCCTCCATGATGGAGACCGGCACGCCCTCGGAGAGGCTGAGATTCACGAACAGATCGACGTGATTGCGGAGGTAGAACTCCATGATTTCGTCGTTTTCCACCCAGCCTCGCAGATGAATCTGAAGCTGCGGCGAGTCAGCCGTCTCGACTTCCCGCGCAAGGAGGTTGCATTCGCCCGGGCCGAAGTGATACCACACGACCTCTTTCGACTTGGAAAGTTCTTTGACGAATGCAGCGATGAGATGCACGCGCTTGGTTACAGCGACGGTGGAGCAACTGACGACAACGAAGGGCTCCGACCGCGACTCCGAACGTCCAGGATTGACGCCGCAATCGTCGACGCCAAGTCGCCGCACGACGGCCTGCTCGGGGAAGGACAGCGATTTTCCCCAATTCTCGAGAAAATAGTCCAATCCGTGCTGAGAAATGAACACGGATCGCGTCGATTTACGCGCAATTTCGTCGCGCCACGGAAAATATCTTATGCTGCGGTGATAATATCCGTAAGCGTTCATGCCATCAAGATAGAGATCCGCGCGGTGATAGCGGACGATACTTGGAATGCCGGCGTCGGCAAGCGTCGGCATCGCCAAGGACGGTATGTGGCCCCAATAACTGTAGGCCACAACGCCTTCGGGAGACCGAAGCGCTTCGCGAACTGCGTCGCAACGCTCCAGGGCGCCGCGATAGAGCGCCCAGTGCAGGATGTTGACGAACAGCGCGACATGAAAGCGCGAATAAGTTTTGACCACATGAGCCGACTCGCGAAAGAACAGCGCCCAGCTGCGCGGACTGAGCATCGCCCGGACGAAAAAGCGAATCTTTCCATTGCGCGTCGTCCACAGCGGCTCCGCCACCTCGACATTGGCCGGAAGCGTGCGCCAGCTGCCGGCGCCACGCATCGGCATTATGACGATCCGATCGAAAGCTTGGCACAAGTGCGGCAGTTCGGGAACGAGAAAAGTCTCGCGCAAGCCGTAGGGAAACGCGGAGGTGAAGAGAATTAATTTGGTCGTCATGTGATGATATCTTTCCGTGACAGTGTGTTACGTGTCTAGGTACCTCAAAAACGGTCCCAAAAACTTCGTTTCGCTCACCGCTAATCACAACATATAGTGCACGGGGACAAGTAAGGCTCTATATGTAGCACCTGAGCAGTTACGCATTTTTTAGCTAACCTGCTGATTTTTATCAGCCATGATCCTGGATACGGTCATAACAAATTCAATGGGTTACTGAAAGACGCAGAAGTATAGGACAATTTAACGAACCATGCAATCATTCCCAGCAAGTACAATGCAGAGATCAGAGCCGCGACGCGCACGCCACTGTCGATGTCGCCGCCGCCGATGCTTCCCAAGAAAAAGCCGACGACGAAAATGAAACTTTGAATGACCGACAGGATGAACATCGTCATTTGACGACCTGCGATAATCGTAGTCGGCGCCAGTGACGCAAGCACCAGATGCAGGGCGACATAGGGCGCGAATATTTCTGCAAGACGCCCAGCGCGACGCCATTCGGCCCCGAACGCCAGCGAGAAAATCTCCGAGCCGAAAAAGAACAGGATGAGCGCGAACGGAACCCCGATCGCCAGCTGCATCATGATCACACGAAGCAACGGCCGATAGAAGTTTCCTTCGCTTCGCGAAGCTGTCGATCCCTCTCGATAATAGACCTGGGAAACGGCCTGGCCTGCGAAACTGGCAGGAGCCAAGGCGATCCTCTGCATCAGATAGTAGAAACCCAACTCCTGGGCCGAAAAAAACATGCTTATCACCAAAACGGTGACCCACCCGACAAGTCCGTTCACCAGAACATGAGGCGTATTGATTTTCGGAAAAACCGCGAACTTTCGCGCGACGACCAGCATTTCGCGCCAGAGGACTTTTGTCCACAGCCAATCGAAGCGTCTCGACGCTCGCTTGTGCGATCTGGTTAAAGCGACAAGGCAACCTGCTGCGGTCGTCGCATTGCCCATAAACTCCCCGGCGATCAGTCCGCCGACGCCGGACAGGATCGACAAGCCGACGACTGCCTGAATCGCCGCCGATAGACACACCTTCGCGGTTCGCGACACGGATATCAGACCGTAGCAGTCGTAACGAACGGCCACCATCGTCAATGTGGCAAGAACCGACACCGGAAAAGCTAATGCGGCCACGAGCAGCCACTTGTCGCCGAGGGCGATCTTGAATAGTGCATCAAGGCGGCTGCTGGCGAATGCGAGCAGGATCGCCGCGATCAGACAAACGACAAACGCAACCAAAAACGCCAGCTGCGTCAGCGCTGCAGCGGCACGATTCGATCTCGTCAGCACGATGGCCTGCTCGTAGCGAGTCGAGGCGACGCTGCTCAGGACCGTGACAGCTGTAAAAAGAATAGAAAATGTGCCGAACGTCACCGGATCGTAGATGCGAACCAGGATCGGCAAAACCAATAGACCGATCAGTTGCCCCAAAGCCGCGCCGGAAGCGATGGTCAGAGAATTGATTATCGTGCGTAGCATCTATGCGCCCGAGTCGAGGGCCCTCCGGGTCTAATCCGCCGCGCGAGTCTGTTCATCGAGACGCGACAATCCGCTGCAATCCGTCGCGCAACTTGCGGGCCTCGCCTGCACCGTCGAAGATCACGGCGGCAGCTTTCTCCACCTGCTCACGGGTCAATACGGAGTCCAGCGTCAGCACCGCATCACTCAGTCCGAGGGTTTCGAATAGACCTCGTATCTTCGTGTTGTGCTCGTCGATGCACGCCACCATGCGACCGCATTGGCTTGCCCCTAACAGCAGCATGTGGAGACGGTTGGCGAACACGATGTCGCACTGGCGCAAGAACGCCATGTTTTGTTCGACGCTTTCGCAGTTGACCTGCAGAACAGACTTTCGCCCATGGTCTTTTGCCAACCAGGCTTGCAGATCTTTCATCCCGGGAGCGTCCCAGCGCACTTGCGCCAGGAGATAAATATTGGTTTCAAGTGGCAGGGCTTTGAGCAATTCGCAGATAAAGCGTTTCACCCTGTCCAGCTGCATCGCGTTCTGGTCGGTGCGGAAACTGAGGCAAACGTTGCGGATGAGATCGCTCGGCGACACGCCGCCGAATAGAGCAAAGGCGAGATCGGGCAACACGCCGTCATGGGGAATGTCGAGCATCTGCAACTGTGAGAGCGAGTGGTTGTCGCGCACGAAATGAAAGGCGATCGCGGACGCCCGCAGCTTCAAATAGGCCGCGTACAGCGGATTGATGCGTTCGTAGGAAACGCCGAGCTGACAAATTCGCAAACCGATAACGCTCAACAGAAAAAACACCGGCAGTAAGGCTAATTTTCTAGCGAATTCCCGCCATTGCATTTGCCCGCTAACTCCGCCCGGACATAAAAAATAATAACAACGCCGCTTGCGCAAGCGCTCCAATAGCAGCTCTCGAAAAAACGCTACGCTCGATATCAGCAAGAGCGCATGCGGGAGCTTCTGGTCGCGAATGTCGTCGATGAAATAGCTTGGACATTTACTCACATCGACGATAACGCGGCCATGCGCGCCCGCCAATTTTATCAATTCTCGATTGATTAGCAGGTCGCCAAGATTTTCAAATTGAATATTGATCTTGAAGAAGAACGAGTTGGCTGCCATCGGAATTTGTGGTCACCATTTAGCCGTACCCTGTCAAGAGCAACAGCCATTAAATGTCAGGTCCCGGGTGATCATGTACCAGCAATCCCCCGGAGGAGTTACCCTCTGTTTGAGGCGAGAGCAATTCTCGCCGAGATCTTCACTGAATACGAGAGGTCATCCAATGAACATTAACCTCCATAAAAATGCTCGCACGACCCCCAGGGTAAGAAAGGAAATCCAGGAATCTCCGGAATCCGGGCGAGAGCTTGCCGAAAAGTACGCTCTCCATCGTGACACTATTCATAAATGGAAAAATCGCCAAGACACGATGGACGCCTCGCACCGCCCTCATACACTTCATGCCACCTTAACACCGGGGTAGGAGCTTATTGTAGTGGAACTACGGAAGAGCCTTTTGTTACCGCTGGACGACCTACTCGCCGTGGTTCATGAATTCATGAACGAGGAGGTTTCCCGTTCTGGGCTGGACCGTTGTCTGAGGCGGCATGGGGTTTCCAATCTGAAATCACTTTATCCAGTTGTGGAGGAGGAAAAAGCTTCCGCGGTAAAAACCTTCAAGGATTACGAACCAGGATTTATCCATATTGATATCAAACAGTTACCTCGAATGCCGGATGAATTTAAACATTGCTATCTATATGTTGGAATTGATCGGGCCACCCGTTGGGTCCATTTGGATGTATTTCCAGACAAGGAAGCCTGCACTGCCGCTGCGTTTCTTAAACGCCTACTGGAGCGAATTCCATTTATCGTGAAAAAAGTGTTGACCGATAATGGTAAAGAGTTTACGGACAGGTTTTCTGTCAATGGGGAGCGTGCACCCACGGAGCATCATATTTTTGACCAGGTCTGTCAGCGTTATAAAATTGAGCACCACTTGATTCCTCCCCACCATCCTCAAACCAACGGCATGGTGGAAAGATTCAATGGCCGTGTTGAAGAGATTCTCCAAAAAACAAAATTTAATAGTGGAGATGAACTTGAGGAAACATTGATCCGCTATTCTCATATTTATAATAATTTTATTCCACAGAAGGCGCTGGGTCATGTCGCACCTATGGAAGCAATTAAAAATTGGAAACAAAAACGCAGAAACCTTTTTAAAAAAGTGGCCGACAATCACCCAGGACTTGACAGATCGGATTTTATAGACTGATCCGCACCATGAGTGGATGAGTGACGTAGACTTTAGGAGTAGCCTTCCGAAGCCTTTCGACGTTAGTCGTCGGCCTGGAAACGCAAGGTGTGAGGGTTATTGGGGCCTGGGACACGCCCCAAACCGATCAGACCACTCCCTTGCAGAAGCAGTTCTTCACGGTGGAGCACCACCTCGCGACCATCTTCGGTACGCACGAAGGTCCCATTGGTGCTCTGATCCTTGATGAGGAATTTTCCATGCCGGCACTCGATGCCGGCATGGGTTCGGGAGGCCAAATGTTCTGTAGTGACCAGACCGCAGCTTTGACCCCGTCCCAAGGTTACACTCGGACACTGAGGATTGAGTTCTACCCTTTGCCCCTCCATCTCCAGCCGTAACCGCCGACCTCGTGCCGGAGCACTCGGGAACGGATTCATGCTAACGCTGGTTAAGTCCTCCTGCTTCCAGATGATCTCATAGATATTGACCTCTTCCTGCTTCCCTTTCACCGTGGTGCGTCCCAGACAGCGAGTGTCGAAGGAACAGTCCCCACCAAGGGAGTCTATGATCTGGCCGGTGCATAGGATCTGGTGGACCTTGGTCATACTGACCACACGGGCGGCCACGTTGACGGCATCACCGAACACATCGCCGTCTTCCATTAGGATCTGACCATAATTGATACCGATCCGCACCCCGAGACGGGGCTGTCCGGCATGGTCTCGCTCCAGAGCCTCATGCATGGCCGCACTGGCATCTACTGCCGAGCGAGCGCTAGGGAAGGTACACAACAATTCGTCACCGATGGACTTGACGACAATTCCCTGATGACGAGTAGTAATCTCGGTGAGCATAGCGAGGCAGCCAGCCACCAGCCGACGCGCCGTTACGTCTCCCAGGGACTCGTAGAGGGTTGTGCTGCCGCTAATGTCGGCAAACATGATAGCTAACGAATGAACCTGGGCCGCCATGATCAATAAACACTCTCGCCGGATGCCATGAGCCGCCCACCAGCCATAATGCAACCTCGCGCGGCCCGAGCGTATCTTAGACCAAACCTCTGAAAAGACAATGTCAACCTCCTAACCTCCTTGCTTAGTACCCGGCAGGCAGTATATCGTTTCACCAGAGGGACCCGCTCATAATCAGTGACTAGTGGAGCCATCGCAACCTATACCATTCGACCGGCCCCCGTCATTCCCTCGGATAGGTCCTGTCAGGCAGTGGGACGGAACTAACATACCAAACACTTACCTCTCTATCCCGCCCCCTCTTCCACCGCGAGAAGAGGACCCAGAAGGTATAGCGCCACAACCTTTGGAGGCGCGTTACCCTCCCCGCCGTCTTGTAGCCCTGGTATCCTCCTGCCGCTTGGTGCCTACAACGGTATTGCGACAGGAGTATTCTGTGCCCTCTAGCAAAGACATCTGTCTCTTCGCACTCCTCAGCTTTATCCTGGGGATGGGGGTGGTGTGCCCTGCCGCTGCCGTAGTCACGACCCATGGGGAGTTCGTGGCTTCCGACCAATGTCCCGCAACCCTGACGTTACAAGAAATAAACCCGGGAAAAGTACAATTGGAGCCGGGACGGGCCTACCGTGCCCTTGCCCTTGACCGCCGAGGCGGAGGCTGGGTACGCATCATCGTACCGGAGGCCCGACCACGGGTGCGTTGGGCGGACTTGGACTGCGGAGAATATCGGGCAGACGAAGGGACGTTGCGTTTTTCTCCCTTCTTTGACCAACGCAACAACCCAGTCTATGTTGACTATCCCCGAAAAAGTCGCCAAGACATTACCCCACCATCACCGCCGGTCAGCCCCTTGGAGGAGCGTCTGCTCACTCTCTGCGGTTATCCGGGTGACTATCCGGAACCAGGGGCATTCCGTGCCCTAATAGAGTCCGATTCCCACCTTTTTGCGGACCTGGGCGAAGCACTGGGCTGCCGAACAGGAGCACCAGACTGCGGACACGGGGCCATTCTTGATCGTGTTACCGATCTATGGTTTCTTGCTGATGGTTTTCGCCATGTCTTCTGTGGCGAACCAGGCCCGACGCGCATGGAAGGACTTCACTACCGCGCCACTTACCTACAACTCCAGCATCGCGGATGGGGCGGACTGATGGCCCCCCACAAGGGACGAGAAGAGATCGTACCGGGGATAATTTATAGCGTAGGGGTCGAACATGAGTGGCGTGGTCGGCGGGTACAGACGCCCGTGAAACCAGGCTATTTCTATACCCTAGACGGCGCCGAACTGCTGGTGCATGGAACCCGCGCCATCACCCTCCTCGGCGCGCCCGCCACCAAACAGGCATGCCGCTACACGGTCAATGACCTAGATGCAGGCGTTACCTTTGACAGCGTAGTGATCGGTAAGGATGGCGGCCTGAAAACCTTCTATCCGACCGCCCTGCCGGATCGAACCCTACGGCCTTGTGAACAATAAACGGCATCGTCTCAATCTTGGTAACCGTTCGCCTGGATGAAGCAGGTAGTTTGCAATGATAAAAAAAAATGTAGAAATTGATGAAGAGGAAACGGATGACCTTGAAGACGACATCCCTGAACCTTTTGAGAAAAAAAGTAAATATTACTCCCACATTGATTTGGGAAAAGATCCCGGGACCCTGATCTATCTAATCGTCAAAGCCACCGAAGATCTGCTCATATCGCAAGCCGCTTTATCCGATCGAATCGTGGTAAGCAACGAAAGAATTTCTGACGGCCTTCATTATTTGTCCGCACATGTTGATGACGTTAAAGAGGGGGCTTATGGACTTAAATCTGCATTCGAATTTGGTATATCCGAGCCAGTATGGCAAATTGAAAAAAGCAGACGTAACTTACAAAACATTATAAAAATATCAACATTTCATTTAGATGAAGAAGGAAAAAAAAGCAGAAAGCAAGCGGAGGATTATTACGCTGCTGGTTTAATCGATAACGCCGAAGAAGAATGTATTTATTATTCAGAGGTCAACGAATACGATTTTACTGTTTACCTAAATCTAGGCATGATCTACATGTTTAGGTATATAGACTTAGATGAGTCTATATATTATTTCGATAATGCAGCAAAATATGCAAGACAGAAGTCGCCATATTATGCAAGTTTTGCACTAATGCATAAGGCAAGAGTATTAAGGGAACATGGATCGATTGATGAAGCAAGACAATGCCTAGAAGAGGCCATCGGCCTATCTCCTGACTTCCTCGAACTTTCGTATCAACTAAGCATTATTGAAGCGCAATCAAACAAAGAGAAAGCAGTCTCGCTAATTACTAAATTATTAGATTCGGATATAAGATACAGCTTAAAAGCAGAAAATGAACCTGCTTTTAACCCGATCAGAGCAGATCTGCATCACTCTTATAAAGATATAATAGATTCCCAATCAATTCATATTCAACAACAACATGACGATATTTCATTGGAGGCAGACAAAGTTCTCGAAAAGATTGACGCCTGCTATTTGATCCTGGAAACAGAAAACCCTCACCCCGATATCAAGTCAGAATTAAATCTGGTTCTGCAAAGACTTATCGAACTAATCAACAGAAAATCATTAATCGACAGCTACACCGCCGGCATGATTTTAAAAAACGAGGCGACGCACTCACTCGAAGAGCTAAAAAAAAGCACATATCACTACCTTGACGATCTAATAAAAAACCACGAGAACGAAAAGAATACAATCGTTTCAAAATATTACAAAGAAAGAAAGGACAACCCCTTGTACATTCTTACTGAAGGAGGAATCGGCGCTGCCGTCTATTCAATAATTTATATTGCAACCTTCATTACTTTTAGGAACTTATTGGTATCCGTCCTCCTGGCAGCAATCCCCTTTGTTATTGCCTGGTCCTTAAAATACAACAACTATCTCCAACAGCAGGATTCCTCAAAAAACATCACCAATAAATTAGACGAATTAGTGAAAATTAGAGATACTCTCAACTAAGCCAGGGTCACTCTCTAAGGAAGGCGCGGCCCCATCATGGGAGAACTCATCCGATTAACGTTGTAACGCATCACCTGGACCGAATGATTCAGGCTATCAAAACGGTTTGCCATTTCGTGGACATTCGCCCCTAATGTCGCAACCGTGGTATCCAAACGGGTGATATTGCTCTTCATGGTTACCACATCGCCAGACATCCCAGTGACCGCCTGATCCATGGCCGCCATTTCTTTGGCAATAACCGGCAATCCTTCCACATTATTACTAATACTGACGACGGCTTTGGTAATGTTTTCCATATCGGTAGACATCACCGCAAACCGCCCATACATATTGACCATATCATTAATAGCATTCGCCATATTGTTGGTAAGATTGGCGATCAGGATAAAAATGGCGATTGCTACCGCAGCTAACAGAATGATGACGGCTCTTACGATGGTAACGGTACGCCGAGCAATACGCTGACCGGTTTCACTATAACCAATCATTTCTTTTTCGAATCGCGTCATTGACTCATAGAGAAATGTTACCGGATCCTGAGAGGGGGGCATAAGAAGGTCCTCGGGGTATTCTTAAAATGATTATCAGGGCATTGGCATCATGGATCGGAACGAATCGAACACCTTCATGGGCTGCGACATGGTATTAACATCGTAACCGATACCATAGACCGAACTATCCATCTGCTGAAAATTCCCTGTCATACGCGCCACATTGTTACCCATCCGGCCGACATTGTCCGTCATGTTGGAAAGATTGCCAGAGATGACCGCGACGCTTTGATGCAGCGTCTGCACTGCGACATCCATCCGCTGAACTTCAGAAACAATAGCCGACATCGCCCCCACGTTGCGATCCATCTTCTGAATCACCGTATTCATCGCAGCCATATTGTCCGACATTGAGCTGAAATGATGGTTCATGATATCCATAGTATCCACCATCACGTGCATCCTGGAAGAAAGTACTACCATCAATAGCAGGAATGCTACAGCTACCACAGCCATGCTGAACATACCTATCCGAATGATGAACGTGATACGCTTGCCAATACGCATATGCATTTCGTTGCGTAACAGCACGGCATGGTTGAATTTTGCAATACTCTCACAAAGCAGGAGAGACTGATTGGTGGTCGGTTCATCATGATCGGACATCTGCAATAGCTCCATGGATATCGATATACGATACGATGACAATCATCGGCACGCATTTTAAGCTACCAGAAACCACCAGACTTCTTTAATAAAGCATCTAATCGATCAAAACCAAAGGACTAAACAATCCTCTCCAGTTTACCAAGAGGTTCTTTAATCCTTTGGTTTCGACACGTTGATAACCTTATTAAGCCATCTGTTTGCGCTTGACGGCAAAATAGAGGATGGGAATCACCCACAAAGTCAGCAGGGTAGAAATAAAGATACCGAAGATTAGCGAAATAGCCAAACCGCCAAAGATCGGATCATCCAGGATAAACAAGGCACCCAACATCGCAGCCAACCCCGTCAGGGCTATCGGCTTAGAACGAACCGCTCCCGCCAGGGTAACTGCCTCCGCCAGCGGAATCCCTCGCGCTACCTCCTGATTGATGAAGTCGACCAACAGGATTGAATTGCGTACGATAATCCCCGCCAGCGCAATCATGCCGATCATTGAGGTCGCGGTAAACTGTGCCGCCATCAGCGCGTGCCCCGGCATCACTCCAATGATGGTGAGCGGGATCGGCGCCATAATTACCAACGGCGTCACATAAGAGCGAAATTGCCCCACCACCAGCAGATAGATCATGAGCAATCCGACGGAATAGGCAATCCCCATATCGCGGAAAGTCTCATAGGTCACCTGCCATTCTCCATCCCATTTGATCGTATAGTCCTGGTAATGTTCCGGTTGCTTGATGAATTGCTGAGTTATAGGCAAGCCGTCTTCTACATTCAACGCTGCTAATCGCTTGTTGAGATCCACCATCCCATAGAGGGGACTATCCAGTTTTCCGGCCATATCTCCGGTGACATACACTACCCGCATCAGATCCTTATGATAAATCGATTTCTCCCAGGTATCGCGTCGACTTTGGGCGAATTCCGACAGGGGGACCAAGGCGCCACTCTGACTATGCGTCTTTACCGCCAGAATTCGCTCCGGATCTCCTTTATCAGCATCAGACAGCTCCAACCGGATGGGAATCGGAACCTTCACCTTGGCGGTGTGTAGAAACGAGGCATCCAATCCTGAGAGCAAACCCATCACGGTATCGCTCACCGCCTGGGCGGGTATCCCTAATTGGGCCGCACGTTGCCGATCTACCCAAACCAATAGACGAGTCGCATCATGCTCGCTGGTAATATCGATATCGACGATATCGGGAGTGGCAGCAAAAACCTGCCGGATCTTTTCCGCTACCCGCAACTGGCTCGCATAATCCGGACCATAGACCTCCGCCACCAGGGGTGATTGCACCGGAGGACCCGGCGGCACCTCGACGATTTTGACATTCGCCTGATAGCGGCGGCCAATCTCCTGGAGCGGATCACGCACCGATCTAGCAATTTCATGACTCTTACGCTTTCGGTGATGAGAGTCCACCAAATTCACCTGGATATCCCCCAGATAGGGTTGGTTACGCAGATAATACTGCCGCACCAAACCATTAAAACCGGTTGGCGAACCATTGCCCACATAGGCCTGATAGTGAGTAACCTCTGGTACCGTTGCAAGATAAGCCCCTAAGGCATCCATTACCATGGCGGTTTGCTGGAGCGGAGTCCCTTCCGGCATATCCACTACCACCTGGAATTCGGACTTATTGTCGAAAGGAAGCATCTTGAGCACGACCTGTTGTCCCGCTACCAGGGCGACCGATCCCCCTACCAGTACCAACATCGCCACCCCAAGAAGTAGACGATTCAGTGAAGCCCGGGAGTGGGTAACAAAGGGGCGGTAAAACCGATGGAAAAACGCCAATAACCTCGCTGAAACCTCTTCTCCGCCACCATGACCGTGTTCTTCTCCCCCTTCCTCCGCATGTGCAGCAGCCAGTCGAGCATGGACTCCTTTCAAACCCATGTGACAGAGCCAAGGGGTTACCACAAAGGCAATAATCAGAGAGATCACCATACCGGTACTGGCATTAATGGGAATTGGGCTCATATAAGGGCCCATCAAACCGGTAACGAAGGCCATCGGCAATAGGGCAGCAATCACCGTAAAGGTTGCCAGAATGGTCGGCCCTCCGATCTCATCCACCGCCTCGGGGATAATGGCAAGCAGGGGCTTGCGGCTAAGGTGCATATGGCGATGAACGTTTTCCACCACCACAATCGCATCGTCCACCAAAATTCCGATGGAAAAGATCAAGGCAAATAGCGATACGCGATTAAGGGTGAATCCCCATGCCCAGTTGGCAAAGAGGGTCAGCGCCAGGGTTAGGGTTACTGCAGCTCCGACGATCAATGCCTCGCGCCAGCCCATGGAGACGAGGACCAGCAATACGACGAAGGAGGTGGCAAAGATTAATTTCCCAATGAGTTTATTGGCCTTCGCCTTGGCGGTCGCACCATAATCACGGGTCAGGGTGTATTCAACACCATCGGGAATGGCGAAGCCACGCATTTGGTCCATGCGTTCTATCACCTTAGCGGTCAGGCCGGAGGCATTGACGCCAGGCTTTTTGGCCACTGCCAACGTCACCGCCGGAAAGCGTCCCCGCTCCGGCTTGGCCTCTGCTTTGGCTTCATGCGCTTTATCCTCGACCGCGGAATGCTCTGTCGAACCAAATTCCATCCAAACTAGATTCTTTGGGGTATCGGGTCCGAGTGAAACCTGGGCGACATCACCGAGCCGCACGGGACGGCCTTCGTGCATTCCGACGACGAGATCCGCTACCTCTTCAGCATCGGAGAGAAAAATCCCGGCCTGGATCGGGATGGCAGCATTGTCCGCTACGCTGTCACCCGCGTGCGTAGCGGTATTGGCAGATTGTAGGGCTCGTTGCAGATCATCCAGAGCCAAACGATAGCCGGCCAACTTTTCCGGGTCCAAGATCACCCGCACAACTTGGTCTTGGGAACCAATGGTATAAACGTTACGGGTACCCGGTATCCGTTTCAGTTCAGCCTCCAGGGTATGGGCCACCTGGGAGAGTTCGTATTGTCCTATTTTCGGTTGGGTGCTCCAAAGGGTAAAGGTAACAATTGGGACATCATCAATACCCTTGGGTTTTACCAATGGTTGCCCTACCCCTAGATTCCGCGGGAGGAAGTCCTGATTGGAAAAAATGGCGTTGTACAACCGCAAGATAGCAGCCGTACGATTTTCTCCTACTTCATACTGGACCGTCAGAACCGCCATGCCCGGCCGAGAGACCGAATAGACGTGTTTGACCCCTTCCACCTCGGATAGGACCTGTTCCGCTTGGGTAGCCACGACCTGTTCCACCTCGGCAGCGGAGGCCCCGGGAAAGGGGATAAAGACGTTGGCAAAGGTAACCGAAATCTGCGGTTCTTCTTCCTGCGGAGTCACCAGGACCCCAAATACACCCAACAACAATCCCACCAACGCCAGCAGTGGGGTGATCTCTGAATTCTGGAAGGCCTCGGCGATGCGGCCGGAGATGGACAATGGTTTATTCATAGTTTCTCTCCGCCGGAGCGGTACTGTTGTCCTGCCCTGACGGGATCCAGAACTACTTTCTCTCCCGCCGACAGACCAGCAAGAAGCTCTATTTTGCCATCCTCTTGCAATCTACCAGTAAGCACCGAACGGAAACGCAGTTGGCCATTGTCGCCCAGAACATATACGCCGGTAATCTCCCCCCGCTGCACGAGAGCAGCCACCGGAGCCAGTAGCCGGTTGACCGTACCCGTGACAAAAGCCACCCTGACCAACATACCGGGTTTCACGCCCGCGTCTTTTTCCGGGAGGTCCACCCTGGCGCGAAAAGAATGAGACGACTCATCAGCATAGGGAAAAATAGTCACCGCGCCTCCCGCCAAAGGCGGTATCCCTTCCCCTCTGAGAATTTGTACCGTCTTGGCCTGACGGATGGTACTTTCCCGATTCTGGGGGATATCCACTCGGACTCGTAATTTATCCAGTGAGATACCGGTAAAGAGCGGTTGCCCGACCTGAGCGGTCTCACCCACTTCCACGTAGCGTTTGATCACATAGCCGGAATAAGGGGCCCGCACTACCGTATCGCCGGCCACATCTTGGGCGGAAGCCCCTTGGGCCTTGGCAGCACCTACTCGGGCATGGGCACTGGTAAGGGCAGCCTGCGCCTGATCCATGGCGGAACCGGTCGCCATCTGTTTGTCGAAGAGCCGCTTGACGCGGTTGTATTCGTTCTCAGCCTGCTGCAAATAGGCGTTCGCCTCTTGCTCACCGGCTTTCGCTTGGACCACCCCGGATTGGGTACGCACCGCTTTGAGCCGTAATAAGACCTGCCCTTCTTTGACAAACTGATTCACATCGAAGTTAACTTCCGTAATCTCCCCGGAAGTGCGTGCGGAAAGGGTGGCCTGATTGACGGCTTCCACCACGCCATCAAGGAGGATTTCCGTAGGTAGGGTGCGATAGGCCACCGCTTCGGTGGGCAAGGATTCTCCCGCCAGCGCATCCCCAATTATCCAGGAAGCCAGTAATAGCAATGTACCTGTTTTCATCGTTAGGTCACTTTACGTTATGTCACAATTAAACCAGCGTTATCAGGTCAAACATCGCAGTCAACTTCACGCAACGAAAATATTTTCTTTATTGGTTTAAAAGAAAAATGTTTTCATCTTTCGAGGTTGACGGCGATGTTTTGATTTCGACACGTAGAGGTGGGAGTTACCGCACCAACCATTGATTGACCGCCGCCAGGTCTGCTGGCGAGAGGGAACCATCCATGCTCTTCAATTGGAAGGAACTCAAGATATAGCCATGACGGGCCGAACTCAGATTCCGCTGGGCACGGAAATAATCTCGTTCGGCATTCAGGACATCGACCATGGTACGAACCCCTACCTCCCGACCTTCGGTGGTAGTATCCATCATGCTTTTCGCAGAGACCAAGGCTTGGCCGTAGGCCTTAATCTGGGCCAGACTGCTTTCGACCATCCGAAAGGCATCCCGAGTTCCCCGGACCACTTGCCGATCCGCCGTATCCAGATCGTCACGGGCCTGCTCCACCCCTGCCACCGCCTGCCGTTCCGCGGAGGTTACCTGTCCCCCCATAAAGAGTGGAATTTTCATTTGGACCATGGCGACATCGGTCTCCCTCTCCACGCCTAACCAACTCGCTGAGGCACGGTTATCCTCGTACGTATGGGAGAGCACAAAATCCACGGTGGGAAGATGACCAGCCTTAGCCTTCTTATGGTCAGCCTCGGCAACTTGTACCTGAAGACGAGCTACTTGTAGATTAGGATTATTATCCCGTGCGGAGGCTACCCATTTCTCCGGATCCGACGGATCAGGCTTGGGAAAAGTGATATTATCACGCAATCCAGCCAATGGTTCAGGCAGTGTCCCGATAATTTCTCGCAACGCCTCGCGCCGATTTTCCAATTCGTTTTGTACCGCAATTTCCTGAGCCTGAGCAAAATCAAGACCAGATTGGGCCTCGTGCTGCTCGGTTAGGATCGCCGCACCCACGGCCAAGCGTTCTTTAGCCACTACTAATTGGCGAGCCATCGCCTTGGTCTCCGCTGCGGCAAAGCGCACATTTTCTTCTGCCGCAAGCAAATCGAAATAGGCTGAAGTCACCCGTAACAGCAATCCTTGGGTTGCACTCTGAAAGCGACGTTCCGCTTGGGTCATTTTAACATCGGCCTGTTTCAGCGAGAGCCAACGATCCCAACGGAATAAAGGTTGGACCAGACTCAAGTTCCAACCACTGATGGAATAATTTTCTGGAAAAGTTTTCCGCTGCTGCACCAGCGCATGATCTGCCCCCAGCATAATCGCCGGCAGCAGGGCTGCCCGACTTTGAGGACCAACCTCATTGGCGATATTCCGTCCGGCAGTAGCGGAGCGGAGGACCGAATCGCTATTCAACGCCTGTTGATAGATCGACTCCAAATCCGCCACCTGGCCAGCGACAGCCATAGTACCACCCAACCACATACAGAAGGGAATACACATTTTTGCACTGTTTGTTACGGAAAGTCTCCAAAATCGTTTTTTCACAAACACTCTCCATCTTCGTGGAATTAATGCTTCATGGACACCTAACGGTGTGCTTGGTGAATTACTGGTAACGGCATTGTAATCGGTAAGTTAGTTACCGCACAGCAACGGCAAGGTCAATCGTTCCTGCGGGATGGTCCCCCTCTCTATTAGGGAATACAAAAAAAGCAAAAATCGTCTTTCAAAACCACTCAACCGGTCGTAAGGCTATCAGCAAGACATTGGCCTGCTGCAAAATCGAGCGTCCCCTCATAGATCGCACGCCCAGTAATCGCACCAAGAATCCCCTCACTGGCAACGACGCAAAGCGCCCGAATGTCTTCCAGATTAGTGATACCGCCGGAAGCGATAATCGGAATGGTCAGTGCTCGGGCTAGGGCCACGGTAGCGTCTACATTCACCCCCATCATCATGCCGTCACGACCGATGTCGGTATAAATGATACCGCCTACGCCTACTTGCTCGAAATTACGCGCCATATCAATGGTGTTATGGGCGGAAAGTTTAGACCACCCCTCAATCGCCACCTTACCGCCGCGAGCATCCAGCCCCACCAAGATATGTCCTGGAAAAATACCACAGGCCTTCTCAACGAATTCAGGGTTAGTCACTGCCTTAGTACCAAGAATGACGTAACTGACCCCCATTTCGAGATAGACAGCAATCGTATCCAATTCTCGAATCCCTCCGCCGATTTGGATAGGAAGATCAGGATGGTCGCGGGCAATCGCCGCAATAACCTCGGCATTTACCGGCCGACCCGCGAAAGCTCCATCAAGGTCGACGAGGTGTAGCCGCCGTGCCCCGGCCTCTACCCAACGCCGCGCCACCGCACGAGGGTCATCGGAAAAAACGGTCTCTTCCTCCATACGCCCCTGACGCAGTCGCACGCATTTTCCGTTTTTGAGATCAATCGCAGGAATAAGCAGCATTTCCCCTCCTCGCCCTATCAAACCTCGGTTGGAAAAAATAAAGCCAACGCCAAAACATTTAAAAATATTTCTTTTAATCTTAAAAGAAATATTTCCAAATGTCTTTGGATTGGCTTTGTTTCTCGTTGGTTAGGCAGCTGACAATTATGGCCTACCGTCCCATGCCATAAAATTGGCGAGCAAGGTAAGCCCCGCCCGCTGGCTCTTTTCGGGGTGGAACTGGACGGCAAAGAGATTGCCCCGTCCAACCGCACAGGCAAATGTCGTGCCATATGTGGTCATAGCCGTAGCAAGCGTAGGGTCCGCTGGGGCCACATAATAGCTATGCACGAAGTAAAATCGACTCTCCGCGGCAATGCCCTGCCACAGTGGGTGCGTCGCCGTGGGCCGAACCTGGTTCCAACCCATGTGCGGGACCTTCAAGGGAGGGGCATCCCCTTCCCGCAGGTCCGCCGGAAAACGTACCACGCGACCTGGCAGCACCCCCAAGGCCAACGTGCCGTCGTTCTCCTCGCTGAAATCCAGCAATGCCTGCATCCCCAGGCAAATCCCTAGGAACGGACGATCTGCCGCACAAGCCCGAACCACCTCGGTCAACCCGCGAACCTGAAGTTCATGTAGGCAATCGCGGATGGCACCCACGCCAGGAAATATCACGCGGTCCGCTTCCCGGATCCGTTCAGGAAGGCTGGTGACCCATACCTCGGCATCCGGGGCAACATGCTCCAACGCTTTGGACACGGAGCGCAGATTACCCATGCCGTAATCAATCACAGCTACTGATTTCATGGTTTAGTAACACAATGATGCGGAAGTAGTTTTAGCTTATTTTGGTGGTTTATTAGACCTTGGCAATACCTGCGGGCAAAGAACCGCCGCTCCCCAACCCCCCATCACTACTGAGCAAAAGTTCCCTCAAAGAGCGATGAGAACACCCGAGCGCATATCTCCTCAGTCTTTCCATGCGTTACAATCATGACGCATTCTCCACCGGCAGTTTAACCTGAGCATGCCCTGCCACAACATGCGGCGAGGAGCCTTCCGGTGGACGGCAGACCAGAATCGGTATAAAAATTCTCGAACAATACGGCAGCATCGGTTTCACGCAGAGGAGACCCAGTGGACACGCAGAACATGTACAACTACACGGTGGTGCGCCAGTTCGCCCTCATGACGGTAGTATGGGGCATCATCGGCATGGCCATCGGCGTGTGGATCGCCTCTGAGCTAGCGTTCCCAGCCATGAATTTCGGCATCCCCTGGCTGACCTTCGGTCGGCTCCGCCCGCTGCACACCAACCTTGTGACCTTCGCCTTCAGCGGCAGCGCGCTGTTCGCAACCTCATACTACGTGGTGCAGCGTACCTGCCACACTCGACTGTTCAACGATAGTCTCGCCACCTTCACTTTCTGGGGCTGGCAACTCGTCATGGTGCTTGCCGTACTCACCCTCCCCGTGGGGATGACGAGCGGCAAGGAGTACGCCGAACTGGAATGGCCTATTGATATTCTCATTACCCTAGTATGGGCTGCCTACATCGTCGTATTCTTCGGCACACTGACGAAACGAAAAACTCCATACATCTACGTGGCCAATTGGTTCTACGGCGCCTATATCCTCGCGGTCGCGGTGTTGCACCTTTTTAATAGCGCAGCGCTACCGGTAAGCTTCTGGCCAATGAAATCCTATTCGGTATACCCCGGTGCCGTCGATGCCATGGTCGAATGGTGGTATGGCCATAACTTCGTAGGCTTTTTCCTGACTGCGGCCTTTCTCGGCACGATGTACTACTTCCTCCCCAGACAGGCCGAACGCCCGGTGTATTCCTACCGATTGGCGGTGGTACATTTCTGGGCACTCATCTGCCTAGCGATGTGGTCCGGGCCCCAACACCTGCTCTATACCGCACTACCCGACTGGACCCAATCACTGGGGATGGTCTTCTCCGTGCTGCTGTTGATTCCCTTCTGGGGTGGGTTAGTGAATGGGATTATGACCCTGTCAGGGGAGTGGCATAAACTGCGTACTGACCCGGTGCTGCGGTTCATGGTCGTAGCACTGTTCTTTTACGGCCTGTCGAGCCTAGAAGGCCCGATCATGGCAACCAAGACCGTCAATGCCTTTACCCACTATACCGAGTGGACGGTGGGTCATGCCCATTCGGGGGGACTCGGCTGGATCGGCCTTTTCTCCATCGGCGCAATCTATGCCCTATTGCCCCGCCTATTTAACCGCGAACAGATGTACAGCACCCAACTCATCGTGACCCACTTTTGGCTCGCCACCCTCGGAGTGGTGCTTTACGTGGTTGCCATGGGAGGTGCAGGAATGGTACAGAGTATGATGTGGCGTGCCGAGAACGATGACGGCACACTAACTTATCGGTTTATGGACTCGGTGCAAGCGATCCATTATTTCTATCTGCTACGTACCGTGAGTGGTCTTTTCTATTTAGTTGGCATGTTCCTCATGGCCTACAACGTCTGGAAGACCATTCCTATCCCTGATCATTCAAACCATTATTCAACCCACGCCAACGATTCGGACCTACTAGACTCGCTCGACCTAGATCACGACACTGATCCGAACCCTCCGACGACATCGCATCATTCAACCGAACCAGATCATTCGTCGAGTCATTCATCCACACCGCACCACTCGATCCACCCAGCCCACTGAGGAACCCAACCGTGAGTTACGAAATCGTTGAAAAAAACACAGGTTGGTTGGTTTTTATTATCCTATTCGTTATCAGTATTGGTGGTTTGGCGGAGATCGTACCGCTGTTTTTTCTCACCGCCCCCGAAGGGGTAGGTTCTACGGTAGAACCTGTTCAAGGGTTGCAACCTTACGATGCGCTACGCCTGGAAGGTCGCGATATCTATCTCCGAGAGGGTTGTTCCCTGTGCCACTCCCAGATGGTCCGGCCCTTCTACACCGAGACAGAACGCTATGACGACTATTCGGTGGCCGGCGAGTCGGTGTACGACCACCCCTTCCTATGGGGCTCCAAACGCACCGGTCCTGACTTGGCGCGCATCGGGAGCCTCTATAGCGACTCTTGGCACCAAGAACACCTGCGCGATCCAAGTTCAGTGGTGCCTGGCTCGATCATGCCGCCCTACCCCTGGCTGGAAAAAAACATCTTGGACGGTGCGCTAACGACGACCAAAATGAGAGCAATGAACGCCCTGATCTCTCTCACCTGCCCGAAATGTAAAACCTATTCCGAGAAGGAGATCGAGGCGGGTCCGGCCAAAGTTCGGGGAAAGACGGAGGAAGATGCCCTGATTGCCTACCTCAATGGCGATGCAGGACAACCAGGCGGGCTCGGTCGGTTTTCACCCCAAGCGAGGTGAGATCATGAATTTTCTACTGATTCACCAAATCTACACGCTCTTTCTCTTCGTCCTATTCATAGGCATATTGGGATGGGCATGGGGCGAAAAACGCCAAACCTCTTTCCAAGAGGCATCCCAATTGCCATTTGCCGACGATTCTACCGAAACCGCGTTTACTGCATCGACTGATAAGGAGAACCATCATGAGTGAATTTTGGAGCGTATGGGTCGTTGTCCTCACTCTAGGTAGCCTCCTTACCTGTTACGGACTGGTCGGGTGGACCATCAAATACGAACCTGAAGAGCCCGACGAAGAAAGCGAAAAGATGCACCACAGCTGCCCAAGCTGGTCGGACATTCATGCGTATAACCACCCGGTACCACGTTGGTGGTTATATTTGTTTTATAGTAGTTCAATCTTTATCCTGATCTATTTCTCGCTCTATCCCGCATTGGGGAGACTTCCCGGCACTCTCAAGTGGATCTCCCAATACCAATACGTACAGGAGAGTAAGCAATACCGCGTCCACTATGCGGAGAAATTTAACCAATACCTGGCCCGCCCCATCCAAGAAGTAGCCAAAGACCCTACCGCACGGCAGATCGGAGAGCGACTGTTTCTCACCTATTGCACCAACTGCCACCAACCAACAGGACATGAAAGTGTTCACTATCCCAATCTTGCCGATAAAGATTGGCTATGGGGCGGGGAACCAGGACAAATCGAAGAGACCATCACCAAGGGCCGCACTGGTATTATGCCGGCGTGGGGTCCTATTTTGGGGGAGAAGGGAGCGGCGGAAACAGCAAGCTATGTAATGGCACTCTCTGGTCAGCAACCTATCGATCCCAGCAACGTGGCCGCCGGCAAAGAAAAGTTTATGCTGTACTGTGCCTTTTGCCATGGTTCCGACGGCAAAGGTGACCCACAATTGGGTGCGCCTAATCTTACCGACAAAATCTGGTTGCACGTTTCTTCACAGCAAGCAGCAACCAATACGGGGTTGGACGCGGGTATTAGACAAGCGATCAATAATGGTTTCAACAATTCCATGCCAGCCCATTGGAAGATGCTCGACCAGGCAAAAATTCACTTATTAGCAAGCTACATTTATAGCTTATCAAACTAGATATATCGGAAAAACAAAAAATCTCCCACTTTCGGCACGTTGAGGGCTGCACTTTTCACCACTATATGGAACTTTTCCGCGCTACCGGGGTTGCTTCCACCCCCGATACCCTCTCACCTCCCGCCTCTCGCTCGCCCTCTCCGCTGGCCTCTACCACGTCACCGCGCAGGCGACCCACCTACCGGTGGCGCTTAATCTGGGAGCGGTCGCCACCATCTTCGCCGTCGTGCTGGTGATGGAGTGTATCGCCGAGCTCTTCCAGCCCCTCGAGTTCGGGAAAGACTACGCTGCTGACGGCTGACCCTGAGCGGCGTCCAGGAAGGGAGCCTGCGAATTCCCCACGCTATCCAGGATATTATCATGAAGCACTTGCTTCCATTATTGCTGGTCTTCTGGAGTTGCGCCCTTGCTGCCGGTGAAGATCTGGATCTGGAACTCCAAGCGGCCGCTCGTGCCGGCCAGGTGGAGCGTCTCCAATCCTTATTGGCCCAGGGGGCCAACCCAGATGCGGCTAATCCGCAAGGTCGTACCCCGCTCATGGGGGCCACCTTTATGAGTAACCTGGGGGTGATGAGCGCGCTGCTGGCTGCCGGGGCGACCGTAGATGCCCATGATCACCAACAAGATACCGCCCTACTCATCGCAGTCTCCCGAGGTGATATCCGAACGGTACGTCTGCTGCTGGATGCGGGTGCCGACGTCAATGCCAAAAATTCCCGTGGTCAATCCTCCTTAACGCTGACCCAGCGTCCTGGTTATGAGGAGATTGCGAAACTTCTTACCGATGCCGGTGCCATCGATCAAAAGAAACTTGAAGAGGAAAAGAAGAAAAAAGAAGAGGAAGAAAAGAAAAAGAAAGAGGAGGAGGAAAAGAAGAAGCAGCAGGAAGAAGAAAAGAAGAAGCAGGAAGAAGAAAAGAAAAAGAAGGAGGAGGAAGAGAAGAAAAAACAGGAAGAAGAAAAGAAAAAGAAGGAAGAGGAGGAAAAGGCAAAAGAAACCGCCGATGCGGCAGCCGGTGACAAACCGGCGGAAGACGCGCCGGCCAAGCCATAACTCTCCTTACATAAAGTAGCCACGTAACCCAGGTTGTCATTGATTATTACTAGATGACAACTTGGGTTACTTACCAAATCGTGGGCTATAAGGCCAATACCATGACGGAACAAACTGTGGCGGAACTCTTCATTTCCTATTCCAGCCAGGATACCCCGTTCGTCAATGGGTTGTGCCGACGTCTGGAAGAAGCCGGTATCACCGTCAGGCTAGGCACGCAGGAATTGGTCGCAGGATTTTTTTTACAACGTACCAGTCGTTCCGCCATTACTACGGCGAGTTGCTTTATGGTGGTCCTGAACCCTAGCGTGGGAAACTCTCGCAAGATAAGACAGGAAATCGCCTTAGCCCGCCGGATAGCGCGGGGTCGAGGAATGGCTTTCCAACCCTTGGTCCTCTGTCTCTCCACAAATATTGGAGAGGTCCCGTGGTTCAGCCCGGATGACTCCCCACAGGTATTGACCATGGAAGACGATCCCATGGCGCTGGAGGTCGTCCTACCCGAATTGATCGCTGCCGTAGGCCGGTGTCTGATGCCGGATGGCTCGCTTCTGGCTGCATCCGGTGGGATTACGGTGCGCGAGAACGGGGGGCCGGTCGAAGAATTACTTCTCACTCTATACGACCCAGCCCTGATCCTGAACGACGGCCGTGAACGGCTCTACGCAGAGGCGACCCTCGACTATCTCCCTGCCGGCTACCTTTCTGCGGATCAAAAACGCAATAGCCGCCGGTTTCGTTTCATCGCCCCCCTAGAACCGATTGAAGCAACGGAATTGTGTTGGTACTTGGAAGATTATCGGCGCTGGCCGATTGGAGAATTTCAGCGCCGCGCCCAAGCCCTAGAGGCGGTCCTACCCCGTTGGGGACAGGCCCTTTACCGTGCGGCGTTAGGGTCTGAAGGTACCCGTTCTGCTCGCGAGGCTTGGCGTCGTTCCGAGGGAGAACGGCGTTTTTCAATTTGGGTGGATACCACCACCCCTCTATCGACGAACCTAACCGCAACGAAAACAGCAGCGGCCGCGCCCACCAGACATCGTCAGAATGGCCTGGTGGCCGCAGTCGAAACGTCTGCCACGACCAAGTCCGGTAGCGCCGCAACGGCTGCCGGTGCGGCAACCATGGCTACCGCCCTCCTTGCCCTGCCTTGGGAATTGATCCACGACGGACACGACTATCTATTCCAAGGCACATGCCCAGTACGTCGTTACTACCTGCATAGCCGAGAGCGGGAAGAGCGCACCCCAGCCGCCGTGGAACCTCCAGTACGGGTCCTGCTGGTAAGTCCCCGCCCCGAAGACGAGAACACACCCTATCTCGACCACCGTCAGAACGCTCAACCGCTGGTCCAGACCCTGGCAGATCTGGGAGGACTAGCGCAGCTCACCCTGCTCACCCCCCCCACGCTGGGAGAATTAGAAAAAACACTGGGAAAGGCACGACATCGGCGGGCTCCTTACACCGTGGTCCACATTGACGGCTACGGGGTCTACGACCGCTATCACGGGCGAGGTGCACTGTGTTTTGAAGACCCAGCCGGCATGGAGCGTTTGGAAGGGCGGTCCGGCAAACTCATTGAGGCCGACGATTTGGGGGCAGTGCTCCGTGAGCATCGGGTCACCCTGGTTTTTCTCACGGTTGGTGGTGGCCTGCATCGGAAGGAAGATCAGGAGGTGCCTATGGAAAAAAGGCTCGGTTGCGCGGCTACGGACGACGCCACCACTGCAACGCTGGCGGCACGTCTCCTGCGAGCGGGGGTTAACGCGGTGGTAGCCATGGGGCACCGGGTCCCACCTCCCACCACCGTGCGTTTCTTAGCTGCTTTCTATGACGCTTTAGTACGAGGGGAACGGGTAGGAACGGCAGTAGCGAAGGGGCGGCAGGCATTACGGGATGATCCGTATCGTATGGAGGTAATGGGGACGACAACCGGGCTGGCGTTGAACGACTGGTTTGTCCCTATTTTCTATCAGGGAAGTCAAGATCTTCGGCCTTTCCGACGACTTTCGGAGGTACGCCTTACCGCCTTACGGGAAGAACGGCGCGTGCCGATCCTGGGGGATCTACCGGCTCCTCCGACACAGGGTTTTCATGGCCGCTCCCGAGAGTTGCTCGCGTTGGAGCGACGCTTTCTCATCGCTTCATACGCCGTCATCACGGGGCCGGAGGGGATGGGTAAAACCACCCTGGCCATAGAAACCGCTCGATGGTTGGTGGAGAACGGACGTTTCGAGCGTGCCGTCTTCGTCTCGCTGGAGGATCACCCCCATGCGCGGGCGGTGTTGGACTGCCTCGGCAGCCAACTTCTCGCCGGCTGGAAGGATGGACCTACGGCAACCGACCCGCAGGCCCAGCAGCGGGTAGAGCGCGCATTGGCCGAACGACCGACCCTGATTTTATTGGACAATGCCACGGTACGCCTCACCACGGTTCCGTCGGGAAAATTGGTCGGTTCTGAGGAAAGCTGTCTTGCCGCGACTTCCGGTCTTCAGGCGATCTTGGATCTATGTCGAGCCCTGCAACGGGCTGCCCTCACCACCCGTCTCCTCTTCACCAGTCCCGAGGCCCTGCCGCCTCCCTACACCGGTCACACCCATCCTCTTGGCCCCATTGATGAAAACGACGCCATCGCCCTGGTTGCAGGGGTACTCCACGCGGCACGCCTAGTTCCATCCCCTGCGGACCCAGGCCGTACCCGCACGGAGCTGTTGAATCTAGTCCAAACCGTCGATCATCATCCCCGCGCCCTGGTCCTGATTGCCCCGGAGTTGGCCCGTCATGGCGTACGCACCACCACCAGCAAGCTACGTACGATTTTGGCGGAGCTACATCGCATCCAACCCGATGCCGCCCCCCCCTCCTCTACTCCGCTCACCACTACGCATACGCCGCCTCCCGCCAAAGGAAATGAAGTGCGTGATCGAATCCGAATCCGTCCCCTCTACGCCGCGTTGGTATTGTCCCTACATCGCCTCCCGTCTGAATCTCAGGACCGAGTACGGATCTTTGCCCACTTTCGGGGAGTGGCGAGTTTCGACATGATTGCCGCAATGCTGGATCTCGCACCGGAGGAGACGGCAACCTTTGGTGAGCAGCTCGTTGGCGTGGGGTTAGCCCGAAATGTGGGAGATGGTTGTCTGGTCCTGGAGCCGGCACTGCCTGCTTATCTGACGGCAGCAATCGACGAACAGGTGCAGGCAACGGACTGGGAACGTTGGCTGAAGGCAATGGCGGGTCGGCTCGATACGTTGTACAAAGAGTGGTTTCGCAACGCCAACCTCTGCCTTCGGCTTACCCGACGCGAGCTTCCCAATCTCTTGTTGCTATTGGATTGGGCGGCTGTCCACCGATCCGCAGAGGAGGCGCTGGGGTTTGTGTGGCGGCTGGAGACCCTCCTTGCCCCCCTCCATCTGCCTCGCGCACTAGACCGGGTCACTGCCCTGCGCGAACGTCTGGCACCGCACTTTGTTGGTTGGGGCCGCGCTGCCTTTGCAGCAGAAGCCGCAGCAGTGGAACGATTGCTGACGGCAGGTTGGTTGCCGGAAGCACTGGAACAGGCACAAGCCCTGTTGGGACGGGCCGAAGGTGCGGGAGACCGCGCCTATCCTGGTGCGGCTTATGATGTGGGAATGGCGCACCGTTTGGTCAGTCGGGTGCTGGAGGCGAGTGGATCGGTCGGGCCGGCCTTGGCCCATCTGGAAGTGGCGCGGCGTCGCTTCCAAACGTTGGCCGAGGGGGGGAGCGAGACGGCGGCGCGGATGGCCTCGGTCTGTTGTACGGAACGGGGTGACTGTCTGCGGGCGCTTGGGCAGTTGGTGGCAGCCGCTACCGCCTATCAGGAAGCATTGACGGCGGATGAAGCGCGGGGTGCGGTTCGGGATGCCGCCGTGAATCGGCTTCAGCTTGCCGATATCTGGCGACTCCAAGGGGCTTACCCGGAGGCGTTGAGCCTCTACGTCGAGGCCCGAGAATCTTTCATGGAATTACGGGAATCCCCCATGGTGGCGGTTGCCTGGCACCAAATAGGCCTGATCCATCAAGAGATCGGAGATGGAGAGGCAGCGGAGGCCGCTTACCGAGAGGTCCTCGCCATCTGGGTGCGCCGCGGCGATCTGAATGGGGAGGCGCTTACTCTCATCGAATTGGGAGATTTGTACATTTCTCTGGCGAGACGAGAGCAGGCAGCAGCCTGCTATCGTCAGGCGGCGGATCGCTACGCGACCTTTGGAAATACCTTCCACGAAGGGCAGGCACGTCGTCACTTAGCGGATACGCTGCTCGATCTAGGAGAGACCTCCGCGGCACGGCAAGAGATCGAGCGGGCGCTGGTTTGCCAGACCGCTCAAGGTCATACCGCAGAACCTTGGAAAACCTGGGCGCTGCTCGCGGACATCGAGCGCAAGCAGGGCCATCAAGAGGCGGCAATTCAGACGCAGGGCGAGGCAGTAGCGGCCTATCTGGCCTACCGTCGGGAAGGAGGCGAGGCACTGTTTCCCGGTGGCCGACTCTGCGATCAGGTAGCCTCCGTCCTTGCCCAGGGCAAAGGGGCGATGGCGCTACTGGAGAAGCTGCAAAACGCAACGCTCGAATCCAATCTACGCGACGAGTTGCACGCCCTCTTGCCCCGAATCCAGGCCATTATTGCCGGCTCCCGTGATCAAGCCCTAGCCGATGACCCAACCCTGCATTACAGCGACACTGCCGAATTGCGGTTGCTTTTGGAACGAACCGGAAAAGCTGTGTATTAATTTTGTGCGGCAAAGAAATTGTTACGCACATAACCTCCAAGGTTGGGCAGACTGGTGCGCTTCGTACCTCAGCGCACCCTACGCTTTCTCGAAAAGGGCGGATGGCAGAGAAAAACAAAACTCTTATTCTATCTCTAACCAATTGATGCTCAAATCAGGAAATAAAATGCTGGCAGTTGGTTTTTCCATATCGTAAATTCGCGGTAAACCATATTTTCCGTTTTCCAGAACGTAAATGGTTACAGTACGGTCGGTAGGGTGGACAATCCAGTATTCCTTAATGTGGTGCCGCTGGTAGAGATCGCGTTTCGTGCGCTGGTCACGCAGGAGGGTGCTAGGAGAAAGCACTTCGATGATCCAGTCAGGCGCACCGCGACATCCATACTTGTCCAATTTGGATGAATCGCAGATAATGGAAATATCGGGTTCCACGGAGGTCTCGATGTCATCATCGGCTTCGTCTCCTTTCGGCAGACGGACATCGAACGGCGCGGGATATACCTGGCAACCATGCTGTTTAGCCGTCAGGTAATTGTCAATTTTGGTATTCAGCTTGCCGACAAAACGCTGATGGATACGCAAGGGCGCGGTCATAGCATAGGCCGCGCCTTCGATCAACTCCCAGCGTTGATCGTTTGGCCAGTTGCGGTAATCACCGTAGGTATAGTGTTGTGGTATTACTTTGGCAGCATTGCGCATACCTGTCTCAAAGGGGATGAGCAAAATACAATGGGGCCAGGTCTTTCCTTTTTCCTGGAACAAGGAAAGACCTGGCCCCGAACTCTGTTGGCTATGGCGAATGGGGAGATAACCGTCAGCGAACGGTATAAGTCAGCGTTCGCTGATTGTTGGTCTCGTTGGATTCGGTGATGGCGCAATTACTGTCTACGAAGGCACGAAAGGTCTTGCTGCCTGCGCTACCGGCGGGGAGGCTGCTGAAGTTTACGATGGTGTCAACCCCGCTTGATAAAAGCCCTAACGTAGCGGAATTGTTTCCGCTGGAGGCACAGCCCTGGGTCGTGGGTTGATTGGCCCAAACGATTAACTTCCCGCCATTGGCATCGACGGTTCCCTGATTCCTCACCGTCACCCTGGCGCTAAAGGTACCGTTGGCCATCGGCGAAGTGGTAAGCGTAATGCCGGTCACCACCAAATCAGGCGATGGCGGTGGAACCACCGTATAGGTCTGAGACCGCTGGTTGTTAATTTCGTTGGATTCGCCAATGGCGCAGGCGTTATCCACGGCAGCGTGCAGAGTTTTATTTCCCGCGCTACCCGCAGCAAGACCACTGACGGTTAGGACCCGACTCGCCCCCACCGCGAGGGTACCGACGGCCAAGGTTCTATCCCCAGGAGTGTCGCAATTCTGATCCAGGGCTTGGTTGGTCCAGAGCACCAGTTGCCCACCGTCCCCCGCAGCCGTTCCCTGATTCCTGACCGTCACGTTGACGCTAAAAGTACCGTTGGCCGTCGGAGAGGGAGGGGTGAGGGTAATGCCGGTCACCACAAAATCAGGGCGGGGTATTGCTATCGTAAGATTCCGGGTGATCCGGGGAGCGGCGTTGTAGTTGGCGTTGCCGGTTTGATTGGCGGCTATCGTGCAGGTGCCGGCACTGACCGCGGTGACGGTGCGCCCATTCACCGTACAAATACTCGGAGTAGTGGAACTAAAAGTCACCGCGAGGCTGGATGTTGCCGTGGCACTGGCCGTGGTCGTGCCGCCCACGGTGAGCGTGGCGGGGGCGAACGTGAGAGCGCTGATGGTCTGGTTGGCCTTGAAGCTGGCCGTCACCGTTCGGGCGGTGCTCAGGGCCACCGTGCAGGTTCCCGTCCCCGAGCACCCGCTGCCCGACCAACCGGCAAAGGTGGAGCCACTCGCTGCGCTCGCGGTCAGGGTTACGCTCGTACCGCCGTTGTAGCTCCTGACACTCGTGGCGCACCCTGTGCCGCAGTTAATACCGGAGGGGCTACTGGTCACCGTTCCACTACCTGAGCCTGATTTATTGATCGTCAAGGAATAGGTAATTAGGGCAAAGGATGCCGTAACGTCTTTGGCCGCAGTCATATCTACTGTACAAGTATTACCGCTATTGCTACAATCACCGCTCCAACCGGTAAATTGAGAACCACTCGCGGGGGTAGCCGTTAAAGTTACGCTGGTACCAGAGGAATAATCCTCTGAGCAATCGCTACCGCAATTTATTCCCGCTGGGCTGCTCGTTATCGTTCCGTTTCCGGTGCCCGTCCGGGCGGCAGCCAAGGCCAAAAAGCCAAAAGACTGTCCCCCGCGCACGAGACGCACCTGGAACGAGACAAACTTATAGAGGTTGTGGGCGTAGCCGTAGTCGAAATGAACGAACCACGCGGAAGCAGAAACGTTGGCGTCGGCCGAAGCCGACCAAAAATACGACGCGGGGGTATTTGGAAACCATGTGTTATTAATGGTTGGACCTGGATAGCGAATGGTGTAATCCACCAACGAGATTAGTTCCTCTTCCGTAGGAACGCGCCAATCGTCATGACCAGCGAAACTACCGGTTAAGGTTACGGCCTCATCCCAGGTATAGGTAGTGGCATCGCCACTACAAGTACTTCCTGTCCAAGTCTGCCCCTCAGAGCAGCGTTTCCATATTAGGCCGGTGGGCGTATGAACAACCGTTCCCCCGCCATTATCCGAATAGTCGGTACTAGGCCGAGAAAGGCCCAAAAGGCTAAAAGACTGTCCCCCGCGCACGAGACGCACCGGGAACGAGTGATTCTTACTGTTGCTGCCGGCGTAGCCGTTGCCGAAATCAACGCTCCACGCGTCATTAGAATAGCCGGCGAGGGCCGAAGCCGACCAACAATTCGACTCGGGCGCATTTGGAAAAACGGTTCTGTCAATAGCGGGGCTGTAAACCGTGCGGTCCACGATGGTTTGCAATTCGCGAATATTGGGAAGTCGCCAGTCGCTATAACCGGCAAAGGTACTGGTACGAGCGTTGGCTTGGTCCCAGGTGTACGCAGTGGCGCTGCCAGTACAGGTAGTGCCGGTCCAGGTTTGGCCCTCGGCACAACGTTTCCAGGTGAGGCCAGTGGTTGAATCGGTTACGGTGCCATCATTATTGACGGTATAGCTGGGGGTAGCGATGGCAGTCATGGGGAGGGCGGCAAGCCCCAGGAGAGCCATTAGGAAAAAGAATACCAATCGATTACACAGTCTCATTGTGGTTCCTCCGACATCAGACTTTAAGTGGATATTCAAGTTAACGGATTGTTAGATTGTGGAATTATAAGCTGATACGCCAGTATTTAGAATGTGAGAATTTTCACATACCTAAATACACGGCCACCAGCGAAGGCAATGACACAATGACACAGCCTTTTAGTATTTTTTGGCAACCAACAGCAAGTTTTTTCCGATCGGCGGTGGGATAAGCCCTTCTATTACTCGCAGGGGAGGGACAACCAGCCGATCGTATAAAGAAACACTGCCGCCAGCGATTGTATTCTTGAGTAGGACAAAATTGATGTACCAAGGAATTATGCCGGCCACATCAAAATATCGTGTCTTGACAAGCGAAAACCCTGACTGCCGTACCAGTTCCTCGAGGTCTCTCTTTTTATATCGGCGGAAATGCCCAACTTGTTTATCCAGTGCGCTGTACAACCACGGCAATGCGGGCACGAATATCAGCAGGTGACCCTGTGGATTCAGTGCATGATGCGCATGGGCAAGCTCTGCGGCATCATCTTCGATATGCTCCAACACATTGACATATAAAATTGAATCGAAATGCTCACTCGTATCGTTCCTCCCAAAGAAATCATTAACCGCCTTTGCTCGATGCTCCTGGTTCAGCAAATTTTGCAGCAAAGGATACATATTCTGAGAGGGCTCGAATGCCGTCAGGCTACTAATATTGTTCTCCAGGAGCAAGGTCGAGAAATTTCCCGTTCCCGCGCCCACTTCAGCAACGGCATTACCGAGATAGGGAAGGAATTCAGCAAGGATCCAATTATGATAGTTTTTTGCAAAGGACATCGCCTCCAGGTCCTTGCCGAAATATTTATCATGCGTCATGGTCAGTCTCAACTCTCATCATCATGAGCATTGGTAATTAATTTTTTCAGACGCTGAATTTGTAACCACTGCGTCCAGTCCTCTTCTTCCGGTCGAATAAACCAGGTGACCGGTATTGTCAATAATCCGCCATTGGTATCCAGGGTGATTATCGTGCGGTGACTGCCCGTGTTGGCATCAAGCAGATCTAGGGTCAATACCAATTCCACGAAATTTCCATAGAACGTGTGACGATCCAGCGTCAGACCCACTCCTAGATCAGCCAACCAGACGGTACCGTAAAGATAACCACGGCCGGTGTTGCGTAGCGTAAAGGATCGGGTTCGTACCGCGCCTGGGGAGATTACCCCAAAGCTTACGCCACTGGGCTCGACAACAGGCCGAGGTACGGGTAGGGAGGGGTCGAGCAGGTGTAGTATCTCTTCCAGTTTGGCCTCCCAGGGCTGATCGGGAGCGAGTAGCACTTGGTCCAATGGAGCCGGATTGGACAACCGCCCGGAGCCTACCAACCAAGCTCGGATCCAGCCCTCTTCGAGCAAGTTGCGTCCACGCCGGGTATCCTCGGGGGAATGGTCGATCAGTCGGGCCAACGCGGCTGGTTCAATCACCACTACATCATGGAAACGAAAGGGCAATGCCGGACAATGCGACCAGAATAGATAACGGGTCCCAATCTCCCGCGCCGAACCATAGCGATAACGTAGATCTTGTACGAGGTTGAGTTCCTTTTTCCAATTCGGTGGCGACGCGGCCCGTAGCCATTCCTCGTAACGTCCGTCGTAGAGTGGGTCGGCGAAGGCCGTGCAGGCATCCTTCACCCCCAAACGCGAGACCAGGGTACACAACCCTCCCGAACGATCTATCCGTATCCCGCCCACCTCCAGGCCGCGCCCAGGATCCAAAGTGCGGAGCAAAGCGAAGGCGGTCAGTCCGCGCCGGGTACCGCGCCCTAGTCGCCGACGTAATGCATGTAGCTGTTGCAATAGTTCCGGCGTGCGTTCGCCCGCCTCCCGTCCGGCCTCCACCCAAATCTCCAGCAAGCCGTCGAAAAAATTCCGCTCCAGGGCATCCTGGAGATCTTGCTGGTCGTCTTGCTCCAGCAACGTTGCCAATTCCCGAAGATTGTGGACCTGCCAAGCGGTTGGCGTAGCACCTCCGCGTGAAGCCAATGGACACAGCACCAACGGCGCTTCCGGGTCCAGCAGATAGCGTAACCGGCCCAAGGCACGTTCGGGACGTGCGGCGTATTCTTGTTCCAAACGCTCGATGCGGTCGGCGAGCGATGCATCGCCACCGTCGAAGACCCAACGGCGGATATCGCCTCGGGCAAAATGATGAGAGGCATCAAAGAGTTCGAATGCGGCGGCCAGTTCTCGGGGGGTGTGAGCGGCCGGCCAACCCGGATAGGGACGCCCCACGCCGATTTCCAACACTGTCGGAGCCAACAGCGGTTCTTCCCCCCGCAGCCAGGCTTGGACCTCGTCATAACCCCAGCGTAACGCCGGGTCTGGGGTGATGAGGCCACGCGCCAAATGGGTCAAGGTGGGAGATAACCCCTCCGGCAGCGTGAGCCGACCACGGAGGTGGGCAACCAGAATATCGTTGGGTGAACGTCCATGGAACGGCGAACGGCCGAAAAAGGCGTAGAGCAGCGTGATCCCGAGGCTGTAATAATCTCCCTTGGGACCCACCTCATGGCGGTCGAGCAATTCGGGGGCGGCGAAGTCGAGGGTCAAGCGGTCAGCGGAGGTGGTGACCCGTACCGCATCCCCGAGATCCAGATAGGAACTGATGCCGAAGTCGCCGATCAATAATTCCCGTCGTCCGGTATCTCGAAAGAACAGATTGGTGGGTTTGATGTCGCGGTGGACGATGCCCTGACGATGACAATATTCCAGTCCCTCAACCACTCCCACCAAATAGCCCCGTAGTTCCTCCTCGGACAGAGGCATGACGTCGGCCAGGGTTCCACCGGCGCAATACTCCGCGACCTCATAGAAGCGCCCGTTCCATTGGCCCACGGTCAATAGGCATAGTACATGGGGATGATGCACCCCCTGGAGCTGACGGATCACCTCTTCTTTAGGGCGGGCCTGATAGTGATAGAGCTTGACCGCCACTTCGGTCGCGGTGTGTTCATCATAGCAACGGAAGACTTCCGCCTCGCCGCTGGCACCGCCCAGCGGACCATCCAACACCCGGTAGCGTTCCGCCACCAGCATCCCCCCAAATGCGCGGTCGCTGAGGGGAGTCGGGGGTGTTGAAGGCGTTGAAGCATCCGGCAGATAGCGAGCCGTTACTCCTTCGCCCGGATAAATACGGGTGACCGAGACCGCCGGGCCAGGATAGCGGCGGGTAATGCTGGCGAACCTTTCTTTCGATTTGTCGCCGAAGGGGGAAGGAGGGACGCTGGAATGATCTGGCATGCACCTATATCTGACTCTTGTGAGTTCCGCCTATCAGGGATAGAATATTTTTCAACCTTAAAATTTAAAAGCATACATTTACTTATTGTGAACACACCCTGGCGTGGTGAAGAGAAAGTCTGATACCGTTGTCACCAGAAGATAGGGTCGCCCCGTTGCGCAGGCGGCCGCCTTCTCCGTTGCCCCGGTAGCTCAGTTGGATAGAGCATCCCCCTCCTAAGGGGAAGGTCAGCCGTTCAAGTCGGCTCCGGGGCACCAATAATCAATCGGTTACTGTATTATGTTGCTGATAACGATGGTTATACGTGACCATTTCGTGACTCATCCAACTTGTTCACGGCTGCCCGAACATTCTCTGCCGAAAGACGAGCGTAACCTATCTACTTTAAATCCCAAGGCAGCTACCCATTAAGCCACAGTCCGCAGCTGGTTTGCGGGTTTCCGTATGAGGCATTTCGCAATTTGCTCGGAATACGACGGCTTTTGGAGCTACGGCCGAGTTAGCGGAATTCTTACCCACAACCTCACCCCAGATAACCGTAATTCGTCGCCGTCAGTCAGTACCGACCGTTCTCCAGGGGGCAAAAGACGGCCATTGATGTAAGTGGGATTGGTAAAATCCCGCGCCAGAGATCGCTGATCGAGGGCAGTAACGTACCACCGCCCCTGATCATGGTCGAAGCAGCAGTGATAGCGATGAACGAATTCAACCCCGACGAGCTGTGCCGGGAGCTGAATTTCGGCATCGTTGCTGGAATAGGCTTGACCCAGACGCCAGCCGGGGTGTACCGGCAATAGCTTATCTTTTGCTACCTCCAGAAACAGGGACGGCTCAGTCGGGACGAAGCGTTGGGTTAGCGGTTCCCCGATAGGGTTGAGAGGAGCGAGCTGTGGGGTTGGCGACGATGGCGGCATTGTCGCCGCTGACCGATGAATGGGAGAAGGAATGGTTGTTGGTGCGGTCGTCGTATCCGCCGGATGAGTGGCCCCGTCCGCCACGGTCGCAGACGTAGATGCCGGTACTGCCTCCTCCATGCCGATGAAATGGAGGCAGGTGGTGCAGAGGTTGTCGTATTCCGGGTTTATTTGCCCACAGCGCGGGCAGATACGCACGTAGTCAGTCATACACTCTCCAATCCCCCCAAGTAAGGCCGCAGGACTGTTGGGATGCGGATATGTCCGTCAGCCTCCTGGTAATTTTCCATCACTGCCACCAAGGTGCGCCCTACCGCCAAACCTGAACCGTTTAGGCTATGGAGCAATTCTGGTTTGCCGGTCGCTGGGTTGCGGAAGCGGGCCACCATACGCCGGGTCTGAAAATCCTCAAAGTTGGAGCAAGACGAGATCTCGCGGTAACGCCCCTGGCCTGGTAGCCATACTTCCAGGTCGTACGTCTTGGCCGATGAAAAACCCAAATCTGCGGTACATAGGGCCACTACTCGGTACGGTAGATCGAGGCGTTGGAGCACTACCTCGGCATTGGCGGTAAGGGATTCCAGGGCGGCGTAGGAATCTTGTGGGGCAACCAGTTGCACCAGTTCCACCTTCTCAAATTGGTGCTGGCGGATCATGCCGCGGGTGTCCTTTCCATAGGACCCGGCCTCGCTACGGAAGCATGGGGTATGAGCGACATACTTCAGGGGTAGCTGCGCCGCATCGACGATTTCACCACGTACCAAGTTGGTTACCGGGACCTCTGCGGTGGGGATGAGGTAGTACTCGGGCCGTCCTTCTACGTGGCGCAGAGCGAAGAGGTCCTCTTCAAATTTGGGAAGTTGACCCGTCCCCTTGAGACTCTCCGGATTGACCAGGTAAGGGACATAGGTCTCGGTGTAGCCGTGCTCGGTGGTATGTAGGTCGAGCATAAACTGGATGAGCGCCCGCTGGAGTCGGGCCAGTCGTCCCTTGAGTACCACAAACCGGGCGCCGGAGATTTTTGCAGCGGCGTCGAAGTCCAGCAGACCGAGGGCCGTCCCCAGCGCCACATGGTCGCGAGGAGGAAAATCAAACGTGCGGGGTTGGCCCCAGCGGCGCACCTCGGCATTGTCTTCCTCGCTACGTCCCACCGGCACGCTGGGATGGGGAAGGTTCGGCGTCCCTAGCGCCAGCTCGGAAAGGGCCTGCTGAACCTCCCCAAGACGGGCCTCATTTTCCGTAAGTCGCTGCCCCAACTCAGCCACTGCGGCCATCAAGGGCGCAATGTCCTTGCCCTGGGCCTTAGCGCTACCAATCGCCTTGGAATGGGTATTGCGTTCGGCACGTAGGCGTTCCGTCTCCACCTGGACCAACTTGCGCTCCGTCTCCAGGGCGGTGAGGAGCGCCACGTCTAGGGAGTAGCCTCGGGTAGCAAGACGGCGCGCCGTTTCATCCAGGTTAGCGCGTAAGAAATGGGGATCAAGCATGGTAGAAGGACCGATAGGGAGGGGAGAGTAAATAAGTGTATCCTCTCTGAACCCTTAAATCCCCGTTGACTTCTCACGGATGAATCTAGTGTTGGAGCCCGTTCATGGCGGCTGCGAAGAGTTCCTCGAACCCATTGAGACCATTATCGTTAGAGACCCCTGCCAGTACCGTGGAGGTCGATGCCTTCATCGGTGATGCTGGTCTATGCCGACAGCACAGCGAGAAGCTCTTGGGGCTCATCGCCGACACGCTACCGGTAGCTACCTCATACGTCGATACCGTTCCCCCCGGCGGTTGGAAGCAGACCGGAGGGCAGGTGCAGGAGAGCGAGGAGCGCTATCGGCGCATCGTGGCCACCGTGCCTGGGGTGCTCTATGACTACCTTCTCTATCCGGACGGTAGCAATCGCTTTTTATATGTAGGCCCACGACTACGGGAAGTTCTTGAACTGGACGAATCCGCCTTGTTGGCCGACAGCAGTCTGTTTTGGACGATGGTCCACCCCGATGATGTGGAGTCAGTACGCGCCGAAGATATGGCTGCACACCGCGAACGGAGATTGTTCAGTGCGGAATGCCGTGTCATTACCCCTTCGGGCCGCCGAAAGTGGATTCACCTTACCGCAAAGCCGTGCCCGGGACTGGGGCGAGGGGAATGCCTACCGCTCTGTGATTGTGCCTCTCTTTCGTCGGGAGGAGAGGGCAAGGAAATCGAACCCGCGGTCTGGAGCGGTATTATCCTGGACATCACCGCCCGCAAAGAGGCCGAGCAGGCCGTGCGTGAGAGTGAGCATACCTACCGTTCATTGTTCAAAAACCTGCTCAACGGCGTTGCCTATTGCCGGATGTTCTACCGCGACGGTCTGCCGGAGGATTTCGTCTACCTGGCGGTAAATGAAGCCTTCGTGACCCAGACCGGACTGCGGGATGTCGTAGGGCGGCGGGTTTCAGAGGTCATCCCCGGTATCCGCGAGCAGGACCCAGAACTGTTTGAGATCTTCGGCCGGGTGGTACGCACCGGTCGGCCCGAGCGCTTTGAGATCCAGGTAGCTGCGCTGCAACAGTGGATCTCCGCCGCAGTGTACAGTCCGGCACCGGCACATTTCGTGGTGGTATTCGATGTCATCACCGAGCGCAAACAGGCCGAGGCCCGGTTGCGTAAACTTTCGCTGGCGGTCGAGCAGAGCCCCAACAGTATCATCATCACCAATACCGCCGCAGAAATTGAGTATGTCAACGAATCATTCACCCGCATTACCGGATATACCTTCGACGAAGTAAAGGGACAAAATCCGCGCTTCCTGCAATCGGGCCAGACGCCACAGGTGGAGTACGACACCTTGTGGAAGGCATTGACCCAGGGCCGGACTTGGCAAGGCGAGTTCATTAATCGGCGTAAAAATGGGGAACTCTTCGTTGAATATGAGAGCTTTACCCCAATTCGTCAACCCGACGGTACCATTACCCACTATCTGGCGATTAAGGAGGATATTACCGAGAAGAAACGCCTCAACCAAGAACTCGACCGCCACCGCCATCGTCTCGAAGAATTGGTGGAAGAACGTACACGGCAATTGCAAGAAGCGAACCGAATCCTGGAGAATACCTCGGCGGAAGTCGCCGACCTCTACAACAACGCACCCTGCGGTTACCATTCCCTGGACGCACAAGGTCGCTACGTTGCGGTGAATGATACCGAGTTGGCGATGCTCGGCTATACCCGTGAGGAATTGATTGGGAAGAAAAATATCCGTGACCTGATGCCTCTGGAATCTCAGGAGCGGTTTTCCACCAATTTCCAAATCCTCCTCAAGACCGGACGGGTGCGGGATCTAGAATACAATCTGGTATGTAAAGATGGCTCTCTACTCCCCGTCGTCATCAATGCCGATACGGTCTGTGATGCCAACGGTAATTTTCTCTACAGTCGTTCTAGCTTGTTCGACGATACAGAACGTAAACGGCGTGAACAACAGATTGTCTTGCTCAATCGCCATTATTGGGCCGAATTGGCGCACCGGGCCGAGGAGGCGGAGGCCGCAACTCGAGCGAAGAGCGCGTTCCTGGCGAATATGAGCCACGAGATTCGAACGCCCATGAATGCAGTCCTCGGACTTACCCATTTGCTCCGTCGCGGAACGAAAGACCCCGACCACCTCGATAAACTCGATAAAATTTCTACTGCGGCGTACCATCTGCTGTCCATTATCAACGGTATTCTGGACCTCTCCAAAATTGAGGCCGGTCGTTTTCAGCTGGAGGTTACTGATTTCTCCGTTGATGAGATGTTGGACAAAATTATCGCGATGATTGGGCCTCGGCTGCGTGATAAAGGGTTGACCTTTACCATCGACCGGGATGGACTGCCGCTCTGGTTGTATGGTGACCCTATCCGGCTGTCCCAAGTTTTGCTCAATTACTTGGACAATGCCGTAAAATTTACTGAGCAGGGGGAAATTAGATTACGCGCAAGGGTGTTGGAAGAGTCGGAGGATGACCTATGGGTACAATTCGAGGTTCAAGATACGGGTATTGGCATCGATCCCGATAAATGCTCGCGGCTCTTTTCCGCCTTTGAGCAGGCAGATAATTCTATTACTCGACGCTATGGCGGTACCGGATTAGGATTAGCCATCAACCGGCGGTTGGCGATTCTCATGGGAGGAGAAACCGGGGTAGAAAGTACCCCAGGGGTCGGTAGCACCTTTTGGCTCACGGCACGGCTGCGTCGAGGAACGGAGCAGGTCAGGGAAGGAACCTTGGATGCGGAACAAGTGTTGTTGCAGGACTACCGCGGAGCACGGGTTTTAGTGGTTGAAGACAATCCAATCAACCAGGAAGTGGTGCGGGAACTATTGGAGGGGGTGGGGTTGACGGTAGATTTGGCTGAGGAGGGTGCAAAGGCGTTGGCGAAGGTACGGCAGCAGTCCTACGACCTGATCCTGATGGACGTACAGATGCCGGTCATGGACGGACTCGCGGCCACGCGCGCCATCCGCGCCCTGTCTACTGGTCGAGCACATGTCCCAATCCTGGCGATGAGTGCCAACGTTTTTGCGGAAGACCGTCACCGCTGCTTAGCAGCGGGAATGGACGATTTCGTGGCCAAGCCGGTGGTCCCGGAGGCCCTGTTTGCGAGCCTAGCCAGATGGTTGCGGAATAGAAATACGGTCCCTGCGCCTTCATTTTCGGCAGGGGAAGGGAGAGATCCTCAGGATTTGACAGCAACCGTTTCTCCCCCCCCCAAAACAGCAGCATCGTCACCAGAGTCTCCGGTCCTACCGCCAGCCTTATGCACCATTGCCGGTTTGGATACCGCATTGGGTTTGAAAACCCAGCGCGGCCGGGTCGACAGTTATGTTCGACTGTTGCATAGCTTTGCCCGTCATCATCGGAACGATATGGCTCGGCTCGCCCAAAATATGACCAAGGGTGACCGAAAAGGGGCGAAACACCTCGCTCATGCCCTCAAGGGCGTGGCCGGCAATTTGGGAGCCACTACGCTCAAACGACAAGTGCAGCACTTGGAAGAAGCACTTCACCACGGCGGTTCGATAGCGGAGATCGAGTCCCTGCGGGCGATAGTGGAAACGGAATTGAACACGCTGGTCGTCAGTATTCTCGCCGTGCCTCTAATCCCTTCCACGGCATCGCATGTTACTTCCGAACAGGCGCGGGGATTATTGGATCGACTGGAGCGCCTGCTCGCTACCAATGATTATGTCGGGCGTGCCTTTCTCTACGAGAACGGTCCCCGCCTTCGAGCCGTACTGGGTGAACAGGCGACAGAACTGGAACGGCTGGTTGAACGCTTTGATTACGAACCCGCCCTTGCCCTGGTCCGCACCGCTCGCGTGGGTAATGGCTATTGATGCAAGGGTAATGGAAAGAGAAGATTGAGAGTCGAGAGTCTTGGTTAAAACGCATGATTTCACAGCGGTTCTTCTATCTGATTTTTATTTAGAATAGGAGTCAAATATGGCACTGGCACAACAAGATCTTGAACAGATCGGAAATTATGTTCGAATGCACATCGGAGAATGGTTGGCGACAGAAAGCATGGCCAAACCTCCAGTGGTTTATGAGATCGAATTACGGGAACGAATGGTACGGGTAGAGGAGGCGCTGAAACATCAGGGCGAACTGATGCAACAAGGTTTTGCCATGATGAGCCAGCGCTTTGAGACCATCGATAAGCGGTTTGAAGCGGTGGATAAGCGGTGGATAAGCGGTGGATAAGCGGTTCGAAGCGATGGATAAACGCTTTATAGAACTACGCGAGGATATGAATAAGCGGTTCGAAATGGTGGATAAACGTTTTGAGACGCTAGATAAACGTTTTGAAGAGTTGGTTCGTCGAATGGACCGGTTTATGTTGTGGAGCGTGAGCCTATACGTGGGCGGTATGGGAACGGTAATTGCAATGATCTGGAGAGTAATTCCTGGAAAATAGTATTAAGCCGCCTATAATGTGACAATTATAATAAATAATTTTCTTAACCTATTTATTTTTAAGAGGTTTTTCTTTGTCTAATTCCACTGCTTCGGGGGGTGATGAAAGTTTCTTTTCGAGATATGAGGAGCAATGCGGCCACAGGTAGTTCTGGTAGTCGGCCCGCTGGATAAGATAGGGGTCTTTGGAGGTACTGTTGGGCACCTCACGAGCATAACGTAGGCTGGCTGCCGAGGCGCTGATATCGATGACGAGATCGGCGGTAGCAATGATCGGTGAAATATGCGAAAGGATATACCATTCTACGGCAAAAAAGCCCGTCAACAACATAGAACTGTGGCTACTGGCGGGACCAATGACCGGTAAGACGATAAAGTTGCCTGGGTCGAGACCAGCAACGCACAAGGATTCGCTAAATTCCGTTTCAGTGCGTTGATAGCCCATCCTTTCCGCAGGGTCCCACAGACCTACCAAGCCGATGGTCGAGTTGAGCAGAAAGCGTTTGGCCGAGACTTTGGAGGCATCATAATTTCCCACTAAACTGTTGGTAAGAATAAATTCGGGTTCAACCAGGTTATCGTAAACGTTATGTGCCGCCTGTTTGAGCATCTCCGGTAGCGTTCGATCCAACCAATTGGCCGTAGGGTCTACCACGTTTTGCACCAACCAAGCATTGAAGTTAAACATTTTCCGGTTGATCGACTCATTGGGATCAAGGGGATGAGGGATCGCCAATTCCAACGCCGGCCTAAGCTCTGCTTGGAAGTGAGGGGGGGATTTTGCCGCTACGGCGACGCCACTAAACCAGAAAATTAAAAGCCATAAAAATGCTGCTTGTTTCATTTAGGTATTCCAAGGTGAACAGCTAACTATATCGCTATTTTCAGTCAGCCAATCCCGATAATGTATCAAATTGCCTCGCGGGAAGGGTATATTCCATAATTCTATATAAATCAGGCGCAGAAACCCGCTGACCGACATCACGATTCCATGGTGAAATGGCATAGTTACCGCGACTCTTGGTGTCTTTGGTAAGAAACGCGGCAAGTGGTATGGATAGGAACACACCTTTGTCATGATAGGGCGCCGTAGGAGACCCCGGTAAGGTAGTATCATTACCGTTGGTCCAAGTATACCAAGCACCAATCTCAATACCAGAACGAAAGCGACGACCAATTTCAAAACTGACTCCCTCGTCCCTGGCTAGGAAACGACCCGCCCGTATCGCAGTGGTGATACCATAGAGGGGAAAACGGTAATGAAAAGAGCCGATTGCTGTCACCGTACCATAATCGCGGAAACCGAATTGAGACTCCGGTGCTCTTTGACGAACCGCCTCAACCACCAAATCCATCGCCCAATCCTGGTTTTCAGGATAGTAAAGCACCTGCCCCCCAGTACCCGCAAACATATCTTCATAATACCCAAACGTGGCACAGCCATATACCTCCTTGCGTAGCTGGAGGTATTTACTTAAAAGCAGATTATTGAGACGCATTGGGCCATTTGCCAAATAGTCGGAGACATCACTACGCACATGCGGCAACTGGCTGTTTGATTTCTTACGAGTAGTCTTCGTCACATCCTCTGCCAAGGTGAGGTGAACGGATGTATCGAGAAAGAAGCTATCATTGATTTTATAATCATAGCTTGCTTGACTGTAAATATTATAATGGAACATTCCACCCGGATCGTTTAAGAAGGTATCGATTTTGATGGGGTTGAAGTCGAAACTACCAGGGCTTTTCCTCTTGTTTCCTTGGATGTTCTTGGAAACCTTTTCATTTTTTGCTTCTTGAACGGATTCCGGTTTTCCTTTTGCATCGGCGATATCATCCTTTTCGTTGAATCCAAACCATCGGGTAATACCTAGTAGCGGGTTACTAAATTCCGGATTACCAAATTCCGGTGCTGCTTCAGCAGCGAATCGTTTGGCGTACTCCGGTGACGCATAAAAGATACTAACGGAATTCTTGAGAGTAGCTATACTGAGCTTACCGGAAAAATAACGGCGCAATGCCGCCGGGCTGCGGAATTGGTAGGATAGTGCTGGCATACCATTGTTGGTGTAAGTGACCTCAATACCATCGAGGTCGCTCGGTCCGGAAAGCACAAAAATCCTCGCCGCTCGACCAACGGCACGCCCTACTAGAGAAATACGCGGGTGAGTAAGACTGACCTGGAGGGTCTTCTCTTCCATGTGCAGATGCACGTTCTCGAAACCCTGCTCGGAGAGCGCGGTGAGCAATGTCTGACGATAGGCTGGATTATCCAACCACTCCCGTACGGTAACCTGATTCTCCTGTCGGGTAGAAGGTGGGGGTTCGTTAACTTTAGGGATGAATTCTTTCTCCATCAGCGGTAAGGATACATAGGCATTAATGCCCCAGGTATTGCTTTGGTGGGACACTTGAGCACCGAGGAGACGAGAACGGTACTCTAAACCATAATTCAGCCCACCTGGTCGTTCCGCTGCACCGGACTGCTGACTATGAGGTTCCTTGGCATAATTATAGGCGTCATATTCCGCCACCAGAGAAAAATTATCCCAAGGAAGAGCATAACGGACACCGTAAAAAGCCCCCTGGATATACCCCGTTCCATAGCCGGTGGTAAGGTCCAGATAATCATAATGACGGCTGAATGCAAGGTAGTCGGCACCGAAGAGTCGGGTACCCAAATAATCCTGGGTACCGATGGCGACCTGGGGCAGATAAAGAGATTCCGGCAGGAGCACCAGCTTTAGGTCAAAGGCTTTATCTTCGTAGCTGCCGTACTGGATATTCTCAGAGAATCTTTGCACACCCTGGATGTGGGTGAAGCGTCCAGACAATTCCAACCACGGTAGGAAGGATATGCTCGACCACAAGGCACCATAGGGCGTAGTGTTGCTGACACCGAGCCGCCAACTACCGTCTTCCTCTATCCGAGCGTCAGGCATATTGATAAGTCCTGTCTGTCCGCCCATGGATGCTGCTGGGTAAGGGGGGGTAGCAGCGATAACGGGGACGCAAAACAGCAGCAAGACCGTACAGGCCATTGAATGGTAACGTTGCATCGAATCTCTTAGCTTGATACTGTCACAAATAAGGTAAATGGCAACCAGGTACTCTGGTCAGATTCTCAAGCTCAGCCGGTCAGGCGTCAAGCAAGTCATTCATGGACCAAAATACCATCTAATATGCATGTTTTTACAGAGAACCAGCACTACTCGTGGGTTCAAGGTAATGATAACGCTAAAGGAGAGATAGAATGGGGCTAACCTATGCAGATTTGGAGTTGGTAAGCGCAGAAGATGTCTTACTTGAAAGACAAAGGCTACATCAGCAAAGAACAGATAAAGAAAGAATCTGTCACCGCTTTGGTAGACAGCAGGGATTATATGATGTGCATCAATGAGCACATACAGACTCAGCTTGACCTAATGAAGGTTGGCACCAGTGAGGCTGAATTGGCGGATGGAACAATTACAACCGTGGATGTTGTTGGACCATTGATTGTTAACTTTAAAAACTGAACGACCAGCTGTAATGCAATGGTATTACCAGGAGAAAGTGAAGTGTTGCTTGGTGCTATTCCAATGGAGGACTTGGATGTTGTATTGGTGCCAAGCTTGCAAACGATTGATATTAATCCAAAGTCAAAATATATCCCAAAGAAAAAACTAAAATAAATAAGAAATAAGGCGCCACCAAAATTCCGGGGAACTTAATGAAAAATGAGCCAAACAATTTATTAAAAATAATCTGAATCAAGAAATCTTAACAGGAGGCACATGGGCTTTATGAAAGGTATTATTTTAGCAGGAGGCAGTGGCACGAGGCTGTACCCGATGACGGCCGTGGTCTGTAAACAGCTTCTGCCCATCTATGACAAACCAATGATTTATTACCCCCTGTCGGTGCTAATGCTGGCGGGGATACGGGAGATCCTTATCATCTCCACCCCAAAAGACCTGCCAAGGTTCTGGGATATCTTTGGCGATGGCTCGCAGTTGGGGCTCTCTCTTTCCTACCAGGAACAACCCAGCCCTAACGGCCTTGCAGAGGCGTTCATCCTCGGCGAGGAGTTTATCGGGCAGGATAACGTCTGCCTGGCCCTTGGTGACAATATTTTTTACGGCCACGGTCTGACTGATCTGCTAAGGGGGGCGCGCAAGGAAGTAAAGGAAAAAGGGGGGGCGGTGGTCTTCGGCTGCTATGTGACGGACCCTGGAAGGTACGGCGTTGTGGAGTTCGACTCAGCGGGTCACGCCATCTCAATAGAGGAAAAGCCGAGGGAGCCCAGATCCAATTATGCGGTCACCGGGCTCTATTTCTATGACAATGTGGTGATCGGAATCGCAAAGGGGGTCAGACCTTCCTGGAGAGGAGAGCTTGAGATAACCGATGTCAACAACGAATATCTCCGGCGGGGTGGACTGCAGGTCAAGACCCTGGGCCGAGGATATGCTTGGCTGGACACAGGCACTCCTGAGAGCCTCCTTGAAGCGAGCGAGTTTATCGCGACCATTGAAAAGAGGCAGGGCTTGAAAATAGCCTGCATAGAGGAGATCGCCTACCTTCAGGGCTACATCAACCGGGAACAGTTTTTGAAACTGGCCGAATCCTTCAGGAATAACGGCTACGGGGCATACCTGATGGGCCTCGTGAAATAGGAGCGAGTATGCCTTTTTCCTTCGAGAGGTTGAGAATACCAGAGGTAGTGGCTATCAGGCCCCGGGTCTTTCCGGATGGCCGGGGTTTTTTTCTTGAAACCTACAAATACTCTGATTTCGCGGGCTCAGGCATCACGGAGCATTTTGTCCAGGATAACCATTCAAAATCGGTAAAGGGTGTGCTGAGGGGATTGCATTACCAGAAGGTCCCCAAAGCACAGGGAAAGCTGGTCAGGTGTCTTGTCGGAAGAATCTTCGATGTGGCACTAGATATCAGAAGAGGTTCTTCGTCCTTTGGGCAGTGGGTAGGGCTTGAACTGTCCGGGGAAGACCAGCAGATGCTCTATGTCCCGGCCGGGTTTGCGCACGGTTTTTTAGTGATGTCCGCGGTCGCCGAGGTGGAGTACAAATGTACGGATGAATACTCGCAGGTCCACGAACGTGGGATAATCTGGAATGACCCTGAAATTGGCATCCGGTGGCCGGACGTCAATCCCATGCTTTCGGAAAAGGACCTCATCCTACCTTTGCTTAAAGACGCGGATATAAATTATGACTATTGAGGCAAAGAAAAAATGAGGTATCTGATCAGCGGCTCAGGGGGACAACTTGCAACGGAGATCATTCGGCTGCTGAGGGAGCGGTCCGTTGAATTCGAGGCCCTAAAGAAGGCGGAGTTCGATATTACCTCTCAGGCAAAGGTCTCCGCGGTGATGCAGGCCTGCAGACCCGACGTCGTGATCAACTGCGCCGCGTATAATGCCGTTGATGAGGCCGAAGACCAATGGCGCCAAGCGTATATGATCAACGGCGTGGGCGTGCGGAACCTCGCCAATGAGAGCCGGAAGCTGGGCTGTGTGCTAGTACATTTCAGCACGGATTACGTCTTTGATGGTGCAAAGGCCTCACCCTACACTATCGTGGATAGGCCTGCGCCTGAAAACCGGTACGGCGAAAGCAAACTCCTGGGCGAGAGGTATGTCAGGGACCTTATGGAGAGATTCTTTCTCGTGCGACTGAGCTGGGTCTTCGGAAAAGGCGAATTCTCATTCCCCCGAAAGGTCCTTCAATGGGCGGCGAAGAGCGACAAGCTTCGGATCGTAGACGATCAGGTATCAAGTCCCGCGTATGCGGAACATCTGGCCGGAGCGGTCCTCGATCTGATCGGGACCGGGGCCTTTGGGCTTTACCACATGACCAATAAAGGGCACTGCACTAGGTACAAGTGGGCCGAGCATATCCTCAGGAAGATCGGATGGCAGGGAGAACTCCTGCCTGCCAAGAGTGCCGAGTTTAATACGCAGGCAAAAAGGCCTCCATTCTCAGCGCTTGAGAATTTTCCCCTGGAAGAGACACTCGGTTATGCGCTTCCCTCGTGGCAGGAGGCAACGGAGGAATTTTTGAGGGTTGAAAGATGAAGACAATACTAGTAACAGGCGGGGCCGGTTTTATCGGAAGCGAATTTGCCAGGCAGGCGGTGAGAAAGGGTCATGCGGTGATGGTGTTGGACAGCCTGACCTATGCAGGGGACAGAAAGAGGTTAGAGGAGACTGCCGGAAGGCTCGAATTTATTGAGGCCGATATCTGTTCCACAGGACTCGAAGATATCTTCAAGGAAAAGAGGATCGATTATATCGCCCACTTTGCCGCCGAATCCCACGTCGACAGAAGCATACTGGACCCCTCTGTCTTCATCGAGACAAACGTAAAGGGGACCAGCCAGTTGCTCAATATGGCAAGGAAGTTCGGGGTGGAGCGATTCCTTTATGTCTCAACCGACGAGGTGTACGGGGACCTTCCCGAAGAAGGGCAATTCATTGAGACGACACCCTTCAATCCGAGCAGCCCCTATTCCGCAAGCAAGGCCGCAGCGGACCTTTTGGTAAAATCCTATCACAGGACCTACGGGATGTCGGTGGTAACGGCACGGCCCTCCAATAACTATGGGCCGTGGCAATATCCGGAAAAGCTTATCCCGGTCATCATCTACAAGGCATTGAGAAATGAGAGGATACCGGTGTACGGTAAAGGGCTGAATGTGAGGGAATGGCTATATGTGGAGGACTGCGCAGCCGGCGTCTTCGAGATCCTTCAGCGGGGCCGGCCCGGACAGGAGTACAATATCGGAAGTGGGCAAGAGCGAAGGAATATCGACGTAGTGAAGGGCGTGATTAAGATCATGGGGAAGCCCGAGGGACTGATCGAGTTTATCAAAGATCGGCCGGGTCACGACTTTAGATATTCACTGAATGCGGACAAAATAAAAAACGAACTGGGCTGGCGGGCGGTTACAGGCTTTGAGGACGGGCTTGAAAGGACGGTCCGGTGGTATCTGGACAATATGGTTTGGGTCGAAGAGAAGATGGGCTATCTGAAGGATTATTGGGAAAAGGTATATGGAGGAGTAACCATTTAAACCCCTTTGCCACGATCAGGCGATGGGCCAGTACGCAGATCCGAACGTAGTGCCTGAAAGCGATAGCTGAATTTTCCAAGGTCATGCAGCGCTAGAAAGTACTTGTTGCCTGCCCAAAAAGTCAGCCCATCAGGCCCGAATGGGTGCAACCCGTCGAGCGCGCCCCCCATGCTGGAGTGCTGGCTCCCAACCTCCAGACCAGGGAACTGGAACAACAAGGCGGTTTCCCTCCGTAACTTATTGATAACTTATTACTGGTAAACGTCTCGCCCGTCCTCAACCCGAAAGTGCGCTCGACGGGTTGCACCCGGCAGGATATGCGAATGAGGGGGTCTCGTAATTTCCGTACCGACCAATATCCGTT
>CAUYUB010000110.1:0-32772 GCA_963575685.1 Gammaproteobacteria bacterium | reverse complement strand
AGGAACCGAACACTGTTTGTCCTGCGAGATAAATGGGTAGGTTTCGGAGAACGGTACTACGCTGCACCAGTGGCGCCCGTAATACCCCGCTTAAATTAGCTGGAAAAACGGGGACTCCGCTCTTCCCCGCTGATACCCTGACGCTTTCCGAGTGGCGTAACCACTGCGCTCGACCAGCGGATCAATCAAAAGTCGGTCAATCACGCGGCGAGCATCACCAACAGGAACTCGCCCGGTGCGGGCTTTCGCCCTATAAATGGTACGCGGCGTTAACAGGTGATACGAATAACGAGGATTGGGACAAGGCGGTGGTGGTCGTGACAGAGCGTAATTGGAACCAACGTACCGGCTACGTGGATTCGGTGGAAGACAAGGGGTCCAATGTAGCGGCGGAAATCGGTTTGGCGTTGGCCAATGTCTTGACCAGTCCGAGTCTAATCAATAAATAATAAATAATAAATATTACCTTTATCGTCATGGTATACGTCCCGCCCAATGATCATTAACGGCTAAAAGCGTTGGGAATAGCACGCGAGTGATTGGATCATGGGATGCTGACACATCCTTCCCCTTTCATCTGCCCCTTGCGTTAAGCTAGGGATCCAGCCATTAATTTCGCCCAGCGTCCGCGCAGCACGATCCATCGATTCTTCTACGGATACACCCATCTCTAGGGGGGCCATACCAAAAGCAGCGGCCACCTTCAGCGAGCTCCGACTATCAAAAACGATGGTTTGATCGGAAATGATGGCACACAACCGCTCCAGCACGCTATTTGCCGTGGCCATGGAAACATTGACTAAGACCAGAATAAACGTCTCTTCATCGCTACGAAATATAATGTCCTCCGCCCGGAGGTAAGTAGCCAGAAGATGGGCAATGGTGGCAATGATTTGTTCATCGACAGCTCGACCATAATAATGACGGTAATTTAGCTCATCGACAACCTGACCATAGTGATGACGGTAATTTAGGTTCAATAGACAAATTACGCTGCCCTCCTGCTGAGTTGTCAAGCGTTCCTGGCATTGATATATACGTGGGATCATCCTTCGGCGGTCAATGATACGGGGGATGGAATCAAGACGAAGCAGGAATTCTCTCAACTCCGTTTCGAAAATACGCACCAATTCCCGAAACTCCTCCCGTAACGCCAGAAAAGCATCATATTCCCTGAGAAAATTTGTTTTGTTGTCACTTTTTTGTGCCAATAACTGATCGGCCGCGGCATGCATATGAATGTGCAATAGGCCGATTTTTTCGAAAATAGGGAATCGTGTCAGATAACGGGAAGCCTGGTGGTACCACTTTCCAAATTTACAATAGAGCGGAGAATTATCCGATACTTGAGGGGCATCAGCGGAGGTTTGAAGGATGATGGCGCGATGCCAGTCCATGAGCCATAGATTATGATCATGGATGGCTTGTTCTAAGTACTGCAAAATATTTTGAAGCTCGTCTCGGTTAGGATTTATAATTGTCATTAGTTAAGCCTTGGTTATCGAGATCTGTTTATACACAGCATCTGGGCAATTTTAGCCATACACTAGGTAACTCAAGTTGCCACTTATGATGTCTGAACCTTGATTCACCTGATTACGGGATTTTCTTGATAAAGTCTAAATCGATTTAATCAAGATAATCAATCAATCAGGTGAATCAAGGTTCGGACAGGAAAAGCAAGGAGACTAATCTTGGATAGGTGGCAGCTTGAGTTAAGTATTGTCGGGATTCATGAAATTTAGCAACCTTGATCCGAAAGATAATGCTAACGCCGTCATGTTACAAGATTGTGAAAGTTTCGTTACTTAACGTAACCGGATGAAAAATAAATATTTCCGCTATCAACAGGCGTTGACGTGGCCACTTGGTCATGACTAGTTTACTGAAAAGATTAAACTGACTTATAATTATTAATAACGCTCTGCGCAATACCCGTTGGTGACTACTGGAGCGGAAGACAAGCGATGACACCAAGATTTCTAGACAAATTTCATATTATCGAGGTAGCGAACGTGCCGGTAGTATCAAAGACATCTGACCATAAGGCAGCAACCACCCTACCAATCGTAACCCCTTCCCTTACCAACCTAGTACGGTTGAAGTGGCGACAATTCCAGATCGAAACGATTGGTGGCTATCGTTTTCGCGGCCAGGAACGAGCCTTCGTCCAAGATGCCTATAATGGAATGGATGACAATACTTTCTCTGCGATTAATGGCGCCCAGGAATGGGTAAACTGGCGGCAGATCCCGAGGGCGTTGCAGGGCAGGATTCGCGAAAACGCGGCGTTAATCGTTGACCTTGGCTGTGGTCCGGGTAGTTCGACCCGTATTCTGGCTTGGTACGGTATGCCTGCCTGGCGGATCATCGGCGTGGATTTTTCAGAAGATCTCATCGGTCGGGCGCGTCATCTTGCAAGCTCCGGTGCCTTCCGTACTGCGGCGGGAGAGCGACTCGCGGTTGAATTTATTGCAGGTAGCGTCACGGAACCCTTGCATGATGCTTCCGGTAAACTTCTTGCCGACCATTCCGTAGACTATGTGAATTCCAGTGGCGTGGTCGGTCATCACCTCAGCGAGGATAGTTTTGAATATTTGGCGAAGGAATTGAAGCGCATCGTAAAATGCGGAAGTTTCGTCGCACTCGATAGTGGACCGCATCTCAAGGGACGCGCTATCTGCCGTATCATGAAAAAATTCGATTTCGTACTACGCACCCGTGTCCGTAGCGTACCCTTCGACCCACGTCCACAACTCGTCTTCCAAAAGAAATAACACTGACACATGGACCGAGTAAGGTGACGGGCCTGCCGGATTAACCACGGTGGTCAAGGTCCGGCATCTATACCAGCGAGCGTGTCATGCCGAGCCTAGCCCTATCCCACTCCGTCACCGGACCAATCGATACCTCTAACCGATTCCGTTCCTTGTGGATCTCGGACCTACATCTCGGCGTGCGGACTTGTCATGCCTCTCCGCTCCTGGAATTCTTAGCGCACACTGAGGCCGAATATCTCTACCTGGTAGGCGATATTCTTGACCTCTGGAGTTTGAGCGGTGATTGGTATTGGCCCGATGCCCACAACCAAGTGATGGAGGCCCTGTGGGCTAAGGCCCGAGCGGGGACACAAGTCATCTATATTCCCGGCAACCACGATGAGGCCATGAGGGAGTTTACCGGGAGCCGCTTCGGTCTTTTCCAGATTCGGGCCGAAGTGATTCACACGACTGCGGACAACAAGCACCTGTGGGTCACCCACGGTGATGCCGTTGATGCCCTGGTACGACACAATATCCTGGTTTCCCATCTGGGGGATGGTGCCTATGATTTGATTCAATCCATCAACCGGGGTCTCAATCAATTGCGGCGTATTGTTGGTTTCCCTTATTGGTCTTTGTCGGGATACTTAAAACAGCGGGTGGGTAAGGCGGTTCGCCATATTGCCCACTTCGAGACCGTGCTGGCCCGAGAGGCAGCCTATCGTGGTTTGGATGGCGTGATCTGTGGCCACATCCATAAACCCGCCTTTGGGGTTCGGGAAGGGGTCCTGTATGCGAATACTGGGGACTGGGTCGAGAATTGTACGGCGCTTGCGGAATATTCGGATGGTCGATTGAGTTTGCTGCAGTGGGATATCGACCACCAACATGCCCTGCTTCTTACTCAAAATGATTAAATGATTTTCTATTCGATGATGATACTCTCCCCAGCCCTCACCTTTTGACCGGGTTGGACCAACAGTTTCATTCCCTCCCGCCACGGGATGACCAAGTCCACCTGTGACCCAATGCGGATCATCCCGAATACTGCGCCCCGTTCCACCGCTTCGCCCTCTTCCAGGAAACTCTCGATGCCGTGTACCCCCCGCGATCCGATCTGTACCACATAACCGGCCAGCGGTGTCCCCCGATAGTTTCCGATAATACGGGTGACGGTGCGTTCATTCTGGACAATATGGAGACTGCCGGCATAGAGCGGGAGCCAGCGGAGCAAGATCCGCAGGTGCATCTGCGCCATATAGAGATTTCCGCCACGAGCGGGGTAATGACGGATAAGGTCGATGTGTCCCGACAACGGGGCACGGTTATAGTGGACATTAAACGGGCTCATAAAGATCCCGACAATTAACTTAGCCGTTGCTTCGTCCTCCCTGACGATGTCGGTAATGGTGGCCTTCACCCCCTGTTTGATGACGACAACCTCTGCATTGGGTTCCACGCGATGGGCATAGACTACGGTACCGTCCGCCGGACTCAAAATCCCATCACCTAACGGGGGATGACGAGGAGGATTGCGGAAAAACCATACCATACGCCAATACAGAAATCCTACCCCGAATCCTAGTGCCAGTAGCAGGAATAATATTATTTCCATCACACACTCACATCGTTGAGCTGTTCCCACGCACGATCGCGTAGGACGCGCACTACAGCGACCCCAGAGGAGAAGGGAAAATCAATTACTTCAAATAACTCATTATGGCTGCTGATGATTGTCAGCCAACGTTTTACTCCCGCGTGGCGTACTGCTTCACGCAGATAGATATGGGTGTCGTGCAGCAAGAGATAGGAATTCTTACGGGTATGGCGCAATACGCTTAAAAAATCATTGCGCACCTGCCGGTAGGAATGATTTCCGTCGATAAAGGCAAGGTCGATGGTAGGTAGAGCCCGGTCTTCGTAGCCATCGAAAAACATCTGGCTGGTGAGCTTATGATGGGTTACCCATTCATCGACACCGAAGCGTGTGAAATGGGCCTGAACTTTTTCCGGAGTATCCCACTGTCCCGTTCCGCCCATTGTTTTAAAGGGGCCATCCTTCAACACTGAAAAGGAAGGGTCTACAAAGCTCAATCGTCCTCGGTCGTTATCCTTGAGGCCAAGGGCGAGACAAACCACGCTGAATCCGAATCCAGAACCAATCACCAGGACATGGCGCGGACGCAACGCCCGAACCAATCCATAGTAAAGAAAACCAAATCCGAGATTGAGATTATTCGGGACCTCATTGTGTCCCAAGGGTTTGGCATGATGGAGGATATCTTGAATGACCGGGGCATTCAGGCTGAAGGAATGGAAGCTGTCGCTAGCAATTGCAAACATGGTTATGCCCCTTGGCGCAGGGTTGCGAGCAGGATACCCACCTGTTCGCGTGAGATCCGGCGTTTGGTGCGGTAGACACGGTAGGCGTAGGCGGCCAAGGTGGCGCTCCACAAGGCCGGGGTCACCGTCACCGGCATCGATTCGGTAAATCCGCCTAGATAAGCCAATGCGGCCAGGGCCGCCGCTACAGACAGCAGTGCGTCGAACATGGTCTTTCCCCTTATCATTACTTCGGTAGCCGGTAGCCATTAGGAATCCGCCGTAGAGGTAGGGCGGATGCCGAGGAATCGAGATCGGCCTGTTGGACGGGATGGAGAAATATCACACTCATGGCTGAGTCTGCCGTCACAAGGATGGTGATATGAGACATCCTAGAGCGCCTCTGTGACAGCTTTATGAAAGACGGATGACGCTTCTGTGACGGTTCGGCAATGCGAATGGGTTGACCTCTGTCAGTTTATGGTATATACGCTGCAGGTACTAGGGCGGATTGTTGGCCAGGATTACCACCCCGGTTCTCTCGACTCCGCTCCCAGGGCAACTAAAATTATTGAAACCATAGATTATGGCCATTCATCCGCAATTCCCCACCTCGCCCTACGAAATTCTCGTGCCGGATCAGCGTTGGTTTCCGGCTGCCGAAGAGTTGCGCGGCACCGCCTATGAAAAGCTGCTCCCCCCACTCGTCGCGCAAATCCGTAATGAAGTTGGCGCATGGCGGGAATCGGGCTATACGGGAGTCTCGGCCACTTCTCGTTCCCTGCTACGCTGGTGGTTCGAAACCGAACACATGCTCGAACAGGCGGACGGCGCACTTGCACCATTCCGCTACTATTTTGCTCAGCGCGAGGCAGTGGAGACCATTCTCTGGCTACATGACGTACGCCAGGTCCGCGACAAATTCGACCTACTTCGCTTCGACGCTTCCGGCGCCATCTCCGCTGGCATGTTCGATGAAGCGTGGCCACGCTATGTGGTTAAGATGGCCACCGGAGCGGGCAAGACCAAGGTCCTCTCGCTGCTCATCGCTTGGAGTTACTTCCACAAACTTTACGAGCCCGACTCCGTCCTCGCACGCAATTTCCTGCTCATCGCACCCAATATCATCGTGCTCGACCGGTTGCGCGCTGATTTTGATGGCCTGCGTATCTTCTTCAACGATCCTATCCTTCCAGACAATGGGTACGATGGTCGCCATTGGCGCGATGAATTTCAACTGACTCTGCATATCCAAGATGACGTAAGGATTGTCCGCGATACGGGCAACCTGTTCCTTACCAATATCCACCGCGTCTACCTCGGCGACGTGCCGGAACCATCCCTCGATGACGACGACCTGCGCGATTACTTCCTTGCCCCCTTTGGCCCCAAGCCAGCAGGCAAGACCACCGACAGCAATACCGACCTGGGTGAGATCGTCCGTGAAGTCGAAGAGCTGGCTATCTTCAACGACGAGGCACACCACATCCACGATCCAAAAATGGCTTGGTTCAAGAGCATCCAAGACATCCACCATCGCTTATTACAAAAGGATCGTCGTCTGGCGATCCAAATCGATGTAACTGCTACCCCTCGCCACAATAATGGCGCCATTTTCGTCCAAACCGTCTCCGACTACCCCCTGGTCGAGGCCATTCACCAGAATGTGGTCAAGCATCCGGTATTACCGGATGCCGCCAGCCGGGCACGGCTCACCGAACAGACTAGTGCGATTTTTACCGAGCGTTGGACCGATTACCTGCAATTGGGTATCGAGGAGTGGCGCAAAAGCTATACAGAACACGCGGCACTTGGTAAAAAGGCGGTGTTGTTTGTCATGGTGGACGATACCCGCAATTGTGACGAGGTTGGCATCCATTTGGAGAAAATTTGCCCGGAATTAGCGGGGGCCGTGCTCGTCATCCACACCAAAAACAACGGCGAAATCTCCGAGGCTGCCTCGGGCAAGAACAAGGAAGAATTGGAAAAACTGCGCGCCGCTGCCAATGCCATCGACACCTGGAAAAGTCCCTACAAGGCCATCGTTTCCGTCCTCATGCTCAAGGAGGGCTGGGATGTGCGCAATGTCATCACCATCGTTGGTCTGCGCGCCTATGCCGCCAAGAGCAACATCCTTCCCGAACAGACCCTCGGCCGCGGCCTGCGTCGCATGTATTTCGGATCCGACCAACGCGAGACCGTTTCCGTCATGGGCACTCCCGCCTTCATGGAATTCGTCGAATCCATCCAGAGCGAGGGCATCACCTTCGAGCGGGTGCCCATGGGACCCGGAAGCGAGCGCAAGGAGTCGCTGGTGGTCGAAGTGGACCGCCAGAACGCCAGCAAGGACCTGGATACCTTGGACATCGCGCTGCCCAAGCTCTCACGACGTTTCAACCGGGAGTACAAAGACCTCGACGCTCTCGACCCCGCCAGCTTGGACAATCCACGGCTCCCGCTCAAATCCTTCACCCCGGAGGAGACCCGCGAGATCGTCTTCAAGACCATGCTGGACGCCGAGGTGCATCACACCATACAACTCGATGGTACCGGTCCGGCCGACTACCGTTCCGTGATTGGTTTTTTCACCCGCCAATTGTTGAAGGAGTTGCGGCTGGTCGGCGGCTACGACGTACTCTACCCAAAGGTGAAAACCTTCCTACGCGATCACCTATTCGATACTTCCCCCGTGGTTCTGGACGACCCGGTGGTCCTACGCAATCTCTCCGAACCCGAAACCGGAAAGATCCTCTTCGACGCCTTCAAGGTTGCCATCAACGCCCTCACCGTCCGGGACAGCGGTTCGGTGCGGATCGACGACCATATCCGTTTGCGCGACACCCGCCTGTTTCGTACCGAGCACCGGCCCTATCTAGCACCAAAGAAATCCCTGTTCAGCAAGATCGTCGGTGAGGCTGACGCAGGTGGCTTTGAACTGACTTTCGCTCACTTCCTTGATGGCGCGCCCGACGTGGTTGCCTTTGCCAAGAACTACCTCGCCGTCGGCTTCAAAATCGATTACGTCAAGGCCGATGGTGACCTCTCCAACTATGTCCCGGACTTCCTGGTGAAGACGCACGACGGCACGGTTTGGATCGTGGAGACCAAGGGCCGCGAGGAGATCGACCTGCCGCAAAAAATGACCCGGCTCAAGCAGTGGTGCGGCGATGCCACTGCGGCCAGTGCGCTGGAAGGCGGGTCGCCCTATCGCTTCGTCTACGTGGATCAGGTCGGCTATGAGAGGCACCCGCCACGTGATTTTTCCGGCTTGGTTGCCGGATTCATCGAGTACCAGAAGGATTGATGCGATGACGGACAACGATAGCGTCCCACCGAGCGGTGAAATCCTCCTCTACCAGACCGAGGATGGCCGCACCCGCATCGAATGCCGGTTCGAAAATGACACCCTCTGGTTGACACAGGCCCAGATGGCTGATCTGTTCCAAACTACTCCCCAGAACATCACCCTCCATCTCAAGGCCATCTATGCCGAGGACGAGCAGCGCGAGGAGGCAACCTGTAAGTCTTACTTACAAGTTCGGTTGGAGGGAGAGCGAACCGTGCAGCGGCAAGTACGTCACTACCGGCTGGAAGTAGTGTTGGCCGTCGGTTTTCGCGTCCGCTCGTTCCGTGGTACCCAGTTCCGCCAATGGGCAACTACACGCCTGCAAGAATTCCTGCTCAAGGGATTCGTCATGGATGACGAACGCCTGAAGAACCCACCCGGTCCCGGTGTCCCGGACTACTTCGACGAGATGCTGGAACGCATCCGCGATATCCGCTCCAGTGAAAAACGACTTTACCTGCAAGTGCGCAATATCTTCGCCCTTGCCGCCGATTACCGGCCCGATGCGGAGGAAACCCAGCAGTTCTTCCGAATCATCCAGAACAAGCTCCATTGGGCGGCGACGAGAAAGACCGCCGCCGAGATCATCGTAGAGCGTGCCGATCACACCCAACTCAACATGGGCCTGACCTCCTGGAAAGGTACAAAGGTACGCAAAGGCGACGTGACGATCGCTAAAAACTATCTGCGGCTGGAGGAGATCGACGAGTTGAACCGGATTGTCTCGATGTACCTCGACTACGCCGAGGACCAGGCCCGTCGCCGCAAACTGCTCTATATGCGCGACTGGCGCGAAAAACTCGATGCCTTCCTACAATTCAACGAACGTGACATCCTCACCAATGCCGGTAGCATCGCGAAAGAGGTTGCCGACCGCTTGGCGCTGGAGCAGTATGAACAGTTTCATACCTGTCGGCTTGCCGCTAAAACGGAAGCGGACGAGCGTGACTTTGAGGAAGCGGTAAAAAAACTCTCCACCAAGCCACCCCATAAACCGGAAAAAAGCTGACTCCATGGCCCGTCCGCAGAAAGAAGCCTATAACCTGACTGACGCCGAAAAACGCGACCTCATCCAGCTCATCCAGCAGGGTAAATCCCTACCCGAAAAGTACCGCTTTCTCCTATTTGAGGACAAACGCGAGGTAGAACTGGTATGGAATGGCAAGACCCGTGAAGTCTGCACCACCATACTGCCGTTCCAAAGCCTGGAACACATCGACGAACCCCGCACCGAAACCAAGATACAGGGCGACCTGTTCGATCCACGCGGTCGCCAGATCAAAGGCTGGACCAATAAGCTCATCTGGGGCGATAACAAGCTAATTCTCTCATCACTCAAGAGTGGTGCGCTACGTAAACAGATCGAGGAAGCTGGCGGCCTCAAACTCATCTACATTGACCCGCCATTCGACGTAGGCGCTGATTTCTCCATGGACATCGAGATCGGTGGAGAAACTTTCCATAAGGAACCTAACCTATTGGAGCAGATTGCCTACCGGGACACCTGGGGACGCGGAGCGGATTCGTTTATCTCAATGATTTATGAGCGATTAATTCTAATGCGGGATTTGTTGGCGGAGGATGGAAACATCTATGTACATTGCGATTGGCGGGTTACTTCCTTCATTCGTTCCGTACTCGACGAGGTTTTTGGTCGCGAAAACTACCGAGGCGAGGTAGTCTGGAAAAGAGATGCGGTTGGAAAGGGGGCAAAAAAACTTGCGAAGCACTGGCCAAAGACTTTCGATATGGTTATTTCTTTTTCTAGGAGCCAATCAGGACTATTTAACTTCGTACCTGCCGAACTCACAAACAAACAGTTTAACGAGTTTCGTTATACAGATCCAGATGGCCGAAAGTTCAAGCGAACCACATTAGGAGATTATTCAGAAGCATCAATTTCTAGAATGGAAACTGAAGGGTTGATTTATGTATCGTCGAGCGGTCAGAAGTACAAGAAATACTACCTTGACGAGTATACTATTCAGCTCGATTCAATCTGGGTCGATATTCCTGGTTTTGGTGTCGCCTCATCGTCTCAAGAGAGACTTGACTATCCTACGCAAAAACCAGAATCTTTAGTAGAACGCATTATCAAGGCCAGCAGCAACGAAGGCGATCTCGTCGCCGATTTTTTTTGCGGCTCCGGCACCACTGCCGCCGTAGCAGAAAAGCTTGGCCGTAAATGGATTGTTACTGACTTGGGTAAGTTCGGTATCCACACCACGCGTAAACGTCTGATCCAGGTACAGCGTGAATTGAAGGCCGCCGAGAAAGACTTCCGCGCCTTTGAGGTACTGAATCTCGGCCGCTACGAGCGCCAAGCCTACCTCAATATTACTGGCCGCCTGTCCGGCAAGCAGAAGGAGGAGGCATTGGCACGGAAGGAACGCGAGTTTCGCAATCTAATTCTCCGCGCCTATAAGGCACAACCCTTGGAAGGTGAGGCATTTTTTCACGGCAAGAACGCCGGCCGGTTGGTGGTAATCGGCCCGATCAATCTGCCGGTGGGTCGTCTATTCGTGGAAGAGGTCATCACCGAATGCCGCAAACGCGGCGCTTCGCGGGTAGATGTGCTCGCCTTCGAATTCGAGATGGGTCTCTTCCCCGCAGTTTTGGAAGAAGCGAAAAGTAAAGGTATCGACCTATCCCCCAAATACATACCCACCGAAGTATTCGACCGCCGCGCCGTCGATAAGGGCCAGGTGATCTTCCACGACATCAGCTTCGTGGAGGCCACACCGCGCTACAAGAAAAAGAGCAAACTGACCCTGACCATCGAATTAACCGATTTTTCCGTCTATTACACCCAGGGCGCATGCGACGACGCCATCGCCAACCTCAAGGAAGGCAAGAGCCAAGTACTGTGCGACAAGGGGCAACTCATCAAGGTGAACAAGAGCAAGGAAAGCGTCATCACCCGCGACATACTCACCAAACACTGGACCGACTGGGTGGATTACTGGGCGGTGGACTTCGACTACATGAGTCGCAAGGAGATCATCAAGGTCCCCGTGAGTATGGGTCTGGAGGGCAACAAACCCGACCAAGAAGAATTAGTCGAGTTCGAAGAACGCTGGACCGGCGGTTATATCTTCGAAAATGAATGGCAGAGTTTCCGTACTCGCCAAAGTCGGGATCTGGAATTAGTCACCTCCGAACACACCTACCAAATACCTGGCCGTTACATCGTGGCGGTGAAGGTAATCGATATTTTCGGGAACGATACGATGACATTGGTGCCTGTGAGTGTGGGGTGATTTTATGTTATGACAAATTTCGGAAGAAGGATACCAATACATACAAACACGACTAAACCAATAAATTGATTAATTGATTATTTTCCAGAAAGTCACGCTAGACTTGCTAAACGCTGAATTCAGACACGACATTTCATGTTTTGATGAGATGTTTAATTAAACAGTGCACCGTTAGAACGTAAAATTAAGGAAGCAATAACATGAGCGAACATCTTCTCATTCTTGGTGCTGGCGTGGATCGTACGTCGGGCATCGATTTTCCACTGGCCAATACGCTTCTCCCTGATGTGACCCGATACCTGGATGGCCCTGGAAAATCGGTAGATGCGGCATTACGCGACATGCTACCCAATCTTCGTTTCAATTTCGGAACTATGGTGGCACGAGCCGTTGACAAAATCGCCACCCGTGAGCCCTCAGAACAGCGAGAAATGATTGAGCGGGTACAAAAGGCCATTAAAGACCTGCCACCAGAAAAGGAAGGAATCAAAAAACACGGCAGTCTCATTATTAAGTTATTCAACAAACTGGCGATAATTGCAGAACACAGCCAGATCGATGATGAGATGTATAATCTAATCAAGGAGGTATTTGGGGACGCTGCGGATGACATGCTTGATAGTGACTCTATATTGGATATTCACAAACTATCGCTATCCGACACCTTTAAAGCTGTGCTCAAATATACATTACGCATGGGCCTAAGTTCCGACCGCCACGAGGTGGCCGAGGCGTTAGGCGCGGAGATGCTCAATATAGAGACGCTATTGATCGATAAATTTCTCGGCTTCTACAACAATAAGGCATCCGAGATAAAAAATTATATCTACATTTCCTGGGCGTTGTGGGCATTTCTTGTGGATCGCCAACGCGAGGTTATGACTAGACATAACGGCAGGTTGTTCCCTTTTTATTCGAACATCCCGAGGTCGGGCCGTGCCATCACGCTCAATTATACTTCGTTTCTGAATCACCGTCTGGCAATTGAAGATACCGTTCACTTTCATGGTGGTTTGGCGGAATATGTGCGAATGGATAACCGTGATCTTATTCCAATTGATGACATCGCTGTTTGTGACCCTGCTGCTTTTATAAAGGACCAAGTTTCTCCCAACGTAGATCTGACCAATAATGATCCGGCGCAACAAAGGCATGTCATTCCAGCTCTTGTTCCTCCCTTACGACTCAAACCGATCCTTTCTCACCGCTATATTAACCTATGGAGCAAAGCTTCTCAATGGGTTGAAGGATCGAGGAAAATTGTGGTAATTGGTTATTCGTTTAATAGTGCCGACGAGCACTTCAATGATATATTGCGTGTTCATTCAGGAAAGAAGGTTGACATCATTACGCCGGGAGCTACGACCAAGGCATTTGTTGGTCGAATGGAAAAAGTATTCGGCGTTGCCGAAAGTCAATACTCACATTGTAAGGTGCAAGAACATGAGTCGTTGAAGGCAAGAGGCATCCGTTTGATAGCGGCACGTGCGGATCAAATTGATTTGAATTCACTGTTCAAGGATTAAAACGCGACGTCACCCCGCTCATCCAACAGGACAGTGAGGGCGTTCAGCCGGCCAGCGGCAGGGTAGCCATGACCACCCCCGCACCGAGACTAGCCCCGGCGAGAACATCGGAGGGGTAATGGAGGCCCAAAACTATCCGAGACAGGGCCACCAACGTAGTAAAAGGGACAACGATCCAGGCCAGATCCGGGTGATAGTTCAGCGTCACCATCGTAAAGGCGACGGCGTGCAGGGTATGACCGGAGGGAAAACTGTATTGGTCCAGAGGGGCAGTGCCGCGCTGGATGCGCACCTCTACCTGGTAAGGACGGGGGCGGGTAGTCCCACTTTTGAGTCCCTTGTAGAGAGTGACACTCACCAGCCCCACCCCCAGCAGGTGCAGTACCGGTCGCATTTCCCCAGGGCCGTAGAGAATAGGCAGGAGAAGGATCAGTGCATACCAGAACACCCCATCACCGAGTCGGCTCACCGTGGCGAACAGCCACCATCCCCACGGGCGGCGGCTTACCCGATTGGCCGCCAGGCACAGAGCCAGATCCCAAGCAGCAATACGCGTCAAGGACAATGGGTAACCACTCATAAGATCCCTCCTTTTCCGACGGTTTCGTGTAGTAATACCTCTAGAGCGTCGTGGATCCGGCAATAGTCGAGCTGCAAAGCGGTCGTGCGGGCGTGCTCGGCCAATGCGGCACGGTGGGCGGGATCTCGAATCAGCTCCAGCGCAGCCGTATGGAAGTGTTCGGTGTTGCCGCAGGGGATGCGTAGCCCGTCATGACGGTGCCGGATATGGGCGCGGGCGGCGGCGTAGTCATAGGCAACCACCGCTAGGACACTGGCCATCGCCTCCAGGACCACGTTGCCAAAGGTCTCACTGAGACTGGGGAAGAGGAAGATATCGGCGCTAGCATAGTGGGCCGCTAATGCCTCACCCCGTTGCGTCCCGCACAAGATCAAGTCCGGTATCTGTGCCAGGCCAACACGGAGTGGGCCATCTCCCACCAGCACAAAGCGGGTACGGGGATTCACCACCTGCATGGCGCGATAGGCGGAGATGGCAACCTCCAGATTTTTCTCCGCGGCCAACCGTCCCACATAGAGCACCACCGGATCGTCAGGTGCCGCTCCCCAGGAGGCGCGCAACGCCGAATTGCGGTAGGTGGGACTAAACAGTTTGGTATCCACCCCCCGTGGCAGGACCCGAACCCGATGAAACCCCTTTTCTTCCAAGTCCTGCTTCAGTTCTTCGGTGGCGACGACGGTCGCCTGCGTTAGGTTATGAAAATTGTGTAGATAAGCCTTTACTACCCCTTGCAGGGGGGCAAGGCCGTAGTGGGAGGTGTAATGGTCAAAGCGTGTATGAAAACCACTCAGGGCAGGGATCCCCAGGTCCCGCGCCGCTTTAGCGGCCGACCACCCCAGTGGACCCTCGGTGGCGATGTAGACCACCGCAGGCGGCTTATTACTCCACTGTCGCAGCAAACCGGCACGGGAGGGCAGGCCGAGACGCAGGGCGTTGTACCAAGGAATAACGATCCCCGGCCGAAGGAGGGTCTCCACCCCTGCCGGCGAATCGGTATTTTGCACCTCGACCGGTTGACGCGGTCGAATCACCTGGATTTGGTGGCCACGGTTGGCTAGGGCGTGAACCATTTCCGCGACGGTCAGGGCAACACCGTTTACCTCGGGCGGAAAGGTTTCCGTCACAATAGCTATCCGCAGCCTACCGTCATTCCGTGGCGTGGTACGCGCGGAATCTCTGCTGAGTGTGGAGGATTGTGATGTGCCCGAAGGGATCGGGACAAAATTTTCCCGCAGCAAATGGAACGGAGAGAAAGACGCCGAAGAATCAAGATCGACCAATTGGGCGGGATGGAGAGATATCGCACTCATGGATGAGTCTGCCGTCACAGGATAGATGATTCATCTTAGAGTGCCTTTGTGACAGCGGGATGAAAGATGGATGACGCTTTTGTGACATGACCAACCCGCGGATATCGAAAAAGTACGGAATATTCGCGGTATTACGATTTCTCAAAGACAATCAACTCGTTCAATAAATCATCACATACGCTTACCATTTCAAAATACGCCTTACAATTTATGTCAAAATTATATCTATATTCCGCGGCACATACAGTAACACCGCTCAAATCGCCGCGATATTTAGATTTATCTGTTTTAAAAGAAGTTGAACCAATAACTTGCTCTAGTAATCTATTTAAATCATGCGTTTTGGAATAAAGATTTAGTTCTGTTTTTGTTTCTAGAATATGTTTAAAAAAACATTCAAACATCTGTTGGTAATGAAAACAATGAACGGAGCAATCTTGAATTGGGTTTTTATTTAAAAGGTCTATGATAAAAGCATGTTCCCATGCCTTACCGCCCAAATTTTGCGCATTTACAAAAGCACTTAAAAGTTCTTGGTACATGAGGTATCCCTTTGTTTGATTACTGGCGAACAGGACAAGACTCGGTGGTAGGTCAAGGTAAGGTACCGCCAGTATGCAGGACGAATACTATTCCAACCGCCGTTCCTCTTCCTAGATTCCTTCACGCCCGAAGATGTCGCCCAAGTCACTCAAGCGAAAGACTGGCCCATCCTTACAAATAAAAAAACGGCCCATCTGGCAGTGCCCGCAAAATCCGAGGCCGCATTCCATATGCCGTTCGAGGGTTACCCAGACGCGATCACGGCTGATGCCGCGTCCGGCGAGGGCGATTGCAGCAGCCTCCATCATCCGCTCTGGCCCACACACGTAGGCGATGGTATTCGCGCCATCCCAGGAAGCTTGCTGGATGGCACTGACCGTCGAGCGCCCTTTAGCGCCATCGGCAAGGTTGCGTTTGAGCCAGCGGCAAGTGACCTCGATCAGGCCATCCCACTCCTCCAGTTCATCGCGGAAGAGCACATCAGCGGCGGTTCGCGCGCCATAGTAGAGACGCACCGTACCGAAGCGCTCACGTTCGGCGATGATTACCTCAAGTAGCGGCCGGAGCGGCGCAAGACCGGTTCCTCCCGTAACGAACACGACATCTTTGCCGTAGGCGACCTCTACCGGCCAACCAACCCCCAAGGGACCGCGGAAACCCACTGTCGCACCAGCGTTCAATGCGGTGATCGCCTTCGTCGCCGCCCCGGCCGCACGGATGGTCAGCTCCAGCCCGTCGGGCGGCAGGAAGCGGCTAATCGAAATGGCTGCCGGCGGGAAGGACGGCAATGCCACCATTCCGAACTGGCCAGGCTTGCCTCCTGAGTGGGCCGCGTCAAGACCGGTCAATCGGAGCGTGACGGTATCCGCGGTTTCCGACCGCACCGCGCTGATGAGGGCGGTCTGGTAGGTCTGGCGCTCGTCGGACAGCGGATCAACGACCGGCGATGGTGGCGGCTCGGGAAGCGCCGGCGCGATCGCCGCCAGTTCTTCCCGCACATCAATGCCTACTGGACACCAAGTGATGCAGCGGCCACAGCCCACGCAACCGGACTGTCCAAACTGGTCCCACCAAAAGGCGAACTTGTGGGTCAGCCACTGGCGGTAGCGGTCCTTGGGGTGGGTACGAAAATCACCACCCGCGACCACTGCGAAACCGGGTGCAAAGCAACTGTCCCAGTTGCGCTCGCTGATCGACTCGCTGCCCATCAGGTCGCTCTTGCGCGTGACGCTGGTGCAGAAGCAGGTAGGACAGACCATCGTGCAATTGGCGCAGGTGATACAGCGCTCCGCGACCTCTTCCCAGTGCGACGAATCAAGCTTGGTCATCAAGCGGTCGCGCAGGCCTGCCGTCTGGACCGGGTTGCCGATGGCGGTACGTACCCCGGCAACCGCCTGTGCCGCGGTGACCGACTGATTCAAGCGGGCGACACTTACCGGCAGCTTCCCGAGTAGTTCAAACCCCGTAGGCGTCCCCACCTCGATCACGAAACCCGTCGGGATTTCAGTCAGACAGAGGTCGTAGCCCGTATGCACCTCCGGGCCGGTCGCCATTGAGGTGCAGAAGCAGGTCGAAGCGGCGACGATGCACTGCACAGCGACGATGATGGCGGCGCGCCGACGCAACTGGTAATCGCCCTCAATGTACGGACCACGCAGGAAGACGCGGTCCTGTACACCCAGTGCGGCAAGTTCGCAGGCACGCACGCCAAGGAAAGCCAGCCGTGGGATCTCCGGCTTTACCGGGCGGAAGCGGACCTCGTCGCCGTTCTTGGTCTCGGTGGTGAGTGGTACGAGTGGAGGGAACGTGAACTGCTTCCAACTGGTAGGACCAACGGCATACCCGAAGACCATCTCATCATAGCGCTTGACCAGCCGGTACGAACCGGGCTTCTGCTCGTCGCGCCAGCCGGTGGGTAGCTCGGCGACGGTACTGATCTCCTCGTAGAGGATGGCGCCGTCCGTGATGGTGGGTCCGATAAGCCTTCGGTCGTCCTCGCGTAGCACGTCGAGCAGCGATTGGAGATGCACACGCGGAAGGAAGAAGGTGCCACCCATGGCGTTCGACGCCTGGGGGAAAAGCGGGTGGTTGAGGATATTCGGCGGATCGAGCGCGCCCGCCAGCCGGCTGACCTCACGGCTGATGGTGGCCGCGAAAGCGGGTAGCGCAGCAGCAACCGCGGGCGAGAGCTTCGTACCAACGTCGAAGCAAACACCACCGATACCCACGAAGGTCCCCCGTAGCGGCCCCGCGCGGAGCGTGGCAGCGAGCGTCAGTACTTGATCGAGGGGTAACTCGTGCGAGGATCGCGACTTTGGTCGGCCGCCGGAGGTCTCCCGCGAGCGGGCAAGATCGATCAGCGCGGACAACGGTCGCACCCAGATCTCGCCAGGAGCGAGGCCGACCACCGCATCGACCACGACGCAAGGGTGATCTGCGGGTAGGTCCAAAAGCTGCAACACGTCGAGCTGGCCGACCGCCACGATTTCGACACGGGCACGCACATCCGCAGGTAGTAGTTCGATCGCAGCGAGGCCGGCGGCGTCATCACCGCGGATGGCTTCACCGCAGACGAGGAGTGTGACAGATGCAGACACCATACGGTTCAGACCTCCTCGATACTCAGATCAAGAAAGTGCGTGGAGCAACTGATGCACGGGTCGTAGGAGCGGATCATCTGCTCCAGGTGATGCGTCGCCTCTGCGTGCGGCAGATCCAAGATTTCCTTGGCGGCAACCACCATGTCGGCCTCAATGGCCGCTTGGTTTTGACTGGTGGGCGGCACGATCTGGGCCTTCTGGATACGGCCGGCTTCGTCCACTTCGTAGCGGTGGAAGAGCATCCCGCGCGGGGCTTCCGTGGTCCAGGCGGCGACGCCGGGACGGCTCTGCCAGGGTACCAGCGGTTCGGCTGGCGGGTGGTAGGCATCAATGAGGTCGATGGCCTCCGCGAACGCGTGGACTAGCTCCACCGCGCGGGCCACGATCGAGGCATAGATGTTGGTGCGGATCAGTTCCGCGTAGCCGGACGCGGCGAGCGCCTCCTGGGCCAGCGGGTGCAACTGTGCGGTAGCGAGCGATACGCGTGCGGTGGCCCCCAATAGATAGACGCCCTTGTTGTCGAGGGCGCGCGCGTAGAGCGCGTTGCTGCCTTCCACCTGGAATTCCTCAAAGGCATCGCGCCACTTATCGGGGGCAATGTCGATGCCGTCAGAGCTGACAATGCGGCCCTCATTGTAAGGGTACTCCTGCGGGTGTCGTAGGCTGACTAGACGTCGTTCCCGTGCAAACGCGGGCATGTTCAATCCGGTGGTCAGCTTGACGGTCTCTTGAGCAATGGCGAGACCGGCGTCTAGGGCCGGTCGAAGGGCCAGTAACTCGCTCTTGCGCGGTACATGCGACCAGCCACCAACCCGCACGCTGACCGGGTGGATGGACCTACCACCGAGTACCCTGAGGAGTTCGTTGCCCGCCTTCTTGGCCTTGAGCGCCTTTTCCACCGCTGTCCGATAGTCGGCGGCCATGGCGATAACGCTCTCATAGCCCAGGAAGTCGGGTAGATGCAGCAAGTAGATGTGCAGCGTGTGGCTCTCGATCCACTCGCCGCAGTAAAGCAGGCGTCGTAGCGCACGCGCGGACGGATCGATGCACACGCCGAAGAGGCTCTCGAAACCATGGACGGCGGACATCTGGTAGGCCGCTGGGCAGATGCCACAGATACGCGCCACAATGTCTATGACTTCGTCAGGGGTGCGTCCCACGACCAACGCCTCGAAGTAGCGAGGACTTTCGAAGATTCCGAGATGTGCCTCCACAATCTTGCCATCGCGAACGCGCAGGCGTAGCGAGCCCTCTCCCTCAATGCGGGTGAGTTCGCAGACCTCGTAGACGCGCTCGCCGACGTCCAGCGTGCTGTTCATGTCGAGCTTCCCTCTTTTTGTGCGAACTGTACGAGCGGTTCAGCCGCCGCCATTCGTCCGTCGCACTCCCCGCCTTGCTCCGTGACTATGGCGCGGAAAGGTTCCGAGTAGGCTGTGAAACCCGCGAAGAGGCGCCCAATCTCCTCGCGCGGCCGCTCCAACTGCAAGTAATGTAGGAAGCCAGTCGTATTGACCTGCGGGCGTGGCCCGAAGCAGCCGTAACAGCCGCGTCCGTAGCGCGGGCAGATGGCACCGCAGCCGGTCTGCGTCACTTGGCCGAGACAGGGGATCCCCTTGCTAACCATCACGCAAACCGCGCCGCGCCGTTTGCATTCCATACATACGGCCTCGTCGCGCAACTGCGGTCGGCGGCCGGTCATAAGCGCGGTCAATAGTTCCAATAATTGCCCAGGGTCAATGGGGCAGCCACGCAGCTCTGCGTCAACCGTGACGTGCTCAGCGATAGGCGTCGAGCGTGCGAGCGTATAGATGAACTCTGGATGGGCGTAGATAGCATCCCGAAAAGCATCGTGATTGCCCCAGTTGCGTAGCGCCTGGATACCACCAGCCGTTGCACATGCGCCGATAGTTACCAAGTAGCGCGTCTGGCGGCGCAGCTCCACGATATGCTTGATATGCGCGGGCTCATTCACCGAGCCCTCGACGAAAAGGATATCGTAGGGGCCTGACGAACGTGCCGAGGTAGCCTCCGGAAAGTCCACGATCTCGAAGTGGTCGGCGACTGCCAGTAGATCGTCCTCGAGATTGAGGAGCGTCAACTGACAGCCATCGCAAGAGGCGAACTTGACGATGCCAACGCGGGGACGCGTGGCGACAGTGGTCATCAGATTCCCTCCTAGCCGCGAAGATGTCCCGAACTATACACGGAGGACCGGGCTCGTCACGGCAGACGAGCGGCGGGATGAAACCGATGGACAGAGAATCCAACCGCGTCTAGCCAAGTACAGCCTAGCACGGTATCACTCACATCTTAGCATCCTTTGTGACAGCAGTATGAAATTACCAACTTACAACTTACATGTTCATGTAACGCCGTTTCTTCCCTTCCTTAATTCGCGCCACCTCTACCAACAGGAAGCCATCAATACATTCCTGAAAGGCGGAATCGATGTTGAAATCCAGGAAACGCACACCTCCTGGTTCGCACAGCTCACTGTATTGTTTATATAAGGTCGGAATATTACTTCCCAATGCAGCGAGTTGTTTTTTGACGACGCGAAAATCAGTATCATAATCAACTCCGCCAATGAGGCGTCCGCACATTTCTTGCTCGCGACTACCAATTCGATATGGATTGCGTGCCGCCACCAGTTCCGTGGTTTCGCCGAAGTGGCTACGGTAGAGCTGCACCAGCAAGGCCTTGGCCAAGGCCGGATAGCTGTTGCTGATGCTCACCGGGCCAAAGAGATAACGCACTTCCGGGCGACTTTTGAGATAGGCACCAATCCCCTGCCAGAGGTAATCGAGAGCCCGTGACCCCCAATAACGTGGCTGGACGAAGCTACGACCAAGTTCCAATCCCTGCTCCAGCAACGGCATGAGGCCATCGCGGAGTTCGAAAAGGGTGTGAGTATAGAGGCCGGTAAGACCTTGGCGAGAAATAATCGAACCTGCCTCACCAATTCGATAGGCCCCCACTACTTCCAGTTCGTCGGCATCCCACAATACTAAGTGGCGATAGTAAGGGTCGTAGCGGTCGAGATCACGGCGCTGGCCGCTACCCTCGCCAACGGCGCGGAAGGTGATTTCGCGCAACCGTCCGATCTCGCGCAACAAAGCGGAGTCAGCCGCAGCATTGAAAAGATGGATACGCTTACCATCGGAAGTGGTACCGAGAAGCTCGGCTCCATCAATTTCGCGTTTGATGGCACGCCGTTCCTCGGGATGGGCGATGGCGCGCTCAGTGACAAAAAGGCCGCGTTTGCCCTTGGCGATGCGTTGAAGGTGATCGCGGACCAACCGTACTTGGGTTTTGGTGGTGAGCCCTGGGCTCTGGAGGGCACGTACCGGGATCGGTTCGCCTACCCGGAAATGGACCAGCTTGGAGTGCTGCTTGAACATTTCATGCACCAGCAATACCGCCGCCAGCGGTTTGTAGAGCATGGAAAGACCGTAGAAGAGGACGGAATTGCGGGCGTCGATGTGCAAAGGCAGCAGGGGTGCGCCGTTTTTGACGGCGAGACGGAGGAAACCGGCTTTCCATTTACCATCGCGGATCCCGGTAGGGCCAGCCCGTGAGACTTCGCCGGCAGGGAAAAAGATTACCGCCTCTTCTCTCTCCAATGCCTCACTGATACGTTGGATACCATCACGGTGGGTGCTGGCCCCGAGGTTGTCGACCGGCAGCAGTAGCGAATGGAGCGGCGCGAGGTGCATTAAAAGATCGTTGGCCACTACTTTAATATCACGCCGTACCTCACCGACCATGCGGATCAAGGCGAGAGCATCAAGCGCACCGAGAGGATGATTGGCGACGATTACCAGCCGCCCGACGGCAGGGATATTCTCATGATCGATATTGGAAACGGTATAGCCAAAATTAAAATAGGCAAGTACCCTGCCAACGAATTCAAAGGCGCCGACATCACTGTTTCCAGAAAGGAATTGATTAATCTCACGTTCGTGGAAGAGAAGTCGGAAAAATTTTAGCAACGGTGTGGTCACCAGCCGTGGCTGGTGTTCGAAGAACCGGGGGAATTTCGTAGTGAGGGCCTGCTCGACGCTTAACATGCGAACCGCTCCAAAGTTACCGTGGAATGGTTCGCAAGGTTAGTAGCCTAGTGTGACCAGCCGTTTACGGTGAGGTTACCGATTTTTGACAGCTAACGTTGGGTGCAGCCTATCCTTCGGCTACCAGACATTATCGGAAACTTCCGCAAAGGTAGATACTGTTTTGCCTATCAATGGGGTGATAGTCTCAGAATGCCTTGAAATCATCTAGAATGTCAGCCCTTTTTGTTCCTCTCGCCATCCCGCAGGTTGTTGGGGGTAGACCACTCTTTCGACCCACCGTCCGAGTAGATGTTTTTGGTTGAGCATTACCGCCTGTCGCCTGATCCGGACGGTGGTGAGTCGGGGTACCCCGTACCGCGATCTGAAAGGAGGCAACCAAATCCTCAAGGTGAGTGACTTGTGTACCCAGTTCCTCGGCAGTGGCAGCCAATTCTTCGGCAGAGCTGGCGTTGGTCTGGGTAAGCTGGGAGAGCTGCCCCATAGCGGTATTGATCTGGCTGACGCCACCGGATTGTTCCTTGGAGGCGGCTGCAATCTCCTGAACTAAGTCCGAGGTTGTGGTAATTGCCGGTACCATTTCTCCAAGGAGCGTGCCTGCCTTCTCAGCGAGTTGCACGCTGCTAGTCGCCAATTCACCGATCTCCTGGGCAGCCACCTGGCTGCGCTCGGCAAGTTTGCGTACCTCGGAGGCCACCACCGCGAAACCCTTACCGTGCTCTCCCGCCCGTGCTGCTTCAATGGCGGCGTTGAGGGCAAGCAAATTAGTCTGATAGGCAATATCGTCGATGATGACGATCTTGTTGGCGATCTGCTTCATCGCCGTGACAGTTTCGCTCACGGCTATGCCTCCCTCGCGAGCCTCGACCGCAGCCTGTATTGCACGGGTGTTGGTGACTTTTGCGTTGTCGGCATTTTGGGCAATGGAGGCGCTCATTTGCTCCACTGCGGCACTGGTTTCCTCGACGCTGGCTGCCTGTTCGCTGGTAGCTTGGCTCAGGGCCTGGGCGGTGGCTTCAACCTGGGACGCCGCGTTGGCTAACTCGCCGGTGGTGTAGTGAACCTCTTTGATGGCATGGATAAGCTGGCGTGCAAGTAATACCACGAACAAAATCACCATAACCACTGCAATGATCAAGATAGCCAGCATAATCATGATGGAAGAGTTAATGGTATTTTTAGCGTACGATTCATTCGCCGCAGTGGATTTGTTGGCAATTTCCACTACCTTGTCGATCGCTTCACGATGGTTTTTATAAGAGAATTCCATCTTTCTTAATGCACTGGCAACCATCGTCGCCTCATTACCTTTTGGTACACTGACAGTCGTCGCCATGTTGTTATTTTTTGGTGTACTGGCGGTAGCCGTTGTGTCGTTATGTTCCATGGCAGGGATGAATTGTTCAAAGACGATTTGATAAAAATCGATGGCAGGCTGGTGCGCCTGCGTCAGAAGTTGCTGCTGCAATTCAGAGTCTAGATTTGCTTGTTTCCAGAATTCGTGACGAGTATCGTAATCATGCTTTAGGGTTTTCATGCGTTGAATCAATGCCGGTCGTTCCTCTGGAGAGGCGTCCCGCATCTGAAGCGCAACCAGATAAGATTCGATAATGTATTCGGGGGGAGGCAGTACATCTCCTATTAAATCTTTACCTTGTACGATCTGCTGGTAGAGTGGACCATTGACTTTGAGATTATCTAACGTCCTGAAAGACCAAAAGCCATAGATGACGAAACCTATCGCAACAATACTGATAAGGAGGGTGAAGCGATGGGTCAATTTCATGCGAGACAGCATCATGATTAATTTTCCTACATAGTATATATGTATAAATAAATTATAATTATAAAGTTAAGACGTTGGCGCGGTCTGTCCTTCTATCCTTTGGCTTCCCGTTCCAACTGCTCAATGGCCACATGACGTACATCAGTACCTCGCACAATGTAGATCACCTGTTCTGCAAGATTCTTGGCATGGTCGCCAATGCGCTCCATTGACTTGGCGATACACATAATCTCCATCGCAGTGGAGATGAGGCGTGGATCCTCCATCATGAAGGTGATCAATTGACGGGTGATGGCCTTGAATTTACCGTCAATCTCCAAGTCATCACGCACAATGTCGGCGGCTCTAGCCGCATCTTGGCGAATAAAGGTATCCAGGGCAGCACGTAACAGACTTACGGCCAGGTTGCCCATGTCCCGCACGTCATTAATGCAGGAAGTTCGGCAAATATCACGACTGTAGATCGTTCGGGTCATCCTGGCGATTTTGGCGGCCTCATCACCGCTACGTTCCAGGTCAGTGACGATCTTGCTGATGCCCATGAGCATACGCAGATCGATTGCTGCTGGTTGGCGGCGCACAACAATCTGGGTACAGTCCAGATCGATGGCCACTTCCAGAGCATTGATTCGGTGATCCTCAATATCCACCTGGGTTGCCTTTTCGGTATCGCCTTCGCTAAAGGCGACAATGGCAGCGCGGATCTGGTTCTCTACCAAACTACCCATGAGCAGCACACGACTGCGGATGGAATCTAGGTCCTGATCGTACTGCTTAGCAATATGGTCATTGGTAAACATTTGTTTGTTTTTCCTCTCTGTGCCGATTAGCCAAAGCGGCCGGTAATATAGTCTTCGGTCTCTTTCTTTTTTGGCTTGACGAAGATTTCGTCAGTAACACCAAACTCGATCAGTTCTCCCAGATACATATAGGCAGTGTAGTCTGAAACCCGGGCCGCTTGCTGCATATTGTGGGTAACGATGACGATGGTAAAATCCTGCTGCAGTTCTTGCAACAGTTCTTCAATATGCATCGTCGAAATTGGGTCGAGTGCTGAAGTTGGCTCATCCAACAACAGCACTTCCGGTTTGACGGCGATTGCCCGGGCAATACATAAACGTTGCTGTTGACCTCCGGAAAGACTCATACCGCTCTGTTGAAGCTTGTCTTTTGATTCGTCCCAAAGTGCCGATTTGCGCAATGCCCACTCCACCCTCTCTTCCATTTCGACGTGACTCAACCGCTCATGCAGGCGTACCCCAAAGGCGATGTTGTCGTGGATCGACATGGGAAAAGGTGTTGGCTTTTGAAAGACCATACCGATTTTGGCGCGCAGTCCATTCACGTCCATCGTGCGGTCGAGGATATTGCATCCACCGAGCAGGATTTCGCCCTCTGCCCGTTGTTCCGGATAGAGGTCGTACATCCGGTTCAGTGTGCGCAGGAGCGTCGATTTACCGCAGCCGGAAGGACCGATGAAGGCAGTGATGCGCTGCTTGAATATCTCAATTTCAATGTTCTTCAAGGCGTGGTACTTGCCGTAATAGAAATTGAAATTTCGTATGGCAATCTGACATGTTTCTGCAACAGCGGGGTCATTATTATTTATCGTCATTATCATGTACCCTAACCATTAGCGCCACGCCGGAATAAGGCGCGGGCAAGAATGTTGAGGCCAAGTACGCCAAGGGTGATCAAAAAGACACCCGCCCAAGCCAACTCCTGCCAGTCCTTGAAGGGACTCATCGCAAACTTGAAAATAGTCACCGGCAGGGTTGCCATCGGCGCATTGAGATCTAGGCTCCAGAATTGGTTGGACAGCGCGGTAAACAGCAATGGCGCCGTCTCGCCGGAAATCCGCGCCACCGCCAGCAGTACCCCGGTGACGATACCGGTAACCGAAGCTCGCAACGTCACCTTGCTAATCACCTGCCACTTCGGTGCATCTAATGCAAAAGCCGCCTCACGCAGACTATTGGGAACCAGCCTGAGCATATTTTCGGTAGTACGAATGACTACAGGAATTACGATCAGCGATAGGGCAGCCACCCCCGCCACTGCGGAGAAGTGCCCGACCCTAGCCACATAGATTTCGTAGATGAACAAACCGATGATGATGGATGGAGCCGAGAGTAGTAGGTCGTTGACGAAGCGTGTTACTCGCCCAAGCCAGGTATGACGGCCGTATTCCGCCAGATAGAGACCCGCCATAATGCCCACTGGTGTTCCCACCAGCGTTGCTAGAATGACCAACATCAAGCTGCCGACAATGGCATTGGCCAAGCCGCCGGAATCGGAACCGGGGGGTGGCGTCATTTCCGTAATCAGTCGCAACGAAAAACTGGCGATTCCTAGGTCAATGGTGGTAGCAAGAATCCAGATCACCCAAAAAAGGCCAAAGGCCATCGCTGCCATAGAAATGGCCAAGGCAATATAGTTTTTGAGCGCACGATATTTGCGTAGTGACATCATCATGTTTGACTCCCTTCGCGAGCGGTCAGACGCATCAGCAACAATTCCGACAGCGACAGTACAATCAGCGTAATCACGAACAGGATTAGCCCCAGTTCGATTAACGCGGAGGTGTAGAGCGGAGACTCTGCTTCAGCGAATTCATTGGCCAAGGCCGAGGCAATGCTGTTGCCCGGTAAGAACAACGAAAAACTGCTGAAGAAATTCATGTTGCCGATCAGGAAGGTTACCGCCATGGTTTCACCAAGCGCACGCCCTAGGCCCAGCATGATGCCGCCGATAACGCCAATTTTCGTGTAGGGCAGTACGATGTACCAAACCACTTCCCAAGTCGTGGCACCGAGGCCATAGGCAGATTCCTTCAGCATAGTCGGAGTGGTTTCAAACACGTCGCGCATCACCGAGGCGATAAATGGAATCGTCATTACCGCCAAAATGATGGCAGCACTCAAAATACCGATACCAAGCGACGGACCGCTGAACAACCCACCGATAACCGGAAAATTTCCCAGGGTTGCCGCCAACGCCGGTTGGATATATTTTGAGAAAATCGGGACGAAAACCAAGAGGCCCCACATCCCATAGACGATACTGGGAATTCCGGCCAGAAGTTCGATGGCAACGCCTAGTGGACGTCGTAGCCAAACCGGCGCCAATTCGGTCAGAAACAGGGCAATGCCGAAACTGATCGGAATCGAGATCGCCAACGCCACTATGGAAGTGGCTAGGGTACCGTAAATTGGAATTACCGCCCCGAAGCGATCCATGGGGGGATTCCATTCGCCGGTCCACAGAAAGGGAAGGCCGAAGCGTTCAATAGCCGGCATTGCACCATGAATCAGCGATAAAATAATCCCCAACAATAGTAGCAAAGTGACCAACGCGAAGAAGCGAGTCAAATTGGAGAACACCCAGTCGCCGAGACGATGCCTGATATCAGAGGGGAGAGACATAGGAACCTTGTGTGCGAATGGTAAAAACTTGCGACGCTGCCTGAGTCGCGCTAATTTAATTATCAATCAGTTAAGATCTTACTATGGTTTTGTTGCTGAACGATGACAACGGATAAGATGATCTATCGTCTTATACCGCAATTTCGACAACGAAACAGTTGGGATTCCCGAAATTTAGTTTTAACAGTGCCTCTGGTTAATCACTAAGCTATTTCCACGAATATTCTTGGCCGCCTTTTTTACCTGAGAGGCAACATAGGCAACCTCTCGATGTGAGTTGAACGTACCCCTATTTATTGGTACCGCGCCGATGGATAGGCTCATCAGTGGATGGAATTCAATTTCTCCGCAACGATTCTCTGAGGAATAACCGCCGCGGTTTCGGTCTTCCGCGTTGAAGAAAGTACCGATCCGCTCACCGAATGTACTCAGGATCGTTCGACAACGGACTTCCCAGTCCGAACTGATGAACAGAATAATAAAATCATCTCCGCCGATATGGCCAACAAAATCATGATCCGAATCAGAAAGTTCTACCAATACTTCGGCGGTGAATTGGATCACTCGGTCGCCTCGATTGAAACCATAGACGTCATTAAAGGGTTTAAAGTGATCCAGGTCGCAGTAGCAGGCACAGAAAGTTCTACCTTCGTGCAACAAGGCATCGATGCGTTCGTTGATGGGGACATTGCCGGGTAATTGGGTTAATGGATTGGCATAGCGTGCGGCGCTGATTTGGATTTCAGTAATAGCGCGGACGAGATCCTGGCCGGTACCCAGCCCCGCATAGTAACCTTCGATGGTAATGATAAATCCGTTGGCGAGATGGCGTGATGAGCCATTCACGATCTGCTGACTAAGATCACGAAGAGTCATCGTATGTTCCACCACCAGCGGCTCGGCATCCATAAAGAGGGTACAGGGCCTACGTCCAAATAATTCATGTCGAAAAGGCCTAGCGAATATATTGATCATCGCATGGCGATTGATTAGCCCGATTGGGCGACCGTTTTCGACCACCGCCAGTGCGTGTAGAGCATCCTCTTGTTCGAAAAGCAGAAATATTTTATGGTTGGTATCGGTAGGACTCACCGGCGCGACCCTCGTCAATAGCCGCTCGCCGACCGTTGGATTGAGTGTTGACGCCGCTAAAAGCGGTGCATCGTTATTTTTATCGTATGGTTGGGCCAATGCAATTTCTTTTCTCACCATCAGATCCTCCACGTTTCCCATTGATACACGATTGCACCTTTGGGATCGTACTGAATCCTCTTGATCAGAATAATTCTAAACTTCCCGTTGAAACTGTCGGTTGCTCTGTTCGATCGATATCGAAATCGAGGTTGGCTTCATTATCGACACAGATACAGATGACGACTCTGAAATGCACCGAATCATTGATATTTACCTCTGCTGAACACACATGCAAAGGTTTAAGTATCGATACATAGGGCAGGCAAGAGTACTCTAGAAAAAATGGTGTTGACATTCCGATATGACGAAATTTCATAGACAATTCCCGATTCACCTCGCCGCAAATTATGTTTGCAAATTCCCCGAAAGCGTCGAGTAAGGACTTGTCCACGAGTATTTCATTGCCACGCCGCATGATCTTTGCCAAATGTGAGACGGTCGCTGCGTCCGTGTCGAGATCAAATAACGTAACAATGCGAAAAATGTAGGAGGAGATGTTAAGCACAACGAGACGGTGCCTTGCCGTCTCCGTTGGTGACGACGCACCGGATTGGAAGGTCACAACACAGGTATCTTCCGGTCCCTGGATACTGTTGCCGCGGATTGATTTCTCAAACAACCATTCCAGCGAGGAAAGAACGTTGGCACTAATCATGACGATCCATCAAGTTGACGGCCGTGGATAGAAACCGATCGGCCGTTGCGCTCAAGCCAAAAACCGCAGTCCGAATCATGTTGGAACTGGCCTGTAAATCTTGGAAAGTTGTAGTCGTGATGAGGTCATTTTTGTCGAGATGCTGTTTATATTCCTTGGCCAGATTCGTCGAGGTAACTGCCAATTCCCTGACACCGTCCGCGACCACGGCAAACCCACGCCCAGCCTCGCCGACGCGGGCAGCCTCAATGGAAGCATTGAGGGCCAGCATGATGACCATTTTGACGATACGAGCGAATTCTTCGTTGCGTTCCTTTAATTCGTGGTTATTGGCAAGGATAGATTGCATCTCATCATGCCAACGTTCTACGGTCTTGACCAACCCCATCAGTAATTCAATATCGCTCTTGATAGTTTTGTATTCCGACTTTAATGCCGTATGCAGTTGTGTCAGATGCGCGGTGTGTTCTTTGTGGAGCCGTGCCAAACTTTCGTCACAATCTCGGGCGGCTTTATGGGCGGCATCGGTCAACGCTTTGCGGTGTGCATCCGTCTGCTGCACGAATTGGTAACGTAATGCTTCAATCTCGGCACGCAGACCGGCCTGATGCGCTTCGGCTTCTGCGGCGGGAATGCGGTCGGACAACTCAGTGAGGAGCCTTGTCTGCTCTTCGAATTTCAATTGATAGGCCCGACGTTGCGAGGCAGTTTGTAGCCAAGCAAGCATTGCACCAATCATGATCCCCACGCTGACGAGCAGCAAAGTAACCACCGATGAGACCTCCGATACGATTTGCTCAGGCAATGAGCTTTTTGATCGACGAAATCACAGCAGGACCATTGAACGGTTTAACAATCCAGCCTTTGATACCAGCCGCTTTGCCGCGTTCCTTCATGGCGGGATTGTTCTCCGTGGTCAGCATGATGATGTTCACCGTAGTATTTTTGAGTTCGCTACGAATTTTTTCGGCCATCGTCAAGCCATCCATGTTGGGCATATTGATGTCGCACAACACCAGCTTGATCGCAGAATCGACCTTGAGTTTTTCCAGTCCATCCTTGCCGTCCACTGCGTGAGTAACCATTAGGCCGTTGGACGTAAGGAATCCGCAAACATCGTTGCGAACCGTGCTGGAATCATCTACCACAAGTACTTGCGCCATAGCGCCTCCTTCTCATTGCTTATCAGAAATTTGTCGGTACTCATCTCACAGACCTCAGGCAACCGCACGAAGTTTTGCACTTGTGACTGCCACGACAGCTTCTCTGCTATCCTCAGGGAAATCGGATGGGGGTTCATCCTGGTGCTCGATATGTACAAAGAAATTCGCCGGCAGGCAGACGACGGTTTCAAATTGGCGGAATTCTGCACCACGTGCCTGGTCGATAAAGCGAATCTCAACCTTCCCGTTCTCGCGTTTGATAAAGTTTCGCACCGCATCCATACCGACCCCACGACCGGAAACCTCGGTCAGCTTTTGCGCCGTGGAAAAGCCAGCGCGAAAAATCTGGTTTGCGATCTCTTCGTCGCTCAGTGGATCATTGGCGGCGATCAGTTCCTTTTCGATTGCGGCCTGACGGATGTGCGCCAAGGCGAGGCCGCGGCCGTCGTCACTAATTTTGATTTGGACCATTCCCTTAACCCGCTCCATCTCCAGAAGAATTGTCCCGGCAGCGGGTTTACCATGCGCGAGACGTTCTTCCGGAAGTTCCAAGCCGTGATCCATGGAGTTTCGAATCAGGTGCATGAAGACGTTCTTAACGATACCGCTGATTTGATTACGTACCACATAACCGTTGTCTACGATCTCGACAATCGGCGGGACCTTGCCGAGTTCCATGGCCAACGCGGGCAACGACTCGAATACGCCAGCCAAGGTTTCGTCGATCTTTTCAGTACCGAGGAGACGCAGAACTTTATGCACGGTATTGTGTACGGCAAGCAATTCATAAAGATTGGAGGTATTGACTGTTTCGAGACGATGGAGCGCTTCCTGGATCTGTCTCTTATCGACCAGGAGATAGCGCTCGATGTTTCCGCGCCGACCGGGTCCTTTGCGGCCCAGACTGACTTCATTGATCTTGGCATACCGCTCAACTTCGGCTCTCACGCCGGTCAACTCTTCCAAAAGCATCGTCTGGTCCCAAACGATATTGGGATAGTGTTTGCGCAACTCGTCATAAATCTGCTCAGCGTCATGGACGATATTGGTCAGATGTTTAAACCCATAAGTACGAGCATTGCCCTTGACGGTATGCATGTTGCGGAATAGATGGGCGATGGCGTCGGCATTTTGCTGAGGGTGGGCATGGATCAGATGGTCGTTTTCTTCAAGGAGTTTGGTGGTGTTCTCGATGAATTCATAGAATTTCTCATGGCTGACCGCAAGGATTTCACCAATAATCTCCAACTCGTGCTTTTTCTCATTAGCTTCGGCAGCCAACATGCGTAGTTCGGTGACGTCGCGTACGCACAGGAGCAGACGAACGGTCGTATCGGTGTCGTCGGTAATCGGCGACCAATTCAGTTCGAGTATCTTCACACAGCCGTCAGGCATGGTCTTTTCGATCTCGCTGATCATGAGATGTTCGTTGAATCTAAAATTCATCACATCCTCACCGAGACAGGCACCGACCACGGCCTCGGTTTGGGCAAGGATGTCGCTACCCAGATTGGTATTGGAGAAAACCAGATCCATCAGGTCGCGGCCGGCGATATCCTGGGTTTCGAAAAGGGTTTCAAGGTAGGCGGAGTATTCGGGGTGAATCTTATGGTCTTCTGTAATAGTCAAGATACCCTGCGGCATATTTTGCAGCATCGTTTGGAGGTCGGTCGTTTTTTGTTTGAGTAGTACCGAACTCTCCTCAATCTTGGCAATCATGGTATTGAAGGCGATGATGGAACGGCCGATTTCATCGTGACGTTCGACCGGCAGCCGATGGGTGAAATTCTGATTAGATGCGATTTCGCTCATCATCGCCTGCATCCGGCTGATGGGACCGGTAATCCGGCGATAAAGGAGTGCACCGAGTGCGGCCAAAATGATGATGGCCAAGAGTGTCACCGCCGATACGGTGGTCACCGTATTCGACAGATTCCGATTCAAGGAGTCAATCGCCCGATCCTTTTCACGATTTTTTTCGATACGCAACGTGGTCAGAATCTCGCGCAATTCCCTTTCATACACGAAGACATTGGCTGCCAAGCTGGCCTCGGCGAGAGCGGTTTGGCCGGCAAGCTTGAATTTTGCCATTTCATTAATCGCGTCAAAATAGTTGTCTAAGGCTTCCTTGGCTTGGACTACTAAACCTTCTTGGGCTTTGCCGCTGGCCTGGTCGAACTGTAGCTTCAAACCTTCCTGCAATTGTGCGTTACGTGCCGACAACGTTTCC
>CAUYUB010000109.1:0-5015 GCA_963575685.1 Gammaproteobacteria bacterium | reverse complement strand
CTATTCATAATTTGTTGCAGTGGAGACAGTATCATCGTAAGGTAGCCTGCACCATTACAAAATGAGAGCTGGGTTGTAATTGACGCGGTACCCTCTGGGCTTCAGCTCCAGGGGACATTTGAGGTAGGTCGTAAAGGGACTGTAGCAGCCCGTCCTTTAATGAACAAGCCCGGTTGCGACATAATAAGTCGCATCGTCAAAAGGAGATTCTATGGCCCGCATAGCTCTATTTCTCATGATGGTGACCCTTGCTGGATGCGTGGCCACCATTTCCCCCGAGACGCACGCTGAACTCCGGAGCAAAGCCGGGATGATTCGCGACATGGAAGTTGAGCAGAGTGAGATGGCAAAGCGGGGAGAGGCGCCAGAGGCTGTTCTGGCTATGGTCGAAAAGGCTCGGCTGAAGAATGCTGAGGTGGTCGGAATCTGCGCCGATCGGGAAAAAGTTCCCGACTACCTGGTTTCGATTTGTCTTAGCTACCAGCCTCATAGTTACCCAAGGATCGCCGCCATGGAGCTGACCTCAGCAAGATACTTTGCAACCCGCGGGGACCGCGAGACGGCACGCGGGCTTTACCGCCAGATCATCCTTGACCACCCGGGGTTTTACTGGGAATCGCTCCGGCAGGCTGCCACCTTCGGCCTTGAAGACCTGGACCGCCGTCCATGAGCACCACACCACACCCCACCAAAAATAGGGGGCTCGCTACCCCGCGTTTCTGGCAGATCATCTACTACCCCCAGGGGAAGAAAGGCGGCAAGGTCACGCTTGTCTTTGAGGGGACAAAAGCGGAGGCGGTCGCCCATGAGATGGAGATCCGGAAGTCCGTCATCAAACCTGTAATCTCTGTCAATGCCCAGATGGAGCGCTGTCTCCCCGATTTTTTCGAATGGTACAACCTGGACCGCGCAGCGCTTACTATCGAGGCCGCGCATCGGCACTTGAACAGGATCTGTCAGCACATGGGGAAATTGCCCCTTACCGCTATCACCAACCTCACCATCGAGGCATACAAACGAGCCAGGTTAGCGGACGGACTTAAGCCTGCCAGCATCAACAACGAGCTGTTCCATCTGAACGTGTTTTTTACCTGGGCCGCAAAGAACCACCTGGTAGCGTCTGCTACGAAGTGTGAGTTGTTCCCTGGGAAGCTCACCCGGTCGCCACTCCCTGTAATGCCGACACGTGCCGCTTTTAAGGCGATCATCGCCAAAGTGAGGCCAGAGGTTAAGGGACTTGCGATGTTGGAGTTTTACGCAGGCCTTCGGCGCTCTGAGGCGCTGAATCTGGCTGCAGAGTGTGTCTTTCTGGACCGTGGACTGATCGTAGTTTTGGGGAAGGGAAACAAGCAGCGGATAGTCCCAATCCAGGATAAGGACCTGATTGATGAACTGGAGAAGAAGCTTAAGGAGGTGAAGACCGGCCCGCTGTGGATCAACCCCCAGACGGGACGGCCTTATGTGAATGTGCGGGATAGCTTGAGATCTGCAGCAAAAGCCGCAGGCGTCGATCTGCGAGTTTATCCTCATCTGCTAAGACACGGGTTCGGTACCGGTGCGGCAGAGGCGGGGGTCACCCCCCAGGCGCTCCAATCCATGATGGGCCACAGCGACCTTTCAACTACTGCAATTTATACCCATCTTGCAGCTACCCACCTGATTGAAGAAATGAAAAAGATGCAGCGCCCGGATACCGTATCCAAAAATTAAGGTCCTAACTACTTACCTTGACTGAGCAAATAGCGTCCCACCCAGTTCTTGGAGGACTGGCATATCATACTTTACTTCTTTAATAACTGATGCTTACTAATTTACATCTAGATACTTTTGGATACCGATTTCTATCCGCCTCACCACCGATATTCGACGTTTGCCCAGACGATCCCCTCCACTGCTCGGCGGCGGTCCACGGCATTCGGCCGGGCTATCCCCTGTGCTTCTCCTTGGAGGAAAGCCCCTTTCACCTGTGCGATGTCCCGCTTGTAATAGCCCCGGTAAACCGTCTTGTCTTCCGAGCTGAACCCGATACTCCCGCCGAGGTAGTTTTTGCCCTCCAGGGCGAACCACGGCGCAGCCGCAGGGATGAATACCGTTGACGCCTTGCCCGTGGTTGTGTTCATGAAGGTGACTGTCGCCCCGCCGTTATCGGTTCGGGGAATCTTTGCCGTGTCCACCACCGGGTTACTGGGGGAGATGGGCCCAAGCCTTGAGAACTTCTTCAGGACGGCCGCCGGCGGTACGATCTGCAGGGGCACTTCCATCTTTGGACCTTCGACTTTCGCGGCCGATACGGCAGGGGCCGGATGGGTAATGGCACCGGGCTGCGGGGGAGGTGTACGAACATGGGACCAAATCAGATATCCCCCCACACAGAGCGCGAGTATGGCAAACACGATCAGTTTCCATTTCGGACCCTCCGGGACTTTGGCTTGTTCGGTCATCGGTCGTACTCCGCTCGATCCGACCAGGTGCCCCAGAACTCGGAGAGGTTTTTGTTTCGTGCGATCAACGAGCCGTAGCGGATCAGCGCGACGGCCTTGAGGTGCTCGAAGAATCGGTAGCGACGCTCGTTGCAGTCGGTGCCATCGGCCAGGATCTGCGGTGCGGTATAGTCGTTGATCCATTGGACCAGCTCCGACGTGACCCGGCCGGTTACTGGGAAGTCGGGCGACCTCCCGTTCAGGTCGTTGACGGTTCGCTGCAGAAGCTTGACCGCCGTCGCCGCGCCCATGTTTATCTCAAGGTCGAAAACCTTGTAGGCAAGGTACTGGCCCTTGAACTCGTCGCCGTGCAGAAACGCCCACTGGTCATCGTGGTAGATCTGGACGGCGCGGGCCTTGGTGACCGTCTTCATGTTGATGCCGGGGAATTGGGCGCAAGCAAGGCCGTAGGCGGTGCCGCCGCAATTCAATCCGTTTCGGAAGTTACCCCTGTCGCGGGGGTTGTTCTGGTAGCCGCGGGGGTTCTTCTTAGAAACCCCCTCGTTGGCGAGGATGCCCTGGATATGGGTGCCGTCGCTCGCGGTCCAGCCGAAAAGGGCTTTTTCGCAGTCGGCGGCGTGGACCGTGGACGCAAATAAAACCGCCAGCATCATAACGATGAAACTTTTCATAGTTCCTCCATGTCGCCTCACGGCGAGCGTGTTATGTTTGGCTACCGACAACGGTACCGTCATTGTCAGAAGATGGAGTGCCACTCTTGATGCGGAGCTTCCCAGTGGCAGCCTCGACCCAAAGAGCAAAAGTACCAAGGCAGAACGGTGATAGATAGGTTCCGATAACAGTGGCCGTCCCGGTCGAGTGATCCATTTTCAGGATATTTTGTTTTTTGTACCCTCCCGCATCAGTCAAAGATGAAAATGATGTTATACCCCCAGCAGTTCGGGTAAGCATCGTTTTAAGATCGGCACCCGCACCAGTATGGGTAGCTTGGGTGTTCGCGTTTGATGTCCCCTTTACTGCTACGGTCGGGCTTGCATCTGCCCCAGTTCCTACGCACAGGGTTTTGTTTGTCGGATCCCATTTAAAGCCAGTATAAGAAGCAATCCTACCATTGGAATCAGCGTAAGGGATACTGTTTGCGACAACGTTGGCAAGCGGAGACTGCAGAGCCGCAGCGAGATTTCCGTTATTGGGCATGGTGTCAATTGATGCCCGAAATACATGGTAGGTGGCCCCATCGTTATCCGGACTATAGCCAGCAAAGCTTATAGTCAACTGGATACCAGTGCTTGCCGGAGCGATGAACGGTATCGAAACGGTATAAGGTGTGGTTACTATCGGTAGTTGCAAAGACCTCGCAGAATTGCTTGCCGTCCAGGTTCCGTCAATCCAGTTATAATCTACATACCCACCTACAACCTTCTGCATACTCAGTGTGATCGGGCTTACCTTAGCGGCTGACGCTGAATCGTTTTTATAGGTGATATTTACCCAATATGTCTTGCCCGCTGTCAGGTTCCGGGTTGTTTGTCCGATGGACGAATAAGCCGCGGGAGTTCCTTTGGTGCATTTTAGCGAGTTCGACGTATTAGAGTAAATCAAGTCGACAGGATCCTGGCTGAGATCCGCGGCTCCATTTTCATACCAAATGGCGGCCACATCTGCACCGCCTGCGCCCGGCGTATCGAAGTAGATGTTTTGCAGAGTAGGGGCCTCTGCGTCGTAGGCTACCGATGTCACATTCCAGCGGCTACCTATTTTCGAGTTAACCCCGAAATCTATAACGGAAGCCTGATTGATGCCCACTAAATCTACGTCACACTCCCACGATGCTCTTCCTATATTGACAAAATTACTAAGCATTGGGGTAGCCGTATCTATCGCAGATCCGGTGATCTTGGTCCTACCGGCTCGTGATAGGTTTATGACCCCGTTTGTTTTGGCATAGTAGTTCCAGAAAACTGCCCCAATAAACTCGGTGTTCCACACATTAGCTATTTTTAAAAGTTCATAGGTATTGGTCCCCCCGAAAACATCCTCAAAATAAGGCGCTATGAAAACGTCCGGGGCACTTTGTGTGTGCCCACCGTAAGACATAAAAGCAGCATCCGTAATACTTGTTGAGGGGTCTTCAAGCAATAGCCCGATATCTCTATTCCCAACGAAAGTATTTGAAATAAATGAGTTACCAGTTCCTTTCTGTTTAACGAGGCCCTTGCCAGTATTGCCGTCCCACCTGCAGTTTACGAGTAGTTCTCAGGATGGGATTGTATTGACCTCTGCAGCGGATGGTGGTTCAACCGGCATTGAAGATATGTGGCTTACCGGGGCGAACCGAGCGTTGTACGCCTCTACCGGGGGAATGATATTTGGCAAGAGACTGACGCTTTCCGGGAACACGGTTGGGCTCTATCTCGATGCGGTCAACTACAGCCACTTTGAAGATATCTTGTCCCGCGCCAACGGGACAGGGGGAATTCTTACCTATCATGGAATTTTGTACTGCGATCAAAATACCTTCATCAACTGCAGGTGGGACGGCAATACTGGCAAGGGCCTCGTTAAACAGAAAGG
>CAUYUB010000108.1:0-5043 GCA_963575685.1 Gammaproteobacteria bacterium | reverse complement strand
CAAGAGTGAATGTGCTCCGGCGCTCGGTAGGCCGGCCAGAAGTTGGTAAGTTGGGATTCCTTGAGCAACTTGAGCAGCCGCTTCGCTTCGAAGACGTCCTCTTTCAGCCGCTCCGGGTCCCGGTACCCGCAGCCCACCCGGAAAGGGGGGACCGCTTCGCAGGGGAAGAATCCGAATGCCACCGGGCCCAGTCTGCATGCCTGTGCCCCTGCGGTGTAGTGCCCTGCCTGCACCCCATAATAGAGATCCTTGATTTGCCACTTGAACCCGTCGACGCTCCGTGTTTTCTTGACGTCCCAGATGATCGGGGCGGCCCAGACGTCCAGTCGGGCTTTACAGGTCAAGCCGGTCTCCTCGTCAATCCAGATGAGCGAGAGTTCCGTTTCGCAGTTGGCCAGAATGGTGCCGATCTTCGGATGGTTCCGGTACTCGTTGTCTACTCCGCGCAGGATATCCATGATGGGGACTTTCTCCGTCCCATAGACGTGGGGAACCATGGCCTTTGTCGGGTGCTGGCTGGCATACCACTCGCGGCTTGCGAGCGCCGCCTTGCCCTTACCTTCGCAGTCAGGGGGGAGGATGTAGCATTCCTCGTAAAGAGCCTCCTTCCCCTGGAGGGTGTAGGCGTGGATCGCCGTTCCGACCGCGCCGTCATCGGAGGGGACCCACGGAGTGCGGGCGGTAGCCGGAAGTTCCGCGTACCCCTTCAGCAGAGTGGACCCGATGAACGGCAGGGAGTGATACAGCCAGGCCGGCCAGCCACGGAGCACGCAGAAGCCGTCGCGCTCGATCCGCGCCCTGATGTATGCCTCGGCCTGTTCGATGATGCACTGCTGGGTGACCGCCGCCGGGACAGCCCCGCCGTAAATCTCCTCCAGGACGGCGGCCGAAATCTCCGGCGCTACCGGCTCAGCAGCGCGGTCAGGAGTACCAGCCGCAGGGCCCGGCGCCACCGCTTTAAGGGACGGCGCTTTCTTTTCCGGCGGAGTTGTCTTTTCACGTGCCACCTCCTGAGTAGGGGCCTTGATCGGGCCGAAGATGTCGAGCATCGTGTCGTGGAGGGATGAGTTCACGCTGCGGCCCTCGCCTCGTCCAGGTTGGCAATCCCGCGCTTGGCTAGTTCGGAAATAAGCTGCAGCGCTGCCGGCGCGCTCAGGGTGGAATCTTCGGTGGCAGCCAGGATGGAGCGCAGGGTGGTGAGGTGGTCGGCAGTCGCGGCGTTCATCTGTGCCTCGTGCGCTTCCCGGGCCCTCTCCAGTTCAGCCTTGCGCAGTTCCTCCGCTTCCTGCTCGGCCTTCTCCTTTGCCATCCGGTCACGCTCGGCCTGTTCGGCCTGCTCCTTCGCCTTACGGGTCTTTTCCTGGGCGTCCAGTTCTTCCTGGTGGAGACGGAGGCGCTCGGCTTCGGCCTCCTGTTCGGCTTTGGCGTTCCGCATGTTGGTGAGGGTCTCGAAGGTACGGGCCAGGGCGGCTACTATCTCGGCGTCCGGGTCCTGGTAGTGAGCGTTCGTGTGGTCGATCACCCCCTGCAGCCCCTGGGAGGAAAGGTGCATGGAGTTCGCGGGGAGGTTGGCAATCTCGGTGAGCATGGCCTGCTTGCGGTTGGCGGCCTCCATCTGTTCACGCTGCTTGTCCAACTCGGCCTGCTGCTCGGCGAGGCGCTTCCGCTCGGCGGCATGGCGCTCTTCTTCTGCGAGTCGGTCGGCTTCGCGCTGCGCCGCTTCCTGCTCCTTGGCCAGGGCGGCGGCCAGCTGCTCGCGAATCTTCCCGATCACCTCGCACCGCAGCTGCTCTGCTTGGGCCTCGAACTCCTCCCAGTCGGCTCCGATCACCTGGCGCTCAAGCATCTCGATGGATTCTTCCAGCTGAGCGGAGACGTAGCCGGTGGTGATGAGGGGGTAGTTGCGGAGCTTATCCAGACGTTCCTGGAATCTGGCGGCGCGCTCCTGGGCCTGCCGCTCCTTCTCGGCCTTGATCTCAGCCTTTCGTGCTTCTTCGGCCTTGATAGAGCGATCCAGCGGAGACTCGCACTCCTGAAGTACTGCGGCGATGCGTTTCCACTCCGCATTACGCAGGTCAATCTTCGCCTGTTCGGGGCGATTAAGGTCCAGGCGTTTTTTATCCCCGGTGGTACGCAGGGAGACCAGCATTCGCCGGCTCTCCCGCGCGTCTTTGTCGCCGGCAGGAGTCGAGCAGTCGATGATGATGCCAATGAACTTTTGGCGGAGCAACTCCAGCGCGGCCTCAGTCTTGTTGGCAGCAGGGTCGGCCAGTGCCGTCTCTATGGCTAAGAGTTCGCGGTCCTCCGAGCTATCGCCCCCAAGGGACTTGATTTCCTGTGTTTCCTGTGTCATGATTCCTCCAGTTTCCTTGTAGTGGGGCCCCTGTTCGCAGCAGGGGCTTTTCTTATACCCGGCGGCGGGCCACCTTCGCCTTTCTCCTGCAGTGGTGCCGGTTGGCGGTCCGCTTGGTCTTCCCGTCGCCCCGTCCGCGGGTGAACGACCTGGGGTAATCCCGGATCACGTACTCCTGGCGCTGCGGCACCACGGTCACCTGGTTGTTGAAGCCACCGCCCAGCCCCGCCGACATTGCCGCCATAAGCGAAGCGATGCGGCCCATCATGCTCGGTCTTACTGCTGCTGTTGCCATTTATCCCTCCCTCTTAGTCCCTCTCGCGAGGGTTACTCTCCTTCATCTGCGGATCCACCCAGAAACGCCGCCGGTTCTGAAACTTCGAAGCCTTGAATTTCTCCGCATCCTCCTGATCCCGCCTCAGCTGGGTGAACTCCCGCGACTCTTCGCTCATCATCTCGGGATCTCCATTCCGTGACGCCTAAGATGGAGCTCCAGGTTCTCTCTCTGCCGCATTACCTCGTCCTTGCTCGGTTGCGGTATCGGGGCGCTGGTGGTCAAGCAGGTATCGCAGGCCACGATGCTGACCGTGGCGATGAGGCCCACCGCATGCTCCCGGATATACTGGTCACCTCCGCAGATGACGCATTTCATGACACCCTCCCCTCGTAGACGATCTCGTTGATGCGGCGCTCGAACATCTCCGCGTCGGCCTGGTTGTTGTCTTCCCTTGCTGCGGTCAGTTTGCGGAAGAGGAACTCAAGTACCGGGGTCACGGCTGCACCCCCACCAGTTTCGCCAAGTGATGCTCCGACAGGGCCCGGTGTTCAAGATCTGCCGGCAGCGGGCGGGTGACGAAGTAGGCGAAGTACAGAACCACCGCGAGGAGAAACGCCAGCCGGACAATGCTGACTACGAGTTCGGCGCGCGCCCTGCCCTCTTCCTGCTCCCGGTACTGCCTCAGTTCGTTGACCGACCGGTTCATGCGACCTCCCGGACTTGCTCCCCGATGAGCTGGTAAAAGAAGATGCGGTCCTTCTGCTCTACGTTGATGAGGAACCCCTGCTCACGCAGCTCGGCGGCGCAGGTATTCGGGTTGCACACGTCAGCCGACAGCTGCAGCGTCCTGGTGGACAAGGGCAGCTGCGCATTCTGCAGGACATGCAGGAACCGCTGTAGCCGGGTAGACGTTTCGACTTTTGCCGCGTGAATCTTGCCGGTTCGGTTCATTTGGTCGCTCCTTTTCCTTCCCGCTTTGCGCGCTTGGCCGCCAGGCTGAGTTCTTTTTCTGCCGCCATCCTTAGCGCGTCCTGTCGGATCGAGGATGGCTTAGCCAGCGGGACGCCAGGGGCCAGCCCCGCGTGCTGCAGCCGAATAAAAAGACGGTCGGCTATGGCGTCAATGTCGGACTGGTCTAGTGTCATTTATGCCGCCTGCTCGATTGCCTCGTAAATCATCTGCCTGACAAACGGCCCCGGCTTAAGCCCTTTTTTCGCGGCCAGCTTCTTCAGCTCCTGTTTTTTATCTTCCGGTAGCGATACCGAAAGAAACGGCTCCCTCTTCAGTTCCTTGCCCATCTTTAGCCTCCAAAATTTAGGTTAACTTTTGCCTTCTCCAGAAAGTCCATGATGGCGCTTTCGCGGTGGTCCCTGATCTTCAGCTGCTCCTTCAACCGCTCATTCTCTTCCTCAACATCAGACATCAGCCGGTGAATCCCATGCCTTGCTGAAAGAGCAATGAACTTGAGGGGGATCAAGTTCCCGCAGTAGGCCATGAGTTCGAGAATGCGGTCGGGCGGAAAGTTCATACTGTCATTGGGGTTCAGCATGCGGTTGAGGTGGCCCGAATCGACGCCCATCTGGAAAGCGATTTGCTGTCGGGTGTAGGGGCTGGCCTCGATGCAATAGTCAATGGCGCTCGTTAAGCTTTTGCATCTGGCCATAACCATCTCATTCGACACCATCTCCTGGGACAACCCTTTCTTCTCACTCAGTAAAACTCCTTGCTCTGCCATGGCGCCCTCCCCACTGTAGTGCCGCGTATCCCTTCACTACAGTGGGATACAGTGGCTTGCGTGATACCCTTCTAGTGCTTTTGCATAAGTTCGTCAAGCATTATTTTGCTATTGCATAACTTTTTACATGCAAATGTCGCGTTAATTTGTGCTTTTGCGTATGGCAAACATAATGGAAATGCTTAAAATCAGGGGCTTATGAGAGACGAAGATCAGAAAAAAGAGATGGGGAGAAACCTAGCTCGGCTGCGGAATCAGCGGGGTTGGACTGGCGAGAAGCTTGCGGAGATGATCTCTTCAAACGCAGGCCACGTCTCCCAGATGGAGAACGGCGTGCGTGGGATCGGCGCGAAGGTGATGCCCAAGATATGCAAAGCACTCGGGATTACTCCGAATGATCTTTATGGAGTTGTGGGTGGGGAATCAGAAAACAAACCATCGGGTGGAGAACTAGCGCCCCCGGCTGACTTGAGTCCTGAAAAAAAGCTGCTGTGGGATTCCATCGTCAAGATGACGGATGACGAGGCTTTGGAGATGCTTACGGATTACCGGCGGGGAATTCGGGATCGCGAAGCAAAGCGATAAGAAGGGCCACCTTGGCAGGGTGGAGCGGCGACCGAACTAGCTCCAGTATCTTTTCATCGGATTCATTGCATTCCATAGCAGACCCCACCACTG
>CAUYUB010000107.1:0-5064 GCA_963575685.1 Gammaproteobacteria bacterium | reverse complement strand
CGGAATAGGCTTTTTTAATCTCCTCAATGAGATGACCAACCACGTAAAGAGTGAGCTCGCGGTTGATCTCCTTGATACGCCCCCTGGTCTCCCGTACCCAGCGTGGGATCTCGTGGAGCACCTTTTTGAGGTGGTCTTGGAGCTCTTCAATTGCAGCGGCAACCCGTTTCTGCTCTTGCTCGGGGAATTTGGCGAAAACCTCGGGTGAGATGACTTCGCCGCGTCGGGTTGGAGCGAAGGCAAAACCACCATGGGTATGAATGAGGGCGATATCTTCACGCTCTGCCTGTTCTTGGACCTCCTTGAGGGCCTGTTCCTGCCGTTCCTTGAAGGTATCTTCAATCTCCTGGATCCGACTACGATACTCGTCGCTCTCGAAGGCGACGGGGAGGGCATTTCGTAGCTCCTCGACCAACCGCTCCATGTCCCGACGCAGGTCCATCCCTTTGCCGGCCGGTAGACGCAGGGCACAGGGTTTGTGGGGAGTTTTGAAATTGTGGACGTAGCACCAGTCGGGTGGTGAGGCCGCAGCGGCCGCTCGTGGTGTCAGGAAGGTCCGTACCAGGGCGTGTTTGCCGTAGCCTGGCGGTCCGAGGACATAGAGGTTGTAGCCTTCGTGGCGCATCCCTACCCCGAACCGCACTGCCTCCAGGGCGCGGCGCTGGCCCACGATCTCATCAAGGTCGGGCAGTTCAGCGGTAGTCTGAAAGGACAGAGACTCCAGCGGACAACGCCGATAGAGGGCTTCGGGAGGGAGTGGGTTGGACATGGCGGGGTATGGGTTCTGGTCGGGGGACCGCGGCTGCGGGATCGGCAGGTAGTTTGCCGTAGCAAGGGCGTGCCGACCACTGGCATCTTGCCCCTGGGTTCGACCAGAACTCTGGAGAGTCACCATTTTCGCAAAAATGAAGACTCTCCAGTATCACTAATTATTTTGCCTTTCGCTCCACCGTATCCAGTAAGGCGACGATCTGATTAGAGAGGGAGCCAACCTTGTTATAGAGGCGTTCGGCCTCCGAACGGTTGCCGCTCTTTTTCTGACGGATGGTTTCCTTGATGACTCGATGCAGTTCTTCGTGCGGACCTTCCAATTGGGTCATTTCGGGGATGTAGGAATATTTACGCTGCCCTTCAGAATAATACCACTTGCCAAACTCGCAATAGCGGTGGGAGGTTGCCTGGTCTTCGGTCAGGTCGGCATTGCCGTCGAGGAAGGAACGAATTCTGGTCCTCCAGGAGAGATGAGAGATTTTCGCCGCGGACAGGTCCAATCCTTTCCGGCTCCCCCCTTTGAAACCTTGAACCAAGTGTCGCAGGTCATCGACATCCTGGACAATGGAAACACTAGAACGGGCGGTCTGGTGGGCACCCGCGGCGGTCTCTTCGGCCACACTGCCGATGTTGACGATATTCCGGTTCATCTCCTCCGCCACGGCGCTCTGTTCTTCCGCCGCAGTGGCAATCTGCGTGTTCATATCAGTGATGGCAATCACGGCCTGGGTAATGGCTTCCAAGGACTCCCCCGCGCTTGCCGCCTGCTGGACGCTGGCTTCGGCCTGACGACGACCTTCCTTCATGGCGCGGACCGCTTCTTGGGCACCGGTCTGGAGACGTTGGATCATCGCCTGGATTTCCGCGGTGGACTGCTGGGTCCGACTCGCCAGAGTGCGCACCTCATCCGCCACCACTGCAAAACCGCTACCTTGCTCGCCGGCGCGCGCCGCTTCAATGGCGGCATTCAAGGCCAACAAATTAGTCTGTTCTGCGATGCCTCGGATGACATCAAGGATAGTACCGATATTGTCACTATCAGCTTCCAGGCGTTGGATGACGCCGGCGACCTGTTCTACCGCTCCGGCCAGTTGGCCGATGGTATCGATGGCTTTGGCTACGACTTGCCGCCCACTGGCCGCTTCGGTCTTGGCACGATTTGCCGTATCGGCGGCGGTGGCGGTGTTGCGCGCCACCTCGTGGACGGTCGCTGACACCTCATTGATGGCGGTGGCAACCTGACCGATCTCGGTCCGTTGGCGTTGTACCCCGGAGTTGGTCTGCTCCGCCACCGTTGACAGCTGGGAGACCTCGCCGACCAATTTGGCGACTGAGGTATGGACGTGTTCGATAATGCTCTGGACACTCTCCATCAGCCTATTGAAGGCGTGGGCGGTCTCATCTCCGCTGTGTTCCGCGATACGAGTGGAAAGATCCTTGTCGTTGGCGACATGGAGCAGGGCACCCCGGAGGTTGTCAATGGTCCTGCTGATGGAACGCTGAACCATGACACCCAGCCACCGCGCAGGGTGACCTGCAAGAGCACTTCGATAATCAACCGGCTACCGGCAAGGGCTTCGGAAGCGATTAAAAAAGTCAACAATATTGCCAGTACAATCCCGCTGATGATCGGGATAACTCTGGTTTTGAACGATGTCATGGATGGATGCTTCGCCAGTATGTTTATAGTGAGTTTTGAGCAAGTACGAACGATACGTTCGCGACGCGCAATGCTATGTTAATTTAATGATAGCGGCAAGCGCTCTTATTTCAGATTATCCGATCCAAACCCGATCCATACTTAAATTATCGGGAATTCATCACCACCCACAAAGTGGTGCCGACGCCAGGCGTCATAAACCACGATTGCTACCGCATTGGACAGATTTAAGCTACGGTTGCCCGGGATCATAGGAATACGCAACTGTTGGCTAGGTGCAATCGCATCAATCACCGCTGCCGGTAGGCCACGGGTTTCAGGACCAAAGAGCAACGCATCGCCTTTTGCCACATCGGCTTCGGTGTAAGATCGTTTTCCTCGGGTAGACAAGGCCCAAACTCGGGGTGGACGAGCTGTTTCCAGATAGCCGGCAAGATCATCGTGGACCACAATGGATACCCACTCGTGGTAATCTAACCCCGCCCGTCGGAGCTTGCTATCGGAAAGCTCAAATCCCAACGGACGAATTAGATGCAGTCGTGTGCCGCTATTAGCGCACAAGCGAATGATGTTGCCGGTATTGGGAGGAATCTCGGGCTCGAAAAGGACTACGTCGAACATATACAGACATCTCTGTTCCAAATTAATCTACGATCTGACTCAAGGAAACCATCATGATTCGGCTTCGCCCTGCGGCTAACCGCGGCCATGCCAACCACGGCTGGCTGGATTCGTACCACAGTTTTTCCTTTGCGGATTACTATGATCCCGCTGAAATGGGGTGGGGTGCGCTGCGCGTAATCAATGAGGATCGGGTAATGCCTGGCAAAGGTTTCGGGATGCACAGTCACCGCGATATGGAGATTATCAGCTATGTACTCTCCGGCGCGCTCCAGCATCGGGACAGCATCGGCAACGGTACCATCATCCGTCCGGGCGACCTACAACGCATGAGCGCTGGTCAGGGGGTAATGCATAGCGAGTTTAACCCATCGGCCAACGAGGCCGTACACTTTCTGCAAATTTGGATTCTGCCCAAGGTAACGGGAATCGTCCCGGAGTATGAACAAAAAACCTTTCGCACGGAGGAAAGACACGGTTGTCTGCGGCTAATCGCCTCTCCTGACGGTGATCAGGGGAGCGTCACCATCCATCAGGATGCCTGGGTCTATACCACGTTGCTTGCCTCGGGAGAGAGGATTGAATCTGAGCGCTCTCGCGATCGTCTTGCCTATCTGCACCTGGTGCGCGGCGGATTGACGCTCAACGGCACACAGCTTGGCGCTGGAGATGGCGCCAAAGTGCGCGAGGAAACACGGTTGACCATTGTTGCAAGTGAGGAAAGCGAATTCCTGCTCTTCGATCTACCGGCCTCAGAATAAGCGACGCTCGATTCCGGTATTAGCCAAAATGGTCGTGGCGATTTCCTCTACCGATAGGGTCGTCGTTGGAAGGTAAGCGATACGCTCGGCACGAAAGATCGCCTCGGCTTGGCGAGTCTCATATTGGCATTGGCGTAGCGAGGAATAGGGACTGTCGGGGCGTCGTTGGTGGCGAATCTTCTGAAGCCGCTCCGGGTCGATAGTCAGGCCGTAGAGCTTATGCCGGTAGGGTCTCACCGCCGCCGGGAGGCGCACTCCCTCCAGATCTTCTTCGGTCAATGGATAATTGGCGGCGCGAATTCCGAATTGCAGCGCCAGATACAAACAGGTCGGCGTCTTTCCAGAACGCGACACGCCGAGGATGATAATATCAGCCTCGGGATAACTCCTAGTAATCGTTCCGTCATCGTTGGCCATTGCAAAACTTACCGCCTCCATTCGTACACCGTAAGTAGTATTATCCACCAATCCATGGCTCCGACCGATAGCATAAGAAGACGTTGTCCTAAGCTCTTGCTCCAATGATCCGATGAATGCCCCGAAAAAATCAAAGAAAGCGGCCTCGGCGCTTGCCACAATATCCCGCAATGATTGATCGACTAGGGTACTGAAAACAATCGGGCGATCTACGGAGCGACGCGATATTCCGTTAATTTGTTCGACGGCCTGCTTCGCCTTTCCTGGGGTATCGACAAATGGTAGGTTTACCGTTTTGAATTGGACATTCTCAAACTGGGTCAGCAAACTGTGCCCCAGGGTCTCCACGGTAATACCGGTACGATCCGAAACAAAGAAAATAGTGCGTTGCATCGTTCTTATCAATCTGAAAACAAGGTGAGCGACAAAGGCAGAATCAGAATACCATGAGGATCGGCGCATCGGTACGTATCGTTGGGGGAGGGGTGATACTGCGGTGGCGTACCCCTTGACACCGTACCACTCCCACGCCACGCTCAAGGACTAAACAGGAGGTTCTCCCATGACTGCCATCACCTTCGACACCCGCGCCTACGTTAAAACGCTACGGGGGATGCTGGTGTGCCTGAGCAACGCGCCGAGGTACAGGCGCCCACCCTTGCAACCGTAATGAAATTCAGAAGGCGTTTATAGGGATACCCGCCGATTTCACCAACTTCGCACAACCTTTTGGATATCTGCATAAATCATAAATCAAGGTGTTGTGTCGTACAGATCCATTAGGCAAGTCCCGGTTAAAAAACTACCAGGAGCCAACCGCCGCGTAGCGGCGTA
>CAUYUB010000106.1:0-5189 GCA_963575685.1 Gammaproteobacteria bacterium | reverse complement strand
GAGAAGGCAAAACAGGACAAGTCCCGACGATTTCAGGACACGGCCCATGATTCCAATCTCCGTTTGAGAAGCACGAAAGTCCCTATGAACCCGATGAGTATCAGACTCTTGGCAGCAGCAAGCCCGTGGTGGGAATAGTTGAAGGCGGTTATGTACACGTCATAGATAGGTGTTGCCGTGTACCCCCCCGGTCCTCCGCCCGTCAACCAATAGACTGTCTCCCACATTTGCATGGTTCCAAGGACGGACAGCAAAAGCACAAGGAATATCATCGGTAGCATCGCGGGTAATACGATGCGCCTGCCATACTGTCCGTCCGTGGCACCGTCTATCCGCGCCGCATCCCTTATCTCGCTGGAAAGTGACTTCATGCCGGCCGAGAACATGAGTGTGTACTGGCCTATCGCAGTAGTAACCACGGCCACTGATATGGCAAATCTCGCCATCCACGGCCCCGATAGCCAACCCATGTTTCTGCCCATGACCCAATCGGCAAGACCACCGCTTGAAAAGACCCACTTCCAGACTATAGAAATTATGATGCCCGCCGATATGGTCGGAATGTAGGTGGAAAAGCGAACGAAGGATTGCATCCCCTTGCCAACCTTCTCAATCGCGGCCGCAAGTAGGTACGATACCACCACCGTTGGCATACAGATCAGAAGTAGGTACGCAAAGGTGTTGCCTATTGAGCGCATAAATCCAGTGTCGGTGAATGTCTCTAAGAAATTGCCTACACCTACAAACCGTTCCGTTATGTAGTTGCTATCGAACAAAGAAAGCCGGCCCGTCATCACCATGGGAGCACCGAACGAGAGGAGGAAGAGCACTCCCGCCGGTATTAGCAATGAGAGGGCCGGCCATTTTTTCACTTAGCCGCCAGGATCTTATTCACCTTGGCCTCGTAAGTTGCAAGCACTTGTTCCGCCGTCAACCTACCGGCATAGAACTCCTGTAGGAGAGGGAACATCTGAGCCCTGATCTCCGAGAACTGCGGAATTGCCGATCCAAGGTCCATGACACCTGATACCTTCATGATGGCCTGAATCTGCTTCCCACCGAAGTCGTCGGCAGTGTTCGGGATAGAAAGAAGGGCGGGGAATACGCCCGGCCTCTTCGCACCTTCCACCATGTATTCTCCCGCCGAGAAAGCGCGGGCCAGCTCAAAGGCCAGTTTGTTCCGTGTGGCATCATTTGACTTGTGTACCACGATAAGCGAAGGTCCCGCCGTAGCAAGGCCATGGGAGACGGCCGGGCTATGGGGCATTTCAACGAACTTGTACGCAAAGGGCTTGTCCAGAATCTTCTGGTCCACAGCGCTCTTGATGGACGGCGGAGCATGGCCCGACTGCATCATGAGTCCGACAATCTTCCCGGACGCCCACTGTTCAAGGGCCATGTCGTCGTCCAGTTCGCCCGGCGCGGCAGGAGCATATCCCTTGTCAACAAGCAGTTTCATGAAGTTGAGCGCCGCGACGCCCTGCGGGGAATTGAGCCGCGTTCGCGTGTAGTCCCCGTTTGCAAACTGTACCGCCCCGAACGCCCCAAACCACGACATCCACCACGCATCCGAACTCTGATTCTTGGCGAACAGGATAGTTGCGTACTTCCCGGTAGTCTTCACCTTTTCGGCCATGGTAAGGAAGTCGGCAGTAGTCCACAAAGTCCCCGGCAGCTTGTAGCCCACGGAATCCATGAGGTCCGTGTTGACCGCGAATGCCTGTATCCACGTCGCCACGGGCAGGGCAAGAATCTTACTACCCTTTGTTCCGTAGGCAAGCAGTGAAGGAACGAAGTCAGCAATGTCTTTGGCTGTAAGATAGGGCTTGAGGTCAAGGGCGTACGCATCGATGGCGTACTTACCCGACCTGACGCCGGTGTCGCTGTAGACATCGGGTGCCTGTCCGCTTGCTATCATGGCGTCGATAGTCAGAGTGGAGCCGCTGGAAAGGTCGACAAGAATCTGCTTCACATTTACGCCCGGATGTTCCTTCTGGAACTTGGCGATAATGTAATCGTCTACGGCTTTATAACCGTCTTTGGGTTCCAGAAAGATAGTCTGTCCGCTTGACAGGATGGTCAAGTCAAGGCCGAACGCCGGAATCACCAGCGCCGCGAGAATGAAAAACAAGAACAGTCGTTTCATATTTCCTCCTGAATGGCTTAATGCCACAGGAGTATTGTGCCGAAACGGTAGGCGGCGTGACAAGTGTTTCCCAATAAAAAAGCGGGGTGGTGGTCCCCCGCTTCGCTTGCATTCTGTGAGTTTCTCAGGCTCAATGGCTCGCTCGCGATAAATGGGTTTCTTCGTGTCCGTGGCCAAAGCCCCGTTTCAGAGGTTGCACCCCACCACGAAGTGGCAGGCTCTTCAACAGGGCATATATTCTTTGTTAGCTCGATGGTGCAACGCATCGTGTCAATATCCTACCTCATATTCTGTTGTCTGTCAAGTGTCAATCGTCCATTCGTTTATTTGACAGGCGCCGGTTTTATACCACTCTTCGCTGTTCCCGTACACCTTGCCCTTGACGATGTGAGACCGTAGTTTTTTGTTTGGACCGTCAGCCCCCGCACAGATAAACCGGCTTGGTACTTCCACGTCCCCACCCTTGCCGGCCTTTTCAAGCCAACTGTCTCTTCCCTGCTGTCGGAACCAATCATGGCGTTGACAGACGGTCATGTGTTCGGTAAGAGAAGCGTACGGACCGCGCTTCTCGTCGGATTGCCTAAACATTTGGTTTGCCCTTCCCAACCTTTTCCTGGCCCCCGCACTTGGGGCACCTTACAATCACATAGTAGGCGTCCTTTGTGTTGACCACAATCTTGTCGGCTACCCTTGCACGCCACACGTTCCCGCAGGTTTTACACGTTGTCAAACTTCCACCTCCTCATGACCTTTCTGAATAGTTCCAACCGTTCCCGGCGTAGTTCGTGCGCAGGCATCGGAGGAACACACTCTATCCTTACGGGCCGCCTTGGCTTTTCCCGTGTCCCCCGAAACCAGGCAATCCGCTGTGCCGGAGTCATGTCCCTGGTGACCAAGTGAGAAGGGCCTCTCATCGTTCCCCCGCTTCTGACATATCGTCCATGTACTTGTAAGCCCGTATTAAGCACAGACCTAAACATATCCCGTCGATGGTCTGCCGGACAAGAAAGCAGGCAAGCCACCAAGCGGCTACAAACATGGCCCCGGCTCCCGCAACCATAAAAGCGTATCGAAGGGTGTCAGGTTCGGTTATCATGTTTCCTCCTTAATCGGTTTGCGGGAGATGGCGTCCCGCTCCCCGAAGTGTGGTGCCTACGAGGCATCGGAAGCACTCACCAAAAGATCGTTGCCGGCCTTCGTACCGCTGCCGCCCGTTTGCTCAGACACGAAATCGTCTCTTCTCGCGTCAGTGAACTGGTCATGATTTTCCAGCATGATTTCCGCCATCGAAATCTATAAGTCACGGCGTCGAGTCCAACGGACGCGCCGGGATCTCCCGTATGTCAGTCCTGCCCTTTAGTGGCCAGTAGCCACCGCAATACGTTTTCCCTGGCTGATCGTCGAAGTCCATCCACGCCTGCCCAAGTTTCCACGGAACCGCACGGTATCGGTAACACAGTTGACGGGTCGGGCATCCACGCCCTCGGCACATGCTTATGTCAGGCATCATTCCTCCTGTTTATAAGTAGTATCCGACAAGGCAGTCTGTCTCGATTCGAAAGCCGGTCGGTTCAATGGTGATTACATCTTTCTGCCCGTATCGTTTCACCATAACAAGTACCGCTCCCCGTGGAATCTCTTCTAAGCCCGGGATGCAAAGATGTTCGGCCCCTAAAAGAGGATAGACGGGCCTTCGACAGTCACGCCGGAGTTTTGAAAGTCTTCGAGCCTTGATCCTCTTCGGGAGAGTGATGTCAGGCATTCGGCACCTTCTTCCTTTGGAATCTCGTGCATTTGTACTTTTCAATCATCATGTCCTTGTCTCCGCAATACTCAGAACCGCTCACCTCTGCTCTCCACTTCGGGCATGTTTCACCCTTGAAACAATGTGAAAGAGTGAAGGCACAGAAGCGAAGGAACTTGATGTCACCGCTCATCATTCCTCCCCGAATATCGCGGAAACGATGCTCTTGGCGGCCTCGGTACATGCCTCTTGCTCCAACTCACTCGCATCGCCCCATGACTTGTTTCTTCCCTCAGACATTAGGTGATGCGCTACCTTCTCCACCGCCCCATCGCGTAGAGCGTTGAAGTCGGAGGAGAGAATCACATTTTCCAATCCCTCTATATCTTCCGGTACCCATGGAAACAAATGTGCTTTGAATCGCTTCATCACTCCTCCACCCGTTCTACGGAATGGCCCGTTATAGCATGATGCGCGTTGCCTTCTTCCCTGCTCATTTCTATCCAGTAGCAATCGGAGCACCTCCACCGCTCCACCTTCTGCGATGCTTTCACGGGCCGGGCATTTTGTGTTTGCAAACCAAGGTCTGTCTGATCGAGGAAGTACTTGTCGCTCGACTCCACCTTCTTCGGGGCGCTCGGCAAGTGATCAAGCCATGCGTTGTCTATCACAGCCCGTCTACCATCGTCGATCCGTGGTTGATATCCGTCGCCCGTCCCGTCCGTTAGGTTTCGCAAACAGTCGTACAGCCGCTTTGCCACTTTCATAATATCCCCGCTCGGCTCCGGCTTCTCGTGACGGGAGAGGATTTTCAGTAGGTATTCTCCATGGCGATAAAGCAGTAGGTCTACCGTGTCAGCCATGTCATCTCCATCTCCTTGGTGCATCCATTCCTCGGCTATTTCCTTGATCTCGTCGTATAGGTTAGGCATCGCGGGACTCCTTGCTCTTGTAGCCACGAGGAAATATAGCGGCAGCAATAAGTACGCTCACCGATTGGATTGCACCTATGACAAGTACCTTCCACAGCGGAAAGCGCATGCCGAGAACCCAATACCACGCGAATCCTGCTACACACATGTACTGGATTACCAGATACCCATGATACGCACAGAACCTACGGAACGCCTGATTAGTTGTCATCCCCCCTCCTTCGTGGCGGGGCGGGTGGGATTGGTTCCGAATGCTTTGTCTACAGCGTCAAGCGCCCATGCAAGCAAGATGCACCTTTCCGGTTTCATCGGCCCCGACATCGGTCCAACACTGATAGAGTGGATTGCAAGCCGTTTGATTTCGTCG
>CAUYUB010000105.1:0-5222 GCA_963575685.1 Gammaproteobacteria bacterium | reverse complement strand
TCATGTCTCTTGACCTGGGTGAAACGCGTTGGTTCGTAGTGCCGGAGAAAATCCTCGTGCCTTATAATGATATTGCACGCTGTATGGCAGAAGGTGAGATATTCTCAGGGTGAACATTGTCCTTGGGAATTTTACTGAGATATTTTTAACCGTTGATGCCAATACTTCGCAAGTCCAAATACTTAAGGTTTTCTGATGCTCCACTCGGAACTAATGCACAGTCTATGAAGCGAATTTTTTTATTCTTGCAAGGGCCGATTGGTCCCTGTTTTCGCTTGCTCGCCGAGCGTCTACAGGCGGAGGGGCATGTTGTTACCAAGATCAACATTTGGGGAGGGGATATCGTCGATTTTCCAAATGGAATTTGCTATCGGGGCAAGGCGGAGGATTGGTCGAACTGGATTATCGAAGAAGCAATGAGAAGAGGAACTACTGACTTAGTACTTTTTGGCGATCAACGTCCCGCGCACCGGGAGGCAATTGCCGTTCTTAAGGACAAGCTGGAACGTATTCATGTTTTGGAAGAAGGGTATTTTCGACCTGATTGGGTAACTCTTGACAGGGGGGGGGGCAAATTCAGGTAGTGGTTTACCCCGATTAATTGTCGAACCTGAATCAGGTCTTGAGGGAAATAAAATTCCAAGCGCTGAACATGTTGGCCCGTGGATGCTGGAAGCAATCCCGACGATTATTCGTCACTACATAGTGGGAGTATTGCTTTCTCCATTTTTTCCTGGTTATCGCCACCATCGGCTCTATCATCCGATTCACGAAGGTATGTTGTGGTTATGGCGTTTCGTGACCAACCCAGTACGGAAAATTGTTGAAGCAGTGAACGTAAGGAACGTCATAAATTATCTTGGCGATCACTTTGTATTTCCACTCCAACTGGAAGGAGACAGTCAGCTACGCGCTCATTCCGATTATTCATCAATTAATGAATGTGTTGATCATGTGATTGGCTCGTTTGCTAGATATGCTCCCACGACGTCGCATTTATTCATTAAGCCTCACCCCCTCGATCCGCGTCCATGGGTGACAAGACGATGGGTAAAAAAGACCATCGCTACATATAACATTTCTGAACGTGTGCATTGGGCTGACACACCTGGCATTGGTATTCTCCTTCATGAGGCCCGCGGATTAGTAACGATAAATAGTACGGTTGGCTTGTTGGCACTCGGACGCAGAATACCAACCAAGGTGCTGGGTCGGGCATTTTGGGATTTGCCAAAGATTACCCACAAAGGTGACTTGGATAGTTTCTGGAAAACGCAGATGAAGCCAGAATATCAGATATTTGAGACTTTCAAGAAAGCTATTATGTTGATATCACAAATTAATGGCGGGTTTTACTCTAAGAAGGGGCTAAATCTTCTTATACCTAGGCTTGCCCAAGCTATTTCTTGTCATAACTCAACTTTAGATATTCGCCCCTCTCCCTCAAAAAATAGCAAGAACAACAACAAGATAGACCGTAGTCTTGAATCAATCACCGCGGCTATCTCCGGAGATGAAGATATTCCATATCGGTTCGAGTAGTCTGGTGGACATTCAGCAAATTCAGAAAACTGACTAGAAATAATTTTATGCGGACCATTGGGGTGATATCCAGGGGCATCTTGCGGGAAAAGTACACGCTGATGCCACTGCTCTCTCCGGAGATGAAAATGCTCCATATCGGTTCGAGTAGCCTAGTGGACGCTATTGCCGGTTGGGGCTACAAGGCAACTGCCGACAAGGCGCGGGCAATGGCCGCCAAGTTGCGGGTGCCCTATATCGCCCTTGAAGATGGATTCCTTCGTTCCTTTGGCACCGGCGAACATTCTCCTCCACTTTCCTTGGTGGTGGATGAATTTGGTATTTACTACGATAGCACCCATCCCTCCGCTTTAGAGATGCTCTTGGCCTCGTCGGAAGATTTATTGGCCGAGATCGCAAGCGATGTGGTGCGAGCCAAAAGACTGATGCTTACACATCGATTAAGCAAATACAACCATGCGCCGCTGTTCAATACCGCAATCCTACATCCCACCGATTCCAAACGTATTTTAGTAATCGATCAAACCCATGGTGATATGAGTGTGACGCTGGGTGGTGCCGATGCGTCCACCTTTGCCGCCATGCTTGCCTCTGCCCGTACGGAAAACCCACAGGCCACTATCTATGTTAAAACCCATCCCGAGGTGACCTCGGGTCGTAAGGGTGGATACCTGACCCAGGTGCGGGATGATGGACAAACTGTGGTACTGCGCCAAGCTATCAATCCGTTGAGCCTCATAGAACGGATGGATCGAGTGTATGTGGTGACATCGACCATGGGATTCGAGGCGTTGCTTGCGGGAAAACCCGTGACTGTATTTGGCGTACCCTGGTATGCGGGTTGGGGTGTAACGGACGACCGACAGAGTTGTTTGCGTCGCACGCGGAAAAGGTCCGTGGATGAATTATTCGCAGCAGCCTATTTTCACTACGCCCGTTACCTGAATCCCGTGACGCATCAACGTGGGACAATTTTTGATGTGATTAATTGGTTGCTCCAGCAACAAGAGATGATAATCCGGTATCCTGGTCGCAGGATTGGTGTAGCTTTTTGGCAATGGAAGATATCCAATGTCAGACCGATATTGTCGCTCGACCAAAAGCGGGTGATATTCGCACGAAGCGTTAAAGCTACCAAAGCGTTGGCGATTCAGTCCGACGATTGTCTGGTGTGTTGGGGGCGCGACTTACCCACCGGATTACTGGAACTAGCGGGAAATACTCATGCGCGGGTATTACGTATGGAGGATGGCTTTGTACGCTCGGTGGGGCTAGGTTCTGATTTGATCCGCCCCTTATCGTTGGTGTTGGATGGTCGCGGTATTTATTTCGACCCGACCCAACCGTCCGACCTCGAGCACATACTCAACACGAGCGCTTTTTCTGAAGAGGAGCTGATACGGGCGCGCCGGATACGTGAATATATCGTGGAGCACGGCATCACTAAATACAATTTGGAACCCCGTGAACAAGCCAAATGGGACGGTAAGGGAAAGGAGATTGTGCTGGTAACTGGTCAAGTAGAGGATGATGCTTCCATTCGCTACGGATGTACTGATATCAAAACCAACTTGGGCTTGCTCTGGGCCGCACGTCTGGCACATCCGGAGGCTTTTGTCGTCTATAAGCCGCACCCCGATGTGATGTCCGGTAATCGCGCTGGGAAACTCGCTTTAGCCCAATCTCGGAAATTCGCCGACCATGTGGAAACTCGGTTGTCGGTGGTTAGTTGTATTGAAGCGTGTGATGTAGTGCATACCATGACCTCACTTAGCGGTTTTGATGCCTTACTGCGTGGCAAGCGCGTGGTCGTATATGGCCAACCGTTTTATGCCGGTTGGGGGCTCACCCAGGATGTGTTGACAGCGGGCGTTGCCTTTGCACGGCGACATCGACATTTAACCCTGAATGAATTGGTTGCCGGTACCTTACTACGCTACCCAATTTACTGGGACTGGGAATTAAAAGGCTACACGACCTGCGAAGCGGTACTCCACCGGATTGTGGAGACACGGAACGCGTTGGAAAAAAGCGGAGGGCTGGAAAAGCTGCGGGTAGGATTATGGAGGCGTCAGTTTCGTAAACTCGGTACTCTAATGGGGATACTGTCACAAGCGTGATAGGCAACTCCCGGTTAAAGAACTACCAGATCGGTCAATGCCGCGTAGCGGCGTAATGAATTTAGCCGTGGGGGATAACTATCCTGACACAGAGGGTTCGCCAAGGTCTGGGATATTGCAACGCTACTTTACGATTTGTTTTTGCGCCACCACCCGGAGGTGTCCCTCAATCCGGCAAAATCAACCACCAATAAGGAGGTAAAAATAACTCACAACGAAGATTCCAAAGAGCCTTCCCACCCTCCACCTCGGTATTGAGCAAAGATGTGGGATGAAAACGTGAAAATTGTCACACTCCGTATCTAGCAGGTCAGGTTACAATTCCACAATCGATTCATCAAACAATCCCATCAATTTTTTGTCAAAATTCAAGCATACCATGGGCAAAACCTGGATAGCCCGAAACCTCGTGGTGGCAACGCCCCGATCCAACGATGGTTACCCGCTAGTTAGGACGAGGCCAAACGAATGACAACTGTCAGCGACTATACAGCACTTCTCTCGAACTCAACTTGGTGGGGCGGTGCTGTTTCGGATCGGCCGGTCTTCATCTCGTACTCCTTCGAGACAGTCGCACAAACCTATCTTGCTGCTGCAGGCTATTCGGCCAACTATATTGCCTCATTCACGGCATTTTCCAACACCGAGAGGGAAATTGCGCGTAGCGCGCTCAATGCCTGGGCGAGCATTTGCGGCGTCACCTTTCTTGAGGTACCGGCGGGTAGGGGCGACATCTGCTTCGCCAAATACAATTTTAATTTTGATCCAAGCAATTCCATATATGCTGGCTACGGCTATTTTCCAGGTGTTGTATTGGATGCAAACTCAGGAAATCAATCCGCGATTTCTGGTGATGTGTTCATCAACACCAACAATACGATAACGCCCAATATTTTACTGCACGAAATCGGCCACGCGCTTGGACTGAAACATCCGTTCGCTTCAAATCCGATACTAACACCCGCGTTTGATGATACTAGCCATACAGTGATGAGTTATACCGGACCAGATACTGGCGTCCTAGGCCCACTTGATATTGACGCCATCGTCCACGTTTATGGCGGAGCGGGTGAGGATGGGACTCAAGTTGCTAGCTGGTCGTGGAATAGCGGAAATTATACGTTGACCCAAACCGGTTCCGAGCAAGCCGACACAATCCGCGGCATCAGCGTAACAGATGTCATTTCAGGCGGCGGTGGAGCCGACATCCTGTTTGGTGCGGCTGGTGCTGACTCGATCAACGGAGGAGACGGCAACGACTCAATCTTCGGTGACGATGGTAACGACCTCCTCGCAGGCGGCAATGGCGATGATCTATTACGCGGTGGGATAGGCAACGACACACTTTCAGCCGGAGCAGGTAATGATAATCTTTATGGGGATGAGGGTAATGATTCAATCAGCGGCGCGATAGGTCGTGATGTTATTTTCGCAGGTGCCGGTAACGACACAATCACCGGTGACGACGACGATGATTTTATCAGTGGTGGAGCGGGTAATGATTTGCTTAACGGCGGCGCAGGGTCGGACTCAGCATCGTATTCGGACGCTACCTCGGGC
>CAUYUB010000104.1:0-5243 GCA_963575685.1 Gammaproteobacteria bacterium | reverse complement strand
CGCGCTCCGTGCAGGAGAATCGGCACGCGCCAGGGATCTCTATCTCCGTCTCTTGCGGCTTCAACAGGGGATTGAAGATCTGCCGGGGATCGCAGTCACTACCATCAACCTCGCCACTGCCTATCACCGACTGGGCGATGGTGCGGCGGCGCGACGATTGCTTGATGCGGTGCTCGATGACAAAACCGGTTTATTTCCACCCGCCACGCGAAGTGAAGCCGCTTTCCGTCGAGCAGTGATGGGGCTTGATGCGGGAGAGACTACCGAAGCGCTCGCCAACCTCTCCCTAGCCCGTAACCTCTGCGCCCAACCCTGTCGGCTGGAGACCGGTCTGCTCAATGTCGAGGGTCGTCTGGCCCTAGCCACCGGGGATCATGCCCAAGCGCGCGCCCTCGCCACCGCCGCACGGGATCGGGCCGAACCAACCGAACGGGATGAGCAAGCCAACGCAATCAGGATCATCGCCGCCGCCGATGCCTTGGCAGGACAATTGGATGCCGCACTTGCCGGCTTCCAGAATGCACTTGCCCGAGACAAGGAACTGGCTGCCGGCGACCGTATCATCGGAGATTTGGAGGCCATCGCCGACATACTGACTCGCCTGGGTCGATACGAGGACGCCAAGACCTATCGTCAACGCGCCGCCGCAGTCCGTGAGGCTCGCCGACAATCCAGTCCCGAGTAACCGAACGGACAGACAATCTTCGGCAACGAGATAGAGAACGTTATCTCGGATCTCATGGCGTGTTTGGACGCCGAACGAGGCGAGCGCCAGCGATTTACCTTGGCATTGTTGCCCGGACCAAGAAAATGGAAATGGTGGCCATGGGGATAACTCATTCCTTGAGCAATCCACCAATGCTTCCATCCATGAATTAACCAATGGGCGAATGATGCGCCACGTCACATCCAGAAATAAAAACCATGAGCTAATCCGAATATGAGTGTTCACGATACTGATTTTTACACTTGGACCCAGGAACAAGTCGCGCTGTTACGTGCGGGACGGGTATTCGAGTTGGATGTCGATAATTTAATCGAGGAAATCGAGGATATGGGACGTAGCGAAAGAAGAGAACTGGTCAGTCGGCTTAGCGTATTACTAGCCCATCTTCTGAAATGGCGTTATCAATCCGACCACCAAAGTAATAGCTGGCGATTCACCATAGAAACCCAACGCAAGAACGTCAATAAGCTCTTGCGTCAGAATCCAGGATTAAAACCAATCATGGAGGAATCCGTAGTGGATGCCTATGACGATGCTCGACTTCTTGCCGTGAAGGAGACCCATCTTGGGCCAAGCACTTTTCCGGAGAATTGCCCTTGGTCCCTTGGACAAATAATGGATGATAAATTTTGGCCTGGTTGAATTTTAGCTAGGAAACATTACTCATCATCCTATCGATTCTGAAGCACTGCCAGCTTGGCGGATGCTCCGCGACGAGCCGCCAACTTCTCGCTATAGCGGGCCACCATCGCGGGAGTCTTAAAGTGCGCAGTAGCAACCTGCTTGATTCAAATACGCCATCAAAGCCAATAGGCAGGTCTTTTTTCCCGTCTGACGTGGAGCGTGGAGGATGAAATAACGCTCAGCGTCGATCATGGATTGAATTTCTTCCACATCAAGGCGCACCAAGGGATCCAGCATGTAGTGAGAATTCTATTTGTTCGGGCCCGCAGCATTGAATTGTCTTGTCATAGAAATCTCTCTAACCATAAAACCATAAGTACTTTTTTAATTATTCTCCATAAATAGACCAGTGCCGCCTCCCGCTTCTATAACCTGCCCAAAGGAAATGGCTGCATCGTTCACCGGCAACCGTTCCGGGATGATTACGGAAAATCCCTGCTCCATGAGTAACTCCATTATTGTCTCAGTCAATACCCGATTTTGGAAAACCCCACCACCAAGACCAACCCACGTTACGCCGTAGTCTGCGCGTATTTGGAGAGACTGCGCCAGCAAGGCCTGGGCCAAGGTGGCGTGGAGATCTGCGGCGCGTTGGGCAGGGGTCAACGTGTTGTTTTGCAGATGGGAAACCAGCGGCGTCCAGTCGGTCACCCATAGCCCACGCTCGTCTCCTGCGGTCTTGCCTCGTGTGCTATGGTCCTGACGCAACGGCAGATCTAGCGCACGACCGGGTTCGGTGCAAAGCGCCTCCAGATACATCGGGCCTTGGCCCTCAAAGCTCGCATGGGTGAGTAGCCCGGTCAGCGTCGCAGCAGCATCGAAGATCCGACCCACGGCGCTGCTGCGTGGACAATGGATGCCGCGTTCCCAGGCCTGCCGGACCAACATCGGCGGGATAAAGCGGCTTCCCGTCTCGGGCACGCCTATCTCCCAAGCCAAAGCAGCGGCAGCGCGCCAAGGTTCGCGACCGACACGATCGCCACCAGGCAAACGGAAGGGACGCATCGTTCCCACCCGTTGCCAATTACCGGGACAACCCAATAACGCCTCACCGCCCCAAATGATCCCATCCGGTCCCAGTCCCGTGCCGTCCCAGGTAAATACCAGCAGGGGCAATTCGGACACGCCAGATGCCCCTCCCGCTACCCCGCCGGAATCGTCGCCATCCCCCAAGAGCAGCATTTCGCCGACCACGGCACCAGCGTGGGCATGGTGATGATAAACGGCAGTCACGGGCAATCCTGTGCGTCGTGCCCAGCGGGTGTTGCTGTAATCAGGGTGGGCATCGCAGACGAGGCGCGCCGCACGGATTCCATAAAGATTTTGGAGATCGTCGGCTACCTGCTCGAATACCGCTTGGCCGCGCGGGGTCCCCAGGCCGCCGATATGTGGGGAGATGACGACCCGATTATCCCAGGCCAGGGTGAGCGTCGTTTTGAGTTGGGCACCCACCGCCAGCAGTGGTTCGACGAATCGAAAGGGCAATCTCAATTCCAATGGCGCACCGCCACGACCCAAGCGCAGGGGACGCAGCTTTCCCGCGCTATAACGCCAGACCGCATCATCCGCGGGACGGCGGATGGGTCGGTTGTGGTGCAAAAAGGCTTCCGCGACCCGTCCGAGACGGACCTCTACTTCCGCGTCATCAGTCAGAACTGGCTCGCCGCTGAGATTGGCCGAAGTCGCAACGATGGGGCGGCCCAATTCCCGCAACAGCAGGTGGTGGAGAGGGCTATAAGGCAGCATCACGCCAATTTCGGCCAATCCTGGGGCAATACCCACCGCCAGGGTGTCACTCTCCGTTGGCAAAGACCCATCGTCCTGATGCCGCTTGCGCACCAGAACAATGGGACGCATCGGGTCAGCGAGCAGCGCCAGCTCGGCCGGTCGGGGATTGGCCACGCGGCGCACCTCGTCCAGGCCATCTTTCCCCCTCTGCGCGACCATCACTGCCAGCGGTTTGTGCGGCCGGGGTTTATGGTCGCGCAGGCGGGTGACGGCAGCGTTATTGGTGGCATCACAGACCAGGTGATAGCCCCCAACGCCCTTCACCGCCACCACCACACCGGCACGTAGGGCCGTCAGGCAGGCGGTCAGGGCTGGTTCCGAGCCCTCTATCAGAGGTTGTCCGACGAGTTGAAAACGCAATTGCGGGCCACACACCGGGCAAGCCAACGGTTGGGCATGGAAACGGCGGTCGCTGGGATCCAAATACTGCGCGCGGCAGGCCGGACACAGAGGAAAGCCGGCCATGGTGGTGTGGGGTCGGTCGTAGGGGAGACGTTCGATAAGGGTATAGCGCGGCCCACACTGGGTGCAGTTGATGAACGGATAACGATAGCGACGGTCGGCGGGATCGAATAACTCGGCCACACACTCGTCGCAAGCAAAATAATCGGGCGGGACGTGGATATGGGCGGGGCCGATTGCGGTACTGGCGTGGATGGAAAAATCGTTGAGGTCTTCCCAATCGGCTGCGCAGCAGGCTTGAATGGTAGGGCGTGCCAAGGGTGGAGCACGTTTGATCAGGGCATTCCCGAAACTATCCAGAGCGACCACTGCACCCTGGGCGTGGATCTCGACCAGCCCCGTGCAATTCATCACCCAACCGGTGAGGATATGCTCTACGGCCAAGCCATAGACAAAGGGACGAAAACCCACCCCCTGAACCCGTCCACTTAGGGTCCAACGACGGGCGGCCAAAAGCCTCGGTTCTACGTACATTTTGACGCACTCAATACTAAATAACCTGCGCGTTGGTTAGTATTGTTGCTAGCTGGCATCATGCTATTGCTTTGCTGCGCAGAAGGTAAGCTAATCGGCGCACTCAGTGAACGACCAGTCGCATCGAAAAGTCCCAGTATCTGAACCATCTGTGGCACAGTTCCGACCTGTCCGTTCTCAACACCATCCACCCCATCAGTGATTGACTGTGGGACCCCAGCCGTCTGATCAAGATTGGATTGTCCCATGAAGGATGCAATAACTGCAGCCATTCCAGAGGCTTTCGACTGGGGGTCCTGGGTAGAACCAGTGTTTTGTAGCCAGACATCGGCCATCTCATGTCCCTGTCCATCTGCCGTTTGGTAGGAAGAAATTAATCCGACCCAGTTTCCACCCTGCCATTCCGACGTTGTGGTGATATTAAAATTGAGTTGAGTGATGCCGAGTTCCGGGAGCGAATACAATTCACTAGGATCGCTTTCCCCATTCTGATCGGTGTCTACCCAAACCTTCAGCTGGTTCCATCCAGAATCCTTGGCGTTGATAACGCCATCATAATTGGTGTCTTGTGTCACAAGGGCCTCAAAGCCGTTTGTAGCCTGGTTCCCGTCCGGCAATAGTGTGGCGCTACCAAAAAGCTCACTACCGTTATTGATAACGCCATCCTGGTTAACATCGTTAACCAATAATCCATCTTGTGGCGACACCCAGCCTACAGGCCGCACCTGACCCGTTGCTGTGAGATCAAAGTTAACACCCGCATCAATTCCAACCGTACGCACCCCGTCACCGTTTAAATCAAGGACTAGCGGGGTAACCAGATTGTTTGTCGCCGCCATCAATTGGGTGGTCGTGAAAGCGGCGTACAGTCCTGAAAGTTGGCTAGTCGACATGGCGGATAGTTGCAATGTACTCAACGCTGCTATCCCCGTAGTTGTCAGCGCGCGGGCCTGAGCCGAATTTAGCGCGGCAATCTCCGGTGCGGTGAGTTCTTGAATCTGGTTAGTGGTCAGCGCGCCGATCTGTGCGGTTGTTAGTGCCCTGACCTGGCTAGTAGTCAGCGCCTGTAGCTGATTTTCGTTCAGTATCACGATGTCTGCCGTATTCA
>CAUYUB010000103.1:0-5260 GCA_963575685.1 Gammaproteobacteria bacterium | reverse complement strand
GACGGCCCATACTAGCAGGAGCGAGCCGAACAAGATACGGACGGTTATCTTTTCACGATTGGTCATAATCCCGCCTCCTTTGCGGCCTTGATTAGCCGTTGTTCTTCTTCCTGTTGTTTGTGATATTCTGCCATGCTCTTTTCTACGCTATCGTGGGTTAGCCTGGCGGGGGGGCAGGAATGACAATAACAAGAGATGAAATTATGGCGATGACGCCGGAAGAATTACGCATTGAAATTGCAAAGGTGAAGGGGTGGACAAACTTCGTGACAGGCTATTTTTCTTCATGGACACCGTACAACGGTGAACCACTGGAGGCGCACCATTTAGAAACTTGGGCGACCATGCCTGACGGAGAGGTCAGAACGCGCCAAATCCCTAACTGGCCCATCGAAATCGCTGCGGCGTGGGAGCTGGAGGACACATTGCCCGATGACAATGCCCGATATGAATATACCCGCCTTCTTACATGGGTTATCAATCGCATAGAGCCGTATGTAACCGACCAGCGATTTATGCTAATTCATGCTACACCATTGCTGCGGGCGCGGGCCTGGCTTATGTGGAAAACAGAGGCCGAATGACCGCCCCCGCTGAGATGAAGCCATGTCCGGCCTGCAGCGGTAAGGGATGGGTGATAATCTACCGCCCGATCTGGTTGCCGAAGTCGCCGGAAAGACTGAAAGTCGAGTGTGTCCAGTGTAGAGGGAAAGGAGTAGTGACAAAATGAGCAAATGGAAAGGAAAATTGCAACCGCCCCACGTGGGGCCAATCCATCAGGGTTGTCTAAACTGCCCGCCAGTCGAAAGACTCGCTCCAATGGATATGATAATTGCCGTTGGTTTCGGGATTGCCCAGGTCACACGTGGAAAGAAGATCGTTTTCCACGAGGGCTTTGATGACCGGGAATATCATACCTTGTCCGAGTTTGAGGAAAAGGCCGCTAATGACCCCGACCACGACTGGCGGGTGTATCTCAATGCGCCTTTGCGCTCACGGGAATATCAGCGGCAAGGTGTTGGAAAATGGGTTTTGATTGCATCCGGCGAAGGGTTTGCATAAAAGGAGTGGTGCCGAAATGATTATCCGGAGAACTGTTATTTCCTGCGACTTGTGCGGACAAACGGATACACAATCAGCCCCAGTAGAAGCGGGGGCGAAATTATCGCTTTATGAACCTCGGTTAACTGAGGGGGGTTGGTTTTTTGATTATGGAGACCTTCAGGTGTCGTGCCCAGATTGCAGCCATGCTCATTCGCGAGTGAAGGAGGTGCCGAAATGACAGAATTGAAGCCGTGCCCGTTTTGTGGTGCTCCTGGAGCACTTTATAAATCCGGTGATGGCCCCTACGATCGGGCAGGATGTGATTTAGAGTGTCATGGGTTTCCAGAAATGATAGAGAAATGGAACACCCGCCCGCTGGAGGACGCCCTGCGTGCCGAGCTTGCCCAGGAGAAAGACGACCTTGACTACTGCCAGGCTAATCTGCAGCGGGATGGTATGTTGGCTCTTGCCCATTATGAGCGAGCGCAGAAGGCAGAAGCCGAACTTGCCCAGGCCCGCCAGCGGATTGCCGAGCTTGAGGAAGCCCAAAGGTGGATACCTGTGGGGGAAGGCAACCCACCGCCGGAACATAAGGTAATTCACGTTATTTGTCCCCCCGCCATGTGGCCGCAATTGGCAAGATGGGATGGGCCAAATAAATGCTTCACGCGGGCGGGCGTCACTCACTGGCGTCCCCTGCCAGAACCGCCGGAGGTGGGAAATGACATATACTAATGAATTGATAACCAATATCATTATGGCCCAATCAGCGGGTGATATCGAGAAAGAGGCGGCGGCTATCGAGGAATTGAAAGACTGGTTTCTGCAACCGTATAAGCCATTGATAGATGATCTTGAAAATATCCAAGAGGGTATCCAACGGGAATATTCCGATGCTCTGATGGAATTGTATGACGCTAAATATTTCCTTGACAAATTCAAGGTTGCCGCCAAGCTGGTCTGTGACTGTTGGGGGCGTGATGATGTCAATTGGTACCGCCCGGATATGGATGAGGCGGTAAACATTCTGCGTGATTTGTTGAAGGAAGAGGAGGCTGACAATGAATTACCATGACCATCTAACGCATATTCAAGAATTGAAACATCTGGCCTGGGATTTCAGGTTTATCGCCATCGGCCTGGGCGTGTTTTGGGGGCTGGTCATCGGCCTTGTCACGGTCAGCATGACATGGGCGGTGATAAGTTTCATCGTTACGGTCTCGATAACCGAGCGGATCCTTTGGTTCAATTACAATGCCAATCATCAACGGTAACGCCCTGGCCCTGCCGTTCGCAAGCGGGATAGCGCAAACGTGCATCTCCAGCCGCCGTATTGGGCGTTGAGATCATATTTGGATAATAGCAATCCGAATAAGGCGCAGGAGTTGGGAAGTGAAGAGTCCCGGACTGTTTGGGCTGGGCGACTGGTGCGCCGTGTGGGGAATGTTACGTATGTCACATGGTAGCGGTGTACAGGGAGGTCTGGCGGGTTCTGATGGATGACGGGACATGCTGGATTAATCTTGGTGACTCTTACAACGGAAGCACCATGACGGGCGGGAATAACGGTATAAACTCTCAGGGTACTTATAAGAAGGCTCGCCAATTCGATAAACCAAAAACGGTTTCCGGCCTCAAACCCAAAGACCTCGTTGGCATCCCCTGGCGGGTCGCCTTCGCTCTCCAGGCTGACGGGTGGTATCTTCGGAGAGATATAATCTGGGCAAAGCCGAACCCTATGCCTGAGAGCGTTACGGACAGACCGACAAAAGCGCACGAGTACCTTTTCTTACTTGCGAAGTCGACAAGGTATTACTTTGACCAGGACGCGGTGAGGGAGAAGCAAACGCAATCAACTATCGAGCGCGCCGCCTATGGTTGGAACGGGCGAACAGACGATAACAGCAACGGTGCGCGCACGGGAGCCACTTTCAAGAGAATGGCTAAAAGTGGCGAAAAAATAGGGACAATCCCCGCTGACGGTACCCGCAACATTCGCACGGTCTGGACCATCGCAACACAGCCTACGGGGTCATACGGAGAAACTTGCCGTCTGGACCGTGTTTCGGGTGATGCACCTTATGATGACAAGAGGCGCATAACGTCTCAAGATTGTCCGGTGCATGGGGGTCGGCTTGTCCAGGTTGCCAATAATCTTTATGGTGAACTTCAAGACGGTGGGTTGATCCGCAACGTACACACTTACGATGGTCTCTCTCAAATACCAGTTTCCGGTTTGCCTTCCACACTTTCGATTGACGTCTTGGCGGATCCCAATTGTGAACAGCTTCGCCGATTATGTTCTCTTTCTGCCATTGACCATAGCAACGGAAAGAGCAAAAAGGGCCACGCTCCTGAGACCAATCGGCCATGTAATTCTTGCGTTGAAACTGTTTACCGCATTGGCGACAAGTCAGAGTTATACGAGTTGTCTGGGCTAAGTGACTGCATTTACGACAACAATACAATGCGGGATGGGTCGGGCGCTCGTTTATCGGATCAAATTCTTTGTGGCAATACTGGCAAGTTTTCATTTTCTGTACCTCCTGAGTGTACTTGTCAATTTTACCGCATAATCACCGAGAGCGCAAGCCATTTTGCGACTTTCCCAGAAAAGTTGGTGGAGCCGTGCATCCTGGCGGGGACGAGCGAGCGGGGCTGCTGCCCGATGTGCGGGAAGGCCTGGGTGAGGGTGGTGGAAAAAGAGAGCATAAATCCCTGGAATGAACGAGTCACAAACGGCGCAACGTCAGGTAGTATGGAACGAGGTTATAACGAAAATCACGGGAAGGGAATGTCGCACGATTTGGGCAGTCGATCGACGACTGTATCTTGGCGTCCCTCCTGCTCCTGTAATGCTGGCGACCCCGTCCCTTGCATCGTCCTCGACCCTTTCGCTGGATCCGGCACAGTTGAGAAGGTCGCCATCCGGCACAGGCGGCGGTTCATCGGCACTGAGCTTAGTTTCAAGTACATCGCTGAGATAGCATCAAAGCGGGTCGATAACATTCAGGTGAACTTGTTGTGATGGAGGCTTCATGGTAGACGTAACCTTGCATCTTGGCGACTGTAATGTTACTGCCGTTTGATTAACCTGTACAACTTTGTACAGCTTGCGAAACGTGGTACAATGGAATTGCCCCCCCCTGGGATAGCATCCCAGGCCCGCCGCCAGCCTAACCGCTGGCGGTTATTTTTATCCGGTACGCCGTGACGGGCTGACCTGTTTCCAGCCGAATCCGGTAAGTTTCCATCTTGCCAGCCTTCACAAGAGCGTCCAGCCTGTCTTTCGCCGTGCGGTGAGACATGTTCCACTTGGCGGCCATCCGTAGGGCGGTGATGTCGTCCTCCGTGATGGTTGGCAGGTAAAATCGTTTTTCTAGTTCTTCGAGTAGGGTAATATCATCCATTGTGTTTTTCGTGGTTTCGGATTGAATTTCCATACGTCTGTTTTCCCCCTGTCGTCAATGTGGATAAACACCGCCCCGATATCAGCTATCGCATTAGGGGCCTTGTGATTGACATACGAGGTCGCCAGGGTCCAGCATGGGGTAATTATCCCCCTGGTAATGTGGTTGTCGTAACTATCACCCATTCCGTGAATGTGAGAGCGGATAACGAAATCCGGAGGTTTTTCTCCCCGATCTGCATACTCCGTGAGGGTATCAAAGGCCAGGCGGTTCGCCCGGTTCTTACGGGTGAGCGGTGTGCCAAATCCTCCGCTGACCTCATGGGCTATGTCAAACCTTCGGCCCGAAACTGACAGGAGCATGGTGTACCAGGAATGGGTATTCGGTGTTTGCCCTTGCAGGTCGAAGTCACGAGCGATAGTTTCTTCCAGCGCGCCATTGCGCCCGGTATGCGCTTCAGTCCCCCGAATGATATAGACTGCCTTGCTCATTTTTACCAGGGGGTCAATCACCTCGCTGGTCATGCGGGCTATCGTGGCGGTGTTTCTGGTAATAAGCTGGTCACTTCGGCCCTTGAAATCCCCCTCGCACAGGTCGCCGTTGAAAATTGTTACTAAATCCTTAACCCCGGAAGTGACCCCTAAGAAGGTCTGCCAGTTATCCCATATCCAGGCTTGCCCTGGGCTTTGGTGGTACGTTCCGCCGTCGTCGAGTTCAAATTCCGGCGGGCAAATTGCGACTGTGGAATTGATATGAAGATCCCCCACAATCAACAGGGTGGTCATTGTGGCAGCAATGATAGCAAA
>CAUYUB010000102.1:0-5338 GCA_963575685.1 Gammaproteobacteria bacterium | reverse complement strand
CGTGTATGGTAACGGCAAGCCGGGGCTGACTACGATTGTGGCCAGTCTGGTATCGCAGGCGGCTATCGTCAAGTGGTTCGGCTTGACATTCGGGGTGCTAATGTGCGGGCTTCTGTGGGGAATATTCACACACACCGTTGAGATCGTGGCAAAGTGAGGCGGGATTGAAAATTACTGGTATCGAACAGCACGGGGACGTAACGACAGTACGGGTAAACTATGACGGCGTTGGCGATACTCTGAAACTCTTACTACGATCTGACGCGCACCATGACAGCGTAAACAACCTGCGGGACCTTGAAAAGCGTCACCTTGACGAAGCCATAAGGGATAACGCTTATATCCTGGACTTCGGGGATCTGTTTGACGGGATGCAAGGGCGCAACGATCCCCGGCGCGGATACCAGGATTTGCGGCCTGAATTCAAAGTGGCGAAATACTTTGATGCCATCGTGGATGACGCTACCGCTTTCTATAAGCCGTATGCCGCAAACTGGATATTGATGGGGCGCGGAAACCACGAATTGTCAGTATTGAAGAACTCGCAAACAGACCTTATCAGCCGGATAACGGGGAATCTGCATATCAATCCAGGGGGCGTTGGCGGTTGGGTAAAGTTCAAATTCGAGCGTCTATTTGATAGTGGTAAGACCGGAGCACGCACGACGGTAAACCTGAAATACCATCACGGCGCTGGCGGTAATTCTCCGGTTACAAAGGGCGTGATCGACACGGCGAGACAGGCGGTTTATCTCCCCGACGCCGATATTGTATGCAACGGACACAACCATCAGGCATACATTCTCCCCCTCGCGCGGGAACGCATTACCGACAGTGGCCGTGTTCACAGAGACACGGCTTATTATTTGCGGACACCTGGATACAAGGATCAGGGCGAATGGGAGCGCGAGAAAGGCTTTGCCCCCAATCCGCACGGTGCAATATGGGTGACGATCGGCATCACCAGCGCGGTGAAGCCTCAGATTGACTGCCATAGCGCGTTCGATTAAACAATAAATTGCACATTATCCCGGATTATCGGGGATAAACTGCAAGATGTTGAACAAAACGAAAGCCCCGACAACCGGGGCTTTTTGCTTCATTCAACTATAAATTGCTTGATAAATTTTCCATCTTTATCAAAGCGTATATCTGTGTAAAATCCCCAATACCCGTCAATTTTTTCGCACTTATCATCACATTCAAGATGCAAGTATTTGTAATCTTCTTCGGAATTGACAGGCAATATTATCCCAACGCTTTCATACAATTGAATAAACTTTTCTAAGTCTGTCATCTCAACGCCTGCAACATTCCGTCAATCTTCTCCTCGATCAGCCGCAACTTCTCCGAGTTCCGCTTGTAGTAGCCGATGTCATAGGCTTTCTTCACGCGGGTTCTGACGTGGTTCGGCTTGCGACTGACACGGCGGGGGACGTTTACATTCTTCCGTTCGCGCCAGAATCCGATTGACCGACGCGCCCACTTCTTATAAGGGCTAAACGGGTCTGCGACATCCAATAATTTAGACATTGCATTTTCCGGTCTTGAATAATTAGCCATTGCATCCGAGTCACTAGGCTTTTCTGTCATCCTTCAACCTTTCTGCACTCACCGCAACCCGCCTTGTGATCCTGGTACTCCGTCCAGAGCCGGTTCTCCCGTTCCACATCTTCCGCCGTCGGCTCGTGCGTGACGTTGTCCCGGCAGGCGATGTCCCAACTTTCGTACGCTTTCCATCCGGCAGGGCATAGGTGGAGGTAGGCGGTCATAGATCGTACTCCATTTCCAGATAATAGCATATTGTCTTGACAGCGGCTTCTGCAGAATAAGAAACAGCGCAATACCATCCAAATATATTCAAATGTTCTAGCCACCAATCCTGTTTTTCCGTAGTCTTGTTCTTACCGTCTTTCATTTCAACGGCCAACCCTACAAAGCTACGCCCGTTGTCAAGATCCCTGGGGACCGGAAGTATCAGATCCGGGACGCCGCTTTTTAGACCTTCAGCTAGATAGTATTTCGCCGCACCAATTGATCGTTTACCTGCGTTCGGAACAGCAAACAGCAAGGCAAGTTCAGGGTGTTGCGCTTCATGCAATTTCGCCCAAGAGACGACGATAGCTTGTTGATCATGCTCACTCATTGACCCACACCTCCACCGATTGAGGATGACCGTACCCGCCAGCGACCCTAACGACACGCCCTTGATACAGCCCGAGTAATCCTGGAACCAGCACGCCTCGATGCAGGCAGGCGTCAAATTGTTCTTTCTCGAAGCGCATACCAATCGGGAAGTCACGGTAAGACTCGAATATCTCAGGATCGTTTTTTCCGTGTGGTGCATAGCCGATAACGTCAATCACCTTTGCGACTCCGCTCATTTGTTCTGCCTTATCGTCTGATAGTAGAGGTACGCCAGCAGCCCGAAAAACGCGGTCAGGCACACAAGCGCGGAGACGATCACGATAGTCACGTTCTGGGGGAGATCAATCATCATTCCCTCCGCACTCTTTACACGTTTCCCGGTGATCGTCCAGCTCTTTCGATTGCACGGTCATAATTCCACGCCCCGTCTCTTTGCCTGTACGGTTGATGATCTCCCATGCCACGGGGCAGAGTTTCGCATCGCGCCAGTTCGCGCCATAGTCGGTGCTGATTTTGCTCATTCTGCCCCAAATGTGATAGTCCGAGTAACGCGCTTTTTAGGAGCGTGTGGACCATGTTTGACAACTTCCTTGCCGCACCAACAGCATATTTCCGCCTGTTCTTGGTTCGCAATATATGCCGAACCTGTTTCTTTTTCGTGCCAGCAATGAATGTTATTCGGAGATTTCTCGCATGTTTCCATAATCTCATCCTCCTAAAAAGCCAACTCTTCTTCAATCGGCTGTTTCTCGCCGCCGCCCAACAGGGTCAGGTCAAGCACGTCAATGTCCATGTTCACGCGGATCTTCTGGTCCTTGTCCGTCCACGTTGACGGTTCGCCGGTGTCGCTGACTTTGAACTTGCCGGTGACGGATAAGCGCGTGCCTTTCGTGATGTACTTTGCCAGTTCCTCCGCCCGCTTGCCGAATAGGGTACAGCGATACCATGTGGTGATGTCCTTACTAGCTTTTTCGGCCACGCTAAACTGCAATACGGCTGACCCGGTTGTCGCGTAACGAAGTGGCTCAACTTTGCCTACAATCCCTGCGATAGTTGAAATCATGTTATTTCTCCCTTGAATTATTTTCTGAATATTTTGACCAATCACGGTCATTCTGTTTGTCTTCACGTTCCCAACGCCCGCGTGCCAATATGCACCCCTTGCGCACCCAATCACGCACGATCACATCCATGTTCAGCGGTTCGAGTAACCAGTTCGATTCGGGCGAGAGCAACCATTCCCGCGCTTCCTTGCAGTGTGGCGTGGTAGCCTGGTGGCAGGCCTGCTCTACAACGGCGAACGCGAGTTGATCAGCGTTATAAAGCACCCGGGTCATTTCCCCTCCCCTATCAGGGCGCGGTGATAGTCAAGAGCATCAATAATTGCCTGTGACGGCTTTCCCTTCGTGCCGCCGAGTAATAGTTTTACGGCAACATTCAGTGTGGAAGCGTCCTCGCGTGCGGCGGCGAGTTGGGAGTACAGTTCATTGCACCGTATGGTTGCTTCGTGCTTCTCTTTTGCCAGCTGCTCGACGGTCTCATTGCGCTCTTTCAGTTTGCTCACCACCGCATCAATCGCGGCACGGAGGGCGGAGCGGGCGCGTTCGTATCTCGTGGCATATAAAAGATTATCAATCAACTCGTCCCACGTATCAGTCATGGGGAGCCTCGGTATTCTGCTTGCGCGATAATCTCAAGGCGTCGTGCATCCGTAGCGCCTCACATGAGCATCCCGGATTTTGTTCAAGCCGTAATTCTTCGGCAAGACGTTCAGAGTTCATTATCTCCTCTGATAGCCGTCCATTGAAAAATGCTATCAACTCACCAGCCCTATCCCGCTCTGACGTGACGGCGACAATGCGTTCAACGAGCCATAAATCAAACTTGATATTTATTTCGCCCTTGACGCGCTTGTCGCGGTATTCGTTATACAACTCAATGAATTTGTTCATTCGCCCTCCGCCGGGATGGGTAATTCGATTACTTTCGGTTCGGGTAAGTTCATCCAGCCGTAAGGATAAATTTCGTTTATCTCATATCCACAATACCAGCCGCTTTCTTCTGGATTGTCTGTGTTCTGGAATGTAGCAATGGCAATTTCTGCATCGCCATATAGCACGAGATAATTCTGTAATTTGTCCGCCGTGGGCTTGAACGTGCTCATCGGCTGAAACGCTACCTTATCCTGCAACGCGGCGAGTTGGGCACGGGTGGAAAGCAGGTCACGCGCAATCCCCATATATTCGGCATCGTTCAATAGTCGCCCGTTATATGCTACAAGTTTCAATTCTGCATCACTTATTGTCATTTCCATCGCTCCCTTTCTCGTAGGTGTCCATGAGCATATCCAATTCGCATTGCACCACATTGATGTCATCTTCACCAGCTATACAGTTGGTGAATATTTTGTCGATAATTTCTTGAACCTTATCCAGCGCCTTCACAGCCCCTTCCCGTTCGCCAGCCTTATACCCCTCGGCATATCCACGCTCTACGCCTTGCACAATCATCTTGACGGTGTTCTCTTCCACATCTTTGGCGCATCGTTCATACCCCTCGGCGCGGGCGGCGGATAACATCCTATCCAGACTCGGCAAATCACCTGATAGCTCATGCCCGCCATTGATGTCAACGTCACTCATTCCTTCCCTCCATTCTCTAACTTCGCTACCTTCTGTTTTAGGTCGATCACCATGACCGCCAGCTCGTAAGGAGTCGGCATGGCTATTTCTTCCCGTATTGGTCAACGTACACATCAGCAACGCGGTAGTATTCAGGCTGCATAACTTGCTCGAATGTTCCCGTTCCGCCCATTGTGTTTTTGTCAACCAGGACATTGACGGTATTGGAATACCCGTCTGCAACCTTGTCTCTGCGTAGCAAAATGACCAGGTTAGCCTTATCGCTCTTCTCACCAGCTCCGCGCATATCTGACCGGTCCATCTTGTCGAATGATGTATCCTTGCCGGCCTTGCTCATTTGGGCGATCATCAGGACCGGTATTCCGGTTGACTCTGCAAAGTTCTTCAACTGCTCTACGTTGTCGGCTTCGCGCTGGTACACATTCGATCCGAATAGCTGGACCTGCCGGCGGCTTGCGGATGCTTTTTCCAGATAGTCCAACACGACTACAACCAACTGCCCTTCCGCGTGTAGCCTGGATAACTCCGCTACGGTCTTTTCCATGTTA
>CAUYUB010000101.1:0-5357 GCA_963575685.1 Gammaproteobacteria bacterium | reverse complement strand
TGCGTGGTTAATAATGCTTCACAGAAGATAGCAAGGGTTTCCGATAATGTCTAATGGCACGCAGGCATTGGAATTTTTCAAGGACATGACCACCTCCCCAGAAATCATTATCTGCGATCTTGACATGTCCGAAATGGATGGTATCCAACTTTTGCAACACCTGACTGAATACAATTTTTTAGGCGAGGTTTGTATGTTCTCAGGAATACAGACTACCACCCACCATGCAGGTTACGACAGATGCCCCATAAATATTGCCCTTGATGACGGCAACAAAATAGACGCCTTGCTCTATCAATCGGTTGTGGATGACTGTAATTTTGACGCTACTGATTTCGCGATAATCAGCACTTACCCTAACCTTCTCTTACCAGGTACTGTTCCTGGTTATAACCGTGCGATGGCAAACTAGTCGTAGAGTGGGCAGGCGTCTTTTTGCCTGCCCACGTGATTACACGAATTCCGCGTGGGCAACGATAAGGCCATTGCCCACCCTACACCATCGACGGTTACAACTGCACAAATTATAAAATTCTCATTCCTTAGTGCATCTTCCGGGCGGCAGTGACAACTAACGAACATTGCGTTGCATACCCAGGCGGCTACCCTGCTACCTGCTATCCTGCACACGGCAATCACCACTCAAAAGTGGTTCGACCCGATGATGGATAAAAAAATCAAGAAAGTGACAACCACTAGCCCTCTATTAGAAAAAGCCACCTTCCCCATCGTTGGGATCGGCACCTCCGCCGGCGGTCTGGAGGCCCTCTCCCAGTTCCTCGGTAACGTGCCGCCGGACTGCGGCATGGCTTTCGTCATCATCCAGCACCTTGATCCTACTCATAAATGCATCCTACCGGAGTTGTTGCAGCGCGACACCCGGATGAAGGTGATACCGGCGGGCAACCGCATGAAGGTTCACCCGAACTGCGTTTATGTGATCCCGCCCAACAGTGACCTAGCCATCCGCAAGGGGTCCTTGTACCTGAGTGAGCCCTTGTCATTGCGCGGTCTACGCCTTCCTATCGACTTTTTTTTCCGTAGCCTGGCAGTAGATCGAGGCGAGCGGGCCATCGCCATCATCCTCTCCGGCATGGGCTCCGACGGTACCCTCGGGCTTCATGCGATCAAGGAACACGACGGCCTGGTATTGGTCCAGGAGCCTAGCTCGGCCCAGTTCGACAGTATGCCGCGGAGCGCTATCGACGCCGGCCTTGCCGATATCGTCGCCCCCGTAGCTGAATTACCGGGGCGGATCCTCGCCTGCCTACGCCATCTGCCTATCCTCCCCATCGCATCGGAACCAGAAGGCGTGGCACAAAAAGATGATCTGGACAATGTTTTTACCCTGATACGTGCCCACAGCGGCAGCGACTTCTCGCTCTACAAGAAAAGCACCGTCCTCCGCCGCATCGAACGGCGCATGGGAATCCACCAGTTGGTTCAAATTTCCGACTATGTCGTTTACCTGCGCCAAAACTCCCAGGAACTCACCATCCTCTTTAAAGAGCTACTCATCGGGGTGACCAACTTCTTCCGCGATCCACCAGCCTGGGCAGTATTACAGGAGCAAGGATTGCCGGCACTGCTTGCCGCCCATCCCGAAGGCAGGGCATTGCGGGCCTGGGTGGCAGGATGTTCCACGGGAGAGGAGGCCTATTCCCTCGCCATGCTCTTCATGGAGGTGATGGAAAAGATAAAACCACCCGCCCCGTTCTCGCTTCAGATCTTCGCCACCGATTTGGACGCGGACGCCATCGACAAGGCACGCCAGGGCTATTATCCGGCCAACATTGTCGCCGATGTCTCCCCCACGCGTCTTGGCCGATTTTTTGTCGAGGACGGGAACGGTTACCGAATCAACAAAGAAATTCGGGAGATGGTAGTTTTCGCTCCCCAAAATCTAATCATGGATCCGCCCTTCACCAAACTGGACATCCTTACCTGCCGCAATCTGCTCATTTACTTCAGCCAGGAATTACAGAAAAAGCTCCTGCCGTTATTCCATTACAGCCTAACCCCCGGAGGTTTTCTTTTCCTCGGCAGCGCCGAGACCATCGGCGGATTTACTGATCTATTTCTCCCCGTGGATGGCATGACCCGAGTTTATCGCCGCGTTAAGGATCCGCTACGTGCGTTCGAAGTGGAATTTCCAACCAAACATCCCATGGGGTCAGCAAAATCAGAGGACGAAAAGATGGCAGTTCTCCCGACGAATAACCTTGAGGCGATGGTAGAGCATACCTTGTTGCAACATTTTTGCCCGCCCGCCGTGGTAGTCAACACGGAAGGCGATATCCTCTATATCAGTGGACGTACCGGCAAGTATCTCGAACCAGCCGCTGGCAAGGCCAACTGGAATATCCACGTCATGGCCCGTGAGGGGCTGCGCCACGAATTGATCTCAGCGTTCACCCAGGCAGCACTGAGCAACGAGCCAGTCCTACGGCGAAATCTACGGATAGCGACCAATGGCGATCAGCAGATGGTAAACCTTACCGTGCACCCCCTGGGTGAAGCGGAGACAATGCGTGGGATACTGCTCATCGTATTTATGGACGTAGCGATGTCTTCTCCGCTAGCGCCGGTCGCCGAACGGCGCGGCGGTCGTAAAAGCATTCCCCTAGCGAATCTGGAAAATTCCTTACAACAATCTCACGAAGAATTGCGGATCGCCCGCAAGGAAAATCAGATCGCACAGGAGGAATTGCGATCCGCAAATGAGGAGCTGCAATCTACCAACGAGGAACTACAGTCCACCAACGAGGAGCTGACCACCTCTAAGGAAGAAATGCAGTCCTTGAACGAGGAGCTGCAGACGGTGAACTTCGAGCTACAATCCAAGCTCGATGAATTGTCCGCAGCCAACAACGACATGAAAAATTTGTTGAACAGTACTGACATTGCCACCGTCTTCCTTGATAATGCCCGGCATGTCCGCCGCTTCACGACCCACGCAACCCGCATCTTCAGGCTGATCGGAACCGATGTCGGCCGCCCCTTGAGTGATATTGTTACCGATCTGGATTACCTAGAGCTGGAAACGGATACGCAGGAGGTGCTGCGTACCCTCAGTTTCTCGGAAAAGCACATTCCCACCCGCGACGGCCGTTGGTTTTCGGTACGAATCATGCCTTATCGCACCTTGGAAAATAGGATCGATGGCGTCGTCATTACCTTCACCGATATCAGCACCGTCAAAATGCTACAATTGAAGTTGGAAGCCGCCCTGGAAGGAAAATTATCTCATGCGCGATAAACTGCGATGAAGAAAACCGCCACTGTACCCACCGCCCCACCATTCACCCTACGCCGCCGTGCCGAGGCATTATTGGAGACGCGGGGAGAAACGAGTGGCATTGCCGCCGACGATATTGACATCCGTAGCATCCTACATGAGTTGGCGGTGCATAATATTGAGCTTGAAATGCAACTGGAGGAGCTGCGCCATGACCGGGACAAAACCGAGGAGGCGTTGCTCGCCTACCAGAAGGGCAGGGTCCATACTAAATTGGAGACGCAGATTGAGGAATTGAAACGTTCCCGACTTGAGATTGAAGCAGGGATGCGGCGTTATGTCGAACTCTATGACTTTGCCCCCACCGGTTACCTCACCCTTGATTCCCAGGGCATTATTCGTCAAGCGAATATTTCCGCCGCCAATCTGCTCGGGATTCCTCGGGGCGATCTGGTGGGTCGACCGTTGGAGACTCGGCTCGTCGGCAATGCTCAAAACACCTTCCGCGCCTTCTTCTCCCGAGTATTCGAGAGCCAGGACACGCAGCGATGCGAGGTGGATTTGCCGGGAAGAAACGCCCAACCATCACGCTTCCTCTGCATTGATGCGGTGGTCGATCCCTCGCGGGAAACCTGCCGGCTGGCGCTATTGGACATCACCGAGCGCAGACTCGCCGAAGCACAACTCCTACTTACCGCGCAAGTCTTCGACCACGCCACGGAGGGGATTCTCATCACCGATTCCGATGGCCGGATCCTGACCGTCAACACCGCTTTCGCCAAGATAACCGGATATCCTTCCGACGACATCATTCACCAAACCCCGCAGGTCCTCTCTTCAGGTCGTCAGGATAAGGCCTTCTACCAGGAGATGTGGCGCCTTATCGAACAACAGGGGTGGTGGAAGGGAGAGATTTGGAACCGGCATAAGGGGGGAGAGTTATACCTTGAACGGCTCACCATCAGTTGTGTTCGGAATGCCGATGGCAACATCATCAACTACATCGGGATCTTTACCAACATTACCGCCGCCAAGGAATCTCAGCAGAAGATGGAATTCTTCGCCACCCATGACATCCTCACCGGTCTGCCGAACCGAAACGTGTTTCTCAAACGTCTGGAGCAGCACATCGCCCTGGCGGAGCGCGGCGAGACCACGTTTGCGGTCCTGTTCGTGGACCTCGACAATTTCAAGGTGGTCAACGACTCCCTAGGACATTCGGAGGGTGACGAGATGCTGCGGGTAGTGACACAGAGGTTACAGGGGATGACTCGCACCGGGGATACCATGGCCCGCTTTGGGGGAGACGAGTTCGTCCTACTTCTGCCCATCCTGCCCAACGCCAATCCAGGGGAAGTGGACGCGGCGGCGCGGCGCATCGCCGAGGCCATCGCCCAGCCCATCTCCCTGAATGGCCGGGTGATCCACACAAGTGCCAGCATCGGCATCAGCCTCTATCCCAACGATGGGACGGACGCCGACACCCTGCTCAAGAACGCCGACAGTGCCATGTATCAAGCTAAGGAGCGGGGCAAGCGCGGGTACTGCTACTTCGACGCCGATCTGCGTGCAATGGCGGAAGAACGCCTCATTCTGGAGAGTGATCTACGGATCGCCATCGCTGCCGGCGAGATCTTCGTCCATTACCAGCCCCAAGTAGACCTCAAGACCGGCACAGTAGTCGGTGTGGAGGCCTTGGCGCGCTGGCGGCATCGCGAGCGCGGATTGATTCCGCCGGATAAGTTCATCCCCCTCGCGGAGAAAACAGGGCTCATTCAACCCCTCTGGGAGTTGGTACTCACCGATACCTGCCGCCAAATGGCGGCTTGGCGGACAGCGGGCACGAAGATCCCGCGGGTGGCGATCAATGCCTCGGCCATGCAATTCCATGACAACGCACTGACCGACACGCTGCTCCGGCTGCTCTCGGAGCACGGCATGGACCCGAAATTTCTCATGCTGGAAATCACCGAAAACGTACTTATGATGAATCCCCAACTGGCCAGGGACTTGTTGTACAGGATCAAGGAATCGGGGGTCTCGATCAGTCTGGATGATTTCGGCACCGGGTATTCCTCACTGTCTTACTTACGTCACTTCCCGATTGATGAGTTGAAGA
>CAUYUB010000100.1:0-5410 GCA_963575685.1 Gammaproteobacteria bacterium | reverse complement strand
AGTTCCTTTCCCTGGCGCCATCCGCGAAGCGCGGTATGGATGCCCAGGCCAAGGCATGGTACCTGCGCGGAAAATCCCCATTGAAGGATGGCGTGCTGGCACTGACCGCCACCCCGGTGACCAATTCGCCGCTGGAGATCTACTCCATGCTTTCGCTGTCCGTTGGGCACGACCGGCTCAACGACCTGTGCCTGGGCACCCAAGGCGCTGACGATTTCATGAACCTAATCGTCGAGAAGCAGAACCAAGACGACGTTTCTATTGATGGAGTGGCGCGTGCCGTCGATGTCTTTGTCGGCTTGAAGAACGTGGGGATTTTGCGCTCTGCCCTTGGTGATGTGGCTGTGATCAAGTCCGCCAAGGATGTAGGTGCTCAGATTGTGGTACCTGATAAGGAAGAGATAGCAGACGACCTCGCTTTGCCGCAGGAAACGGTAGACACGCTCAAGCTCTACAAAGAGGCGTTTCGCTTCGCGGTGGATACGTTGGGCGAGAAGTCTAATGTGCGGGGGTCCAAGGAGGCATTTGAGGCGGTATCCGACAAGTTTGGGGAAACTCTTGAATTGGTTGGTCATCCATTCAACCTAATCAACAAAATGTCTTTATTGATCGCTGACCCGGAACTCGACCAGCGGGCGACTTTCTATCTGTTCGATAAGACCGACGCCGCTAGAATATCCATGGTTGTGGAACAGTTCAACGCGCTTGCTATTACCGAGGAACGTTCACGTCCCGGCCCGATGACGAACCCTGATGCCGTAGTCAACCGTAAATCGGTACTCGACAAGGAAACCGGTAAGGAAACGGTGACCCTGAAAATAGCCGTGCGAGCGTTAGTAGACACGGGCAACAACCGCGTCGTGATTGATACCATGGACTCTGATACTCAAGCACGGTTTGTGGATATGGCCGAGAAAGCGGGAGTCGGCTTGGATGTCACCGTATCCCCGAAACTTTCTTCCCTCCTAAAGAACGTCCAGAAGGAGCAAGCGACCCCCAGGGGTGTTGATGACGAGGGAAAACCATCGCCAATCGTCAAACAGATCGTCTTCTGTGACGTGCTTGCGCTGCACACCAAAATCAAGCTCTTGCTGTCGAAGCGAGCTGGGATTCCCACGAGCCAGATTGCGATCATCACTGGCCGCATCAACAACACCCCAGAACAGATCATTGATGTCCAAAATGGGTTTAACGCACAGGGAGAGGACAACCGCTTCCGGCTGGTGGTGGCTAATGAGAAGGCCGAGGTCGGTATCAATCTCCAGCGTGGCACCCAAGCAATTCACCACCTTACTATCGGATGGACCCCAGACAGCCTCACACAACGAAATGGGCGCGGAGTTCGCCAGGGAAACAAGACCGAGCGAGTAACCGTCTACTACTACGATGCCAATGGTACGTTCGACTCGTACAAGCGGGCAATGGTGAACAAGAAGTCAGATTGGATCGATGATGTGTTGAACGTCAATGGCGGGGAATCTGTGGCGGTCACCGGTGGGTTGTCGCGTGAGCAGATGGAAGCACTTATTGAATCGGTCGGGGACTCGGACGCGATAACCCGTATTCAGGAATCAGCGCTAAAAAAGGATGCAGAAAATCGCGCCTTGGCAAACCGAAGCAGGCAAGAAATCAATCTCGACACGATCATTAAACAGCGAGCATTTATCGACACCAACGACAATGTTGATACATACATCGCCAAGAAGGTGCTTGGTTTATGGGAAATGCAGGAACAGATCCAGAAGCTTACCCAACGCAAGTCGGGAGGTGTCAGATTGGCGCGGTCGATAGACGACCTTAAAGCGCGTGTTGATGAGCTACGGAAACAGATCGAAGCGTCCGCTACTTTCAATAAACCACTGGATGAGATTCGTGATAGCTGGTATGTGTCCAGACAAAAGACAGAAGATGGTAGGATTAATGCAATCATCTATAATGGGGAATTGAAACAAATCGAAGGTGGGCCAATTGGCGCAGAGTGGAATACTGAGGTAATCCTCGCTCAATCCATGATAAATGAGTCGTTGAACAGCTTCGTGATCAAATCTAAGGCTGATGGAGGGCTACCGCCATCCATTGCCAAAGAGTTTTCCGAAGGGAAGGGATGGATGAAGGAAGGGGTACCAATTGTCGATGGGACGTTCTTGCGTAGCACGGAAGGATATCTGTCCGTAGCGTTTAACAAGAAAATTATCCCATATTCTACGGGAAAAATTATCGAAGCTATCTATCCCGGCAATGTCGGTTACGATACTGTCATCACTGAGGCCGCAAAAATTGAGGATGATGAGGCCAACCGTGGCGAGACGTTTACCTTCTACAGCGATATCATTCCAGAGGTAGCAGAACGACGCAAAACTGAATCAGTGGCGTCTTATTACATTTACAGCTACCTTTTGCCTTCACCATACTTCCCGTTCGTGATTGATGAGGATAATGCAAAAGATAGTGCAGTACAGCGGGCGATTTTTGAAGAGCAGAAGGTGGTGGTGAAATCGATAACCAACAGAAAGTTCACTGTCCCAATTAGTGTGCAGGTCATTCCGAATAAACAATACGATAATACACAAAAAAACAAGGCCCTAATTGAGTATGCCAAAGCTCATCCAGGTCTTAATCTTTCTCCGGTTGATACCGATTTAGCATCAATTGAGTTCAACAAAGAATTTACTAAGGCTCTTACCGGAAACACGGAAGATAAAATACTATCCTCAGCCAAAATATGGCTAGAACAAACCATGCCATGGTTTGATTGGGGTTTATTTAAAATTAGCGATCTTCCTTATTCTTATCGCGCAGAAGTAAACTTAGCGTTGAATAGAATCTTTAGTGGAATCGCTGATATGCCTGCGACCCTTACTCCCGAAGAGCCTCAAAAGGAACCATTAGCGAAGGTTGCCATTTATGAAGAGCCTCAAAAGGAACCATCAGCGAAGGTTGCCATTTATGGTGACACATTCAGATGGAAGGAGGAAATCAAGGATTGTGGTAGATCAACCGGAGGATTCGATTCTCATAAGGAATTCGGAAAGTTTAAGGGGTGGGTGCTGACCCGTGCCGGGTGGGATTGTTTCAAAAACAAATACCCTAACGCTGCGAAAAAAATGATCGTGAAGGATTGGTCGTAGCTGTTCAATCCTGGTAAAATTTTGGTAGTGCTACACAAGTAATGCTCTTCAGGTACGGAATAGTATCCATGGCATTCATAAATAATTATAAAGTCCATCGTTACTAAATATTTTAGCGATAACTAATAACTAATAACTAATAACTAATTGCTAATTTATGAGACTATTGTTATTCTAAATAAATACGAAATCATTTTCTAATGCTGGGGTATGACATGAAAATTGAAGTCTGTCCACATTGCGGTTCTGGTCGCCATAAGAAAAATGGCCACATACACAATGGAAAGCAGAATTATCGCTGCAAGGATTGTGGGCGACAGTTTGTTATGGACAATGAGAAGAAAGTCATAGGGATGGAAACAAGAGAATTGATTAAAAAGGCCCTCTTGGAGCGCGCATCGCTCAGAGGAATTTGTCGGATTTTTGATGTGAGCTTGACATGGTTGTTGGGTTTTATCGCAATATTATATAAAGATTTACCCCCTGACTTAGGAATTAAATCCTATAATATTGATTCAAAAGAAAACAATTCCGTCATCCTTTTGAAATTTGAAGTTGAGGCTGATGAAATGTGGAGTTTTGTTGGCAAGAAAAGTAATAAACAATGGATTTGGATTGCAATGGATGCAGAAACACGTCAAGTTATTGCCTTTCATGTTGGCAGTCGTGGACGGGAAGGAGCAAGGTTGCTTTGGGAAAAGATTCCCGAGGTTTACCGTAAACATGCCACATTCTTCACAGATCTTTATGAATCTTATGTGGACGTGATTCCAGAGAAACAGCATCGGAGAGTTGGCAAGGAATCTGGTTTAACAAACCATATTGAGCGTTTCAATGGAACAATGCGGCAAAGGATTTCTCGTCTTGTTAGAAAGACGCTCTCATTTTCCAAGGAACTAAAAAACCATATTGGATCCATCCATTATTTTATTTGCCACTACAATCAGACAAGAAGGGAGGCGGCATTACTTGTGTAGCACTACCAAAATTTTTAGCTATTTCCAACCCGTTATGGTGAACCATGTCCCTTACAGAATACCGATACGACCCAGATCAGATAGCCACGTTAGCCCAGGAAAAGGCCGCAAACCTTCGTTCAAACCGTGGACTGTCTGACCTTCTTGGGTTTGGTTTGGGAGTGGTAAAGAATCGGCTTCTCAATGATCCACGGAGGTATCGAGATTATGGCCCGTTTTGGTGGGCGCTGAAGTCCTTGTTGCGGGACAAGGGGACAGATTACGGTCAGCAATCGGAACCAATGGTTGAAGAGGTCTACCGTGGCAGGACCCCGGTAGAAACTCTTGTGATGGCTGAGGAATTTAGAGACGCATACCTACAGGAATACGCCCTCTATACTAACCAGTTCATGCTGGACGGGGATACCGGGGAGTATTGGACGCTCTTTGACCAGGATATGGAGCGTGGTTACCCCCGCTGAATACTCAAAAAAATCTCACATGCCCTTCTGATAAATTCAGACCTGCACACCCCTGGGGCTGGCGGCACTGGCGGCGCTGGGGGCAGAGCTGCATATTAAAGGCAGTCTTTAATATGGAGCTGGTTTAGCCGCATATTGTAGGCAGCCTTCAATATGGAGTTGGTTTGGCCGTATATTGTAGGTAGCCTTCAATATAACCCGACCGATTGGTTTTACCGAAGGAAAACCTTGCGTTCATACCGTGGCACCCTTCGTGATTTCGCCCAGCAACCCTTCCGTTTCCTGCTCTAGTGCGAGGATATTGGCGCTGATCTCGGCGATGGTGCGGAGCTTAATGTCTGCCATAAATTGCCCCATGTCCCGCTCTGCGTCCTTATTTTATGCCATTGTTCGAGTCCGGTCCCGGGCACCAAATAAGCATCCGAAGTAGTCCGTAGAAGTCCACAAGCCCGCGTCACTGCGGGCTTTTTTGTGTAAGAAGGGTACGGGGAAGTCCGGTATTGTCCGCTTGAATCCAGGTAGATGTGGGGGCGATATTGGGGGCCACTATACCCTCTCGCGGGTGGTTGCCCCCATACCTCTAACTGATACCGCAATCCGCAACGCCAAGCCTGAAGAGAAGCCCTTCCGCCTATTCGATGGTGGCGGGATGTACCTGGAAATTGCCCCCAGCGGGGGTAAGTGGTGGAGATTGAAATACCGGATTGATGGAAAGGAGAAGCGACTGTCCCTTGGCATCTATCCTAATGTGAGCCTGAAGGACGCGAGGGATCGGCGTGACAAGATATCGCCGATGGTTGGGCGATGATTGCGAAAGGGATGCACGATGGCGCATTTTTGTTGC
>CAUYUB010000099.1:0-33079 GCA_963575685.1 Gammaproteobacteria bacterium | reverse complement strand
CATGACCATCAGTGTCCATAAAAGTACATTTTTACCGCAGCAGCCGATCACCCCTTAGCGAATAGTCTCAATAGCCAATGTACCGTAAAGTCCCATATACTCCAAGGTCTTGATAGTGACTGCCATTCGAGGCGACAGCATGGCCCTACACTACTCCACTAAAGACTTTTTCCGGCAGATGCCGAACGCCCTGCTGGCACGTTACTTTGCCCTACGCGAAGTCCTGCAAGATTTTGACCTTGCCGCGATTGAGGAAAAGAGAATCAATGGGTTGTTCGATGTCTGGCTTACCCTGCCCGAACCACAACGCGGTTGGATGGATGGGGAGTTCTGCGATATCTTCGAGATGAGTTGTGAAAAGGGCTTTCGGGCTTCTTCGACAATATCGACCATGAGCTTGCTGGAGAGCAAGATTTGGCGAATTTAGAGTATTTACCGTAGTTAGAAATAGTTTCGCGTCAACCACCACTCGACGACGACACCACGCCGTTATGACCAAAACCAAAGATATCGATTGGGAATCCATCCACCGCCGCCTAGCTACCGTAGCGGATGGGATCTCCGGTCACCTTGAGCAAAGCCCGGAGGTCGTCCGCCGAATTCTCGAGGCCCGGGCGCGCAAGGCGGCCAAAGCGCCAGCCAAACCAGACGAAACCAAGCAGTTAGAGATCCTGAATTTTGCGCTGGCTGGCGAGACCTATGCCATTGAAACTCGTTATATTCGCGAGGTATGCCGACTTAAGGATCTCACCGCCCTCCCTGGTACGCCGCCCTTTCTCGCCGGGGTCATGAACCTGCGGGGCCAGATTCTGGCGATTATCGACCTGCGCAAAGTTTTCGAGTTTCCCGACCGGGGCCTCACCGAACTCAATCGAGTTATCGTGCTTAGAGGAGGCGGCAACGAATTTGGTCTCTTGGCCGATGCCATCGAGGGAGTGCGCCTATTGGCGGTGACGGCGTTGCAGGACTGCTTCCCCACCTTGACCGGCGTTCGCGAGAAATTTCTCAAGGGGGTCACGGGTCAAATGCTGGTGGTGCTTGACGGGGGCCGTATGCTGGAAGACCCTAGCCTCAAGGTCAATGGTTAGATAAAACGCAATACGCAAATACGCAATATGTAAAATCGATACCCCCTTTTGAGGGGCTCACATAATAAGCCCTAGCATTGCTTGGGGGTCATTTAACTCGGAGTGAGAAAACATGAATTTCAGTAATATGAAAATAGGTAGAAAATTGGCTTTCGGCTTTGCTTGCGTGGTGACTATTTTTCTGGTTGTCATTGGCATGAGTTACAAAAATTTCACGCAATTTAAGGAGTCAGATGGGTGGAATATTCATACTTATCAAGTTCTTATAGAGGCTGACAATATCCTGGTTGCCCTGATCAATATCGAAACCGGGCAACGGGGTTTCGTTGTTTCCGGTAAAGAAACCTTTCTCGAACCTTTTGAACAGGGAAAGGTGGACTTCGATAACCGTTACGCCAAAATCAAGGCATTGACTGCTGATAATCAAAAACAGCAGGAACGCCTTGTCAAACTGTTGGAGGTTAAGAATCGGTTGATGAGCGAAAGCATCGAACCTCTAATCGTAGGTAGACGCAGTGTGGTGAACAATCAGAAGACCATGGATAAAGTTATCGCCGAATTTTCGGAGGCCAAGGGAAGGGCAAACATGGATGAACTACGGGGCATCTTGAAAGATATAAAGGGCGAGGAAGAACGTCTGCTCGTGATTCGAACCAATGCAATGGAGAACCTCAAATCACTAACGGACAGCGCGATGATGATCGGCAGCTTGATGGGTCTTTTTGTGAGTATCTTCTTGGCGTTTTTCATCGTTCGTGGTGTGACTCGCCCGATATCGGAAATCATAAAGGTCGCCAATCGTTTGGCCGAAGGAGACCTCACCATGCAGATCGATGTCGGCGGGGATCGGGTGGACGAAATCGGCACGTTACTACGGGCTTTACAGGCCATGATCAGCAAACTGCGCGAATTGAATCGCGATCTTCGTGAGGGAGTTGGGGTGCTTGCCAGTTCTTCGACCGAGATTCTCGCTACGGTATCGCAGCTCGCCACGGGGGCATCCGAAACCGCCACTGCCGTGAGCCAGACCAGCACCACCGCCGAGGAGGTCAAGCAAACCGCCCATATCTCCCACCAGAAGGCCAGGAATGTCCAGGATAGTGCCCAGAAAACCGCCGCCGTATCTGAAACTGGCCATCAGGCCGTCGCCAAAACTATTGAGGGCATGCATCACATCCGTGAGCAAATGGAATCGATTGCGGAAAGTGTCGTACGATTAAGTGAGCAGGGCCAAGCGATTAGCGAAATTATCGCAACGGTCAACGATCTGGCCGAACAATCGAATCTGCTGGCGGTTAATGCGGCCCTGGAGGCGAGTCGTGCCGGCGAATACGGCAAGGAATTCGCGGTGGTGGCGCAAGAGGTCAAGAGTCTCGCCGAGCAATCGCGCCAAGCGACCGCCCAGGTGCGGGTCATTCTGATGGAAGTGCAGAAGGCTACCAGCGCCGCGGTCATGGCCACCGAGCAGGGCACTAAAGTGGTGGCGGCCGGAGTCAAGCAGGCCACCGAGGCGGGCGATTCTATTCAAGCACTCGCGGGCAGCATTAATGATGCCGCTCAAGCCGCCACTCAGATCGCCGCTTCAAACCAGCAGCAGCTCGTCGGTATGGATCAGATTGCCTTGGCGATCGCCAATATTCGCCAAGCCACCAGTCAGAACCTGGCAGGTACTCAACAGCTTAAGACTTCGGCCCAAACCCTTCAGACATTCGGCGAACGGTTGAAAGGCATGGTCGAGCGACAACGCATTGGTGGTTAAGCAAGATCATTGTTCTATAAGGGTTTGGTCAGGCGGCAGCATAAAATGAATTGAGGCAAGAGCATGGATAAAATGAAAGAGGAGTTCTTGGCGAGTTTGCGCGAGACCTTTAAGGTCGAGGCGGGCGAGCACCTGGAGGCCATTACCGCCGGACTCATGACGATCGAGCGGGCAAATGAGGTCGAGCAGGTACCTATCGTCGAGCGCATTTTCCGCGAGGCCCATTCCCTCAAGGGTGCGGCACGGTCGGTCAACCTTACCGGCGTAGAGACGCTGTGCGCGGAATTCGAAAACATTTTCGCGGCCATGAAACGTCGCGAACTCACCCTGTCCGTTACCCTGCTCGACGCCGTTCATGCGGCCATCGACGTAATCACGGCGTTGTGCGCAAATCCTGGCGTAACTTCGCCAGAAAACAACGAGAAGGAAAAATCGGCACTCGTAGTACTGAGACGGATAGTTCAGGGAGAGCCGGACAAACTGAATGAGCCAATCGTGGTTCAATCCCCCCAACCCGTCCCCCTCCCGCGAGAGGAGGAAAAAAACGCCCCATTCGCCCAGAGAAAGGAAGTTGGGAGGGAGCTGGCCGAGAAGAATCCCCATCCCTCCCCCCCGGAGAACGAAGGGCCGGTAAAGGCGGTAACCCAGGAGACCGTTCGCGTCGCCACGCGCAAGCTCCAAGCTATCTTGCACGAAGCCGAGGAACTGGTGGGCGCCAAGATCGCCGCTGGCGGCCAGGCTAGCGGGCTTCACCGGTTGGCTACCGAGCTGAGTCACTGGAATCGCCGACGTATTCAGCAGATTAGCCGTCTTAGACGGACGATCCGGCAGCGTCAGGATGCCACGACTGCCATGAACGAGTTCATCGATTCCGAGATACTCCACAGCAAGGGTCTGGAACAGTCGTTACTCAATCTGACCAGATCAGCGCAACAGGAAGCGCGTTCGCTTGGTCTCATTGTCGAGAATCTGCTGGAGGACACCAAGAAAGCCCTACTCCTGCCGTGTTCGACCCTCCTCGGTGCCATGCCCAGGCAGGTGCGCGATTTGGCGCGGGAACAGGAGAAGGAAGCTGACCTCGTAATTCGCGGCGAAGACATCGAGGTTGATCGCCGCGTACTCGATGAACTTAAGGATCCGCTCATCCATCTTCTGCGTAACGGTATCGATCACGGCCTTGAAAAACCGGACATTCGCCGCGCCCGCGGTAAACCCACTCATGCCACCATCACGATCGCGGTCGCACCGCTTCCGGGGAATCGCGTCGAAATCCTAGTGAGCGACGATGGCGCAGGGATTGATGTCGAGCGGGTTCGGCAAAGCGCGGTTCGGCTTGGGCTTGTCGCCGCCGCTGAGGCTGCCCGTCTGACCGATGTCGAGGTCACCGAATTCATTTTCCACTCGGGGTTATCCACCAGTCCGCTCATCACTGACCTCTCGGGCCGGGGGTTGGGCATGGCCATTGTCCGCGAGAAGGTTGAACAACTCGGCGGGATAATCAAGGTGGCCTCGATATCTGGCGCCGGCACAACGTTTCGCCTGATGTTGCCGCTGACGCGGGCTACCTTCCGCGGGGTATTCGTGACCGTGGCCGAACAATCCTTTGCCATCCCCACTGCAAACGTAGCCCGTGTAACGCGCATCAAACCCAACGAGATCAAAACCGTTGAAAACCGCCAGACCATCGCGGTGGGAGGACGTGCGATATCGCTTGCGCGCTTGCGGGATAGTCTGGGACTCTCCGGGACCGATAGACGTTCCCAGACCGGCGTTTGGCCGGTGGTGGTGATGCGCGTGGCCAACCGCGAAGTGGCCTTTCTCGTTGACGAGGTGCTGGGCGAGCAGGAAGTCATGGTGAAAAGCCTCGGCCCGCAGCTCCCACGGGTTCGTCACATTGCTGGCGCTTCGCTCTCGGCCAGCGGTATTATTATTCCCGTTCTCAATGTCCCCGATCTGCTGGAGTCGGCTGGCGCGACGCCGATGCCGGTTGGCGATCTCGAAAACGCCGCGACGGAACGACGCCGCCTATTGATCGCGGAGGATTCCATCACGGCCCGGACCTTAGTGAAAAGTATTTTAGAAGGCGCGGGTTATCACGTAGTAGCCACCGTGGATGGTTTGGATGCGCTCACCCGACTCAAGACCGAACCCTTCGATCTCGTGGTCTCGGATGTGGATATGCCGCGCATGAACGGATTTGAATTGACCTCCCGGATTCGCGCCGACCAGAATCTCAAGGATCTGCCGGTGGTGCTGGTGACAGCGCTGGGCTCGCAAAAGGATCGCGAATATGGTGTCGAGGTAGGAGCTAATGCCTACCTCATCAAGAGCGATTTTGACCAGAGCAACCTGCTCGCGATTATCCAGAGGCTCCTGTGACTGACGTGCTAATTGTTGAGGACTCGCGGGTGGTCCGGGACTACCTGAATTTCCTTGTATCGAGCGAACCGGGGCTACGGGTCATCGGCACCGCCGTTGATGGCGAAGAGGCGCTGGCGAGCGTGGCTCGGCGGCGGCCCGACGTGATCCTCATGGATATTCACATGCCGCGGCTTGATGGCTTGGAGACAACCCGCCGGATCCTGTCGTCATCCCATCCCATTCCGATCGTCATCTGTACCGCCAGCATTCATTTTGGCGAAGTGCAGACCGCCATGCGGGCTCTGGAGGCGGGTGCGCTCGCCGTGTTGAGAAAGCCTTCGGGTTTTGGCGACCCGAATGCCGAAGCCGAGGGTGCCGCGATCGTCAACACCCTCAAATTAATGGCTGAGGTCAAGGTGGTGCGACGCTGGGGTCGCCCTCCTCTTCCGGCGGTGGCGTCTCCGGCGGTTCACCGACCAGAACCGGAAGCAACCACAGGTCAGACGACGATTGTCGCCATAGGTGCTTCAACAGGCGGACCTGCCGCAATTTTACAAATCCTGTCCCGCCTATCACCCTCCACCTTCCCCGTTGCGATCCTTCTGGTGCAGCATATTTCCGTTGGCTTTACCGTTGGTTTCGCGGAATGGCTCGCCGAGGCCTCCGGTTGGCCGGTGCGAATGGCTCGGAATAGTGAAATTCCGTTGCCTGGCCACGTCTATGTTGCGCCCGACGATCATCACCTCCGGGTTGGACGGCAGGGTGAATTGCGCATTACCCAGGACGAACCACATTACGGATTGCGGCCGTCGGTTGGGGTGCTATTTCGATCGGTGGCCGAATACCATGGCCGTCAGGCGATTGGAATTTTGCTGACTGGCATGGGCCGCGATGGCGCCGAAGAACTCAAACTCATGGCTAACCGGGGCGCTTTCACCATTGCCCAGGATGAGGAAAGTTGCGTGGTATTCGGCATGCCCGCCGAAGCCATTAAGCTTGGTGCGGCACAATTCGTGGGGCCGCCGCACAAGATTGCCGAGCGTCTGATGAACAATGATTTTCCGCTGTTATCGTCATCGGCGGCGTTGGCCCTGGTACGACAGCAGCAACGGTAGGGCGAGCAGCATCAGCGTTCCCGCCCAGAGCAGCGCTTGGGTATTGGTAAACCCCGACAGCAACAGCGATCCCGCTGCGCCGAACAGCAGTAACGCCCCCAGCGCATAATCCTCCGCCCCCAGGCGACCCTCACGGCGAAACGCCAGTGGGGCCAGAACCGGTAGCACCAGCAGGATTACCGCAAAATCTCGGTAGCGCGGATCGAGGACCTGACCAAGTGCCAGACAGGCGGCACTGAAACGGAGGGCGAACAGCATCCCTCCGAAGAGTATGCCGGTATCACGTCTTCTCTCATACGAGGGGGTGAGGGTTGATGCAAAAAGGGCGGCCGTCGACATTGCTATGGTCCGCTGTCCGATCGCTAGCGCCTGCAACATCTCCCAAGCGATCCCTGCGGAGGCCAACCAAGCCATCAGATGCAGCGGCGGTTCATGCCAATGGGCGACGGCGTGGCCGCTGAACTCGGCCTGTTCCACCAACAGCAGGGCCAGCAATGGTGCCGCAAGAGCAGCGCGCCAAGGGGTCGGGCACGCGACGACAGCACCATGAGGATGTCGGCATCTTCGGCAGATCAACCCCACGCCGATGCCACCCAGCAACGCCGCCAGCAGCCCATGCCACAACGCGTCGGGATATGGGCTGATCGGACCGGCAAGCGGGGCTTTGGGCGTACCGTCGGCATGCAACAGACCCCATGCGCCGCCAACGGTGCCCTCGCTACGACGCTTCCAGGGCTGGTCGTAGCCTTCGATCAGGTTGTAGGCCCAACCATGTTCGGCGGCTAAAGCGGCAATGCCTCGGGCAAAACGGGCCTGTTCGAGAATCCCGGGTGCTACTGCGCCACGGGCACGACCGGTACTAGGCCAACCAATTTCTCCAATCAGAATGGGCTTGCCGGGATAAGCGGCGGCAACCTTGCCGATAACGGCAACGCTAAAACTCATAGCATCAGTGATATTTCGTATCTCCTCACCATCCCAATAGGGCAGCACATGTACCGTCAGCAGATCGACCGCTTGCGCCAGGTCGGGATGGCGCAACCAAAATGACCAAATTTCCGCCGTGGTGATCGGGACACGGGTACGAGTTTTTGCGTCCCGGACAATCGCGATCAGTTCACCTGCCGACATCTCACGTCGCAACAGGGTCTCATTGCCCAATACAATGGTGCGAACCGCCTGGGGATAGGCGTTGGCGAGGGTGACAACACGCTCGATCTCGTCGCGATTATCGTCCGGGTCACGGCTTAGCCAGGCACCAAGAATCACCTTCAGACCAAACTTCGCGGCGACCTGAACCACCATATCCTGTCCGTCACCAGTGGAATAGATGCGTACGCAGCCGGTAATCTTGGCCAGTGCGGCCAGCTCGGATTCGATCTGCGGAGCGGAGATCGGCGGCTTGGTGCCCCACTCGAACAGGTCGCCGGGATGAGCGTAGGAGACGCAGTCGAGCCGGGTGATGTCCGGCTCCGTCAACACCCGTACCTCTCCCCGCCAACCCTGTAGCACCAGAACCAAACTGACCGCCATCAGGAAGGCGAGCACTACGCACCCAACACGACCGGAGGAAGCGAGACTGGGAGATATTCGGATAGGTATTTCCATCAGATTGCCCCAACCGTTCGCGCTTGAAGATAGTTAAAAAGGTCAGGTGGTTAGCCATGGAGAGGCAAACAAGTGCCAAATCTATGAGGTAGCGATAACATAGGCTGAAGTTATATCATCACGGATACGGATACCTTTGTGGAAAATGGAAAATTTCCCCCGCAACTGGAGTTTTGACTTGAACCACAACCCGAGGAATCAGGGGGAGTGGGGGTACCAAAACCCCGCTGCCTTGCGAGGTTTCCATGCCTAACACCATCGATCAGCGCGGAAAATATCCAGAGCCCCCACCGTTACCAGCCCCCATGTCCGAAGTCGAGGGACAACTGGCCTCGCTGGACGCCCTGGAGCGCTTCGCCAAGACCTTTGAGGCAAGTGCTCGACGCTGGGAGCTTGTCGTCTACCCATCGTTGTTCGCTTTTGTCATTCTGGCCGCGTATGGCTTTTTTCTGGTCTACAGTTTGGCAAACGATGTGGCGGTACTGGCTCGTTCCGTGGATACCCAGATGGGTGAGAACATGTCCAGCATGTCCAGCAATATCAAGAATCTGGCGCTGAATATTGAACACATGTCGGGTAATCTCAACACCATGGCCGAGAACCTCAGCGCCATGACCAGTGATGTACATACCATATCCGTCGAGGTAGGCAATATTGCCGGTGATACCAAACAGATGAAACCCGTCACCGAACAGATTACCAGTATCGGTCAGTCCGTTCACCTGATAGCGATTGCAGTCCCCCATATGCAGCGGGACATGTCGATCATGAATCAGAGCATATCCCGCCCTCTTTCCTTCATGAACAATTTTATGCCCTGGTAGATTGGCCTCATCGGTTGGGTGTGGTAACAGAATGGAAGAAAGTACTCAACGCCCAACCAGTGGTCGCAGCCAGCGGTGATAGAGAAGGTCGGCGGCAGATTGTAGAGCCTCAATCCGAGACGGAAGCTGGGACATCATCGTAGCGGCAGCTTGAATCGTCTCTGTGGGCTCGGCAATCTCAGGCGAGTTATCGCTCACCCAGGTCCGTACCAAATCCTCGGTCATTTCTACATGGCATTGCAACGCCAACGTATTGCCGACAACAAAACCCTGGTGAGAACAATGGCGACTGGAAAGGACTAAAGTGGCCCCGGCAGGGAGGGAAAAAGTCTCGCCATGCCAATGGAATACCTCAAAGATAGACGGTAGGCCGCTGAACCAATCCGCCGCAACGTCATTGTCGGCCTGCATCACCGGCAGCCAACCAATCTCTCGCACTGGATTTCGGATCACAACTCCGCCCATGGCCTTGGCAATGAGTTGCCCCCCTAGGCAATGGCCGAGCACCGGTATTCCCAGTGTTTGCGCCGCACGGATGAGATCAAGCTCTTGGACTATCCATTCCAAGTCGTCGTTGACACTCATCGGCCCACCCATGAAAACCAGGGCGGAAGCATCCTCCGGCGTATCCGGTATGGGATCGTATTCATCAACAGCAATTAAACGCCAGGGTAAATCATAACGATTGAGGACGTCGGCCAGGTAACCGGGACCTTCGGAAGGCCAATGGCGAAAGATGAGGATAGGTTTCATGGTGGTTTCCGTTGGAAAGAGTTCGAGATTATTTCTATTCTCTAAGGTTCTTTAGTTTTTTGATATTTGAAGTTTTCTATTGGTAATGGGCTTGACGGGATCTCCTAGTTTGTTCATTATGAACCTTTATCGTTAGACTGCCAGCTCCCCTCCCCCACTCCAGAGAAACTCGCTCCCATGGAGTCCTCACCGCTCAGTACCCTGCGCGCCCATATGGCGACGCGTATTATCGGTCAGCAACACCTTATCGACAGCATGTTGGTGTGCCTACTCTCCAACGGCCACATGTTGGTCGAAGGGATGCCGGGACTGGCCAAGACAACGGCAGTCAAAGCCTTGGCCGAGGGCATTGAGGGAGATTTTCACCGTATCCAATTTACTCCCGACTTGTTGCCTTCAGACCTTGTCGGTACCGATATTTACTTTCAGGATAAGGGGGAATTCCAGTTTCGCCCCGGTCCCCTATTCCACAACATCCTGCTTGCCGACGAAGTCAACCGCGCTCCGGCGAAGGTTCAGTCGGCCCTGCTGGAAGCGATGGGGGAAAATCAAATCACCGTGGGTCAGACCACCTATCGCCTGCCACGGCTGTTCATGGTGCTAGCCACCCAGAATCCTATCGAGCACGAGGGTACCTACCATCTGCCCGAGGCCCAACTTGACCGTTTTCTGATGCATGTTTGGGTAGGTTACCCCAATCGCGAGGAAGAACTGGCCATCCTTGCCCTGGATACCGCCCAGCAACAAAGCCCACCGCGTCCTCCTGCTCGGGTCCTATCCCAAGAAGAGCTTTTCGCCGCTCGCCAAGAGGTCGCGCAAGTATTCCTCGATAAGCGCCTCAATGATTACATCGTGGACCTGATCCTGGCCACCCGCAAACCTGCTCCCTACGATGCTGATCTGGCACGCTGGTGTCGCTTCGGCGCCTCTCCCCGAGCGAGCATTGCCTTGGCGCGTTGCGCCCGTGCCCACGCGTGGTTGAACAATGATCGCTATGTCTCCCCTGCCCATATCCAGGCAGTGGCCTCCGATGTCCTACGCCACCGTATCCTGCTTACCTTCGAGGGCGAGGCCGATGGGATAACTACCACCGACTTCGTAAAGAAGCTGTTGCAGGTGGTGGCGGTACCGTAGGCTTGCAGCCCATCACCATGGACCGGCAACGCTGCTATCCATAGAGGTTCCGCCTTTGTCCCTCCGCCCCCAACTTACCGACCTGCTCGAATTGCGCCACCAGGCGCGTACGGTGGGGATCGCCTCCCACCACCCGGTCAACTCAGTACTCTGTGGACTCTATGCCTCGGTATTCCGGGGACAGGGCATGGACTTTGAAGAGGTTCGCGAGTACCGCGAAGGTGACGAGATCCGCAACATGGACTGGCGGGTTACGGCCCGTACCGGGGTTCCCCACCTCAAGGTCTTCCTCGAAGAGCGTGAACGTACCGTAATCCTGTGTATCGATACGGGGGCACGGATGGCTTTCGGTACCCGTGGTACCTTTAAATCCATCCAGGCCGCCCGGGCCGCGGCTCTGCTCGGCTGGTCGGCCAACAGCAACCAAGACCGAGTGGGTGCATTGCTCTACGGCGATCCGGCACTGGGCCTGCGTAACTTCCGCCCTACCCGGGCGCGGCGTTCCTTGTGGCAGATGCTGCGCGCCCTCACCGAACCGGTGAGCCCCGGTCGTCCCCGTAGCGATCCCCTTCTGGAAGCTTTAGAAGATCTCAGTCGTAGCGCCCCTACTGGTGCCCTGATCTTCCTCATTGGTGATTTCAACCGTAACCCGATTGAATTGGAGCGCCCCATCGGCCGATTGCGTCAGCGTCGGGAGGTGGTACTGATGCCCGTAGATGATCCGGTAGACCGCGATATCCCTTCCATGGGGCGGATCCAGTTCTCCAGCCCCGACGGCCAACGGGTGGAGGTCGATACCGACAGCACGGAAGGTCGCGCCCATTATCGGGAACGTTGGAATCGATACCGTGCCCAGTTACTGACCATAGCAACACGACTGGGGGTGGATGTCATTCCCATCACCACCGATGGCGATGTCCGCAATACCCTGCTCGAAGGTTTGCGCCTACGGGCTCGCAGGATGGTGGGACGATGACCATTGCGCTCCAAAGGTTTGGATTTATCTACTCATGAACGCCACTTCCACACTCGATCCCGCTCTTGATCAGCTTCGTGATATTCGGGGCCTAGACCCCATTTCGTGGTGGCCGGTGGCTCCAGGGTGGTGGGTAATGGTCGGGGTTCTGGCTACGCTCATTATTGTCGGCCTACTCATTGCCTGGTGGGTCTCCATCAGAAACCGGGATTGGCGTAGCGACGCCCGCCACCATTTGCGCGAATTGGGAGCGCGTGTTCATCAGGCCGGGGCCAAGGAGGTGGCGGCACAACTTTCCGAACTGTTGCGACGCATCGCCATGGCCCGTTATGGACGAACCGCCTGTGCCAGCCTCACCGGCGAGGAATGGCTCAATTGGCTCAACACTAAGGATCCGGCAGGTTTTCCCTGGTCTGAACGAGGACGGGTTCTTATCGATCTGCCATACGCTCCCCCTCGCGACCAAGTTCGCATCGCCGGTACTGATCCCAATAGTCTGCACGCCCTGGTAGAAGCCGTCTTACCCTGGTTGGAACGCGATCCACCGCCCCAATCTTCCCTTGGGCCGCGGAAAATATGGGAAAATATTTTGGGAAATAAAGGCGAGCCATCGATAATGAAACAGTTGCTTGCGTTCTCTCCCGCGGCATTGCGCATCCGTTTCGCCCATGCCCTTGGTTCCAACCGGGACTGACGCCTACGTCAAGACGCTACGCAAGGTAGACGTCAACGAACCGCAGGCAGAGGCGGCGGAAACTCTCCATAATTTATTGTAGATTCATTAGGTTATACCGAAGAAACTGACATATTGATAGCCTACATGAGGATATAGCCCTGTTTAACTTCCAGTGGCCCTGGCTCGCCCTCTTATTGCCCTTGCCGTGGGTGGTATGGCGTTATTTTTCTGGTCAGGAACGTTTAGCCCGTCCTGACGAAGCAGAGCAGCCGGTATTGCTGCACCCAGCATTGGAGAATCTCCGGGAAGGTTTTTCTCCTGCTATTCCTGGGGTACCGCCGGGGGAGTGGCTCCAGCTTGTTTTGCTGGTCTGCATCTGGTGCTTTTTGGTACTCACCCTGATGGGCCCGCGTCTTCTCGAAGAACAGATGGAAACTGCCAGCCGTGGCCACGATCTGATGCTCGCTATCGACACCTCCGGATCGATGAAGGGTATGGATTTCACGCTAAATGGCGAGCAGGTAAGCCGTATGGCGGTGGTTAAAGGAGTTGCCGGACGCTTTGTGGAAAGCCGCCATGGCGATCGCATCGGACTGATTCTATTCGGCGACCAAGCCATCATGCAGGCCCCTCTCACCATGGATGCCAATGCCGTGGGCCAACTCCTACGTTATGCCGAACCGGGGTTGGCTGGTGATAGTACGGCAATCGGTGACGCCATTACGCTCGCGGTTAAAAAACTCAAGGAGCGTCCCGAAGGCTCGCGCGTCTTGGTGTTGGTTACCGATGGCGAGAATACGGCCGGCATGGCTCCTATTGAGGGGGCACGCCTAGCGGAGAAATACGGAGTGCGTATCTATGCCATTGGTGTAGGCAGCAAAGGCAAGGTCCCTTTCCCCGATGCCCAGGGACATTTGGAATATCGTGATGATCTTATTATTGATGACGAGGGTCTGACTCGTATTGCCGACATGACCGGCGGGGCCTATTTTCGCGCCACCGATACCCAAGGTCTGGAACGGATCTACCGCGACATTGATGCCTTGGAAAAAACCGAAGCGGCTACCCGTAATACTTTTATTCCAATCTCTCTCTATCGTTGGCCGCTGGGTATAGCACTGTTATTCCTCCTAGCCCTGGTTTGGCTGGGATTGATGCAGACAGGACAGCGGAGGATATAACCGCTGGAGGTAGCGGCAATGAGTGACGACTACGATAGCCCCTGGAAAGAAATCCTGGAGCGTTTCTTTGGAAAATTCATGGCCTTCTTTTTCCCCGAGGCCTATGATGACATTGACTGGTCGCGGGGCTAAAGAGTTGACCCAACACGAAGAGGAACAGCATATGCATTATGTGACTAATGCTGAACGTATCGGTTTTGAACGGGGGATACAGCGGGGGATACTGCAAGGAATGCAGGCAGGAAGGGAAGAGGGAAAACAGGAAGGTGAACGTGCCCTCCTTGTACGCATCTTGATACGCCGTTTCGGCCCCCTGCCGATATGGGCGCTGGAACAGCTGGAGAAGGCTGGTTCAACTGAATTGGAGACTTGGACGGAGACAGCATTAGATACTGTAACCCTGGAATCGGTTTTCGTTCCTACCGCAGGAATGCTGTCCTAATAACTGGTTATTTGAGTAGTTCTCGTCCTGCCGCTACTCCCTCGTCGGGAGAACATGGGTTCATGAATTAAGAATTAAATTCAGATTTCTGGGAAAACAATGCCTTCCGACACTGGCTTTCATTTCGCCGAGCCGCTTTGGCTTCTGCTGCTGGCTATGCCCCTGTTGCTGCGCTTTTTGCCGGCAATGCGGCACCGTGCCCAAGAGGAAGAACGATTGCAGCGTTATGCTGATCCTCACCTCCTCCCCCATCTATTGGTCCAAGGCCGCCTCGGAAACGAACGACAGCACGGATTGGTATGGTGGAAGCTGATCTGGAGCCTCGGCGTGTTGGCCTTGGCCGGTCCACGTTGGGACTATACCGACATGGATATCTATCAACCCGGCTACGATGTCGTAGTGCTTCTGGACGTATCCCGCTCAATGGAGGTCTCGGATGTAAAACCCAGCCGTATCGCTCGTGCCCGGCAAGAGATCGAAGACCTGTTGCGCCTCAAGGCTGGCCTACGAATTGGCTTGATCGGCTACGCCTCAGTAGCCCACATCGTGTCCCCAATTACCGACGATGCCCAGACTCTGCGCAACCTGCTGCCTTCCCTGTCTCCAGAATTGGTACGTCTGCCTGGCAGCCGTCTATCCGCCGCCTTGGATCGGGCTCGCCGATTGCTTGCAGCCCAACCTCCAGGTAGTTCCCGACATCTATTGCTGATCAGTGATGGTGATTTCGATGAACCTGGCCTGGAAACCCTGGTACAACAACTCCACGACTCCGGTATCCGTTTTCACGCCCTAGGGATAGGAACCGAGCAGGGAGGCGAGGTCCCGTTGTCGCCACAGGGGGGAATATTGCGAGAACCCAATACGGGCAATGCCGTGATCTCTCGCCTCGACGAATCACTGCTACGTAGTTTGGTCCGAGCGGGAGGCGGTGAGTACCAGCGCGCCGTCTTCCAAGATGACGACACCCAGGCATTGGTACGCGCCATCTTCAGCGGGGGCGAGGCCAAAGCGGTAGAAAGTGGCCATCAGCGGGTCTGGCACGAGCGTTACTATCTCTTGGTGGCACTAGCGATGTTGCTGATCCTACCTTGGTTTCGCCGCGGCCGTGCTGCTGCCTTGCAGCGGCTTTAAGAAGACAACATCATCATGATACGGATACAACCTCTATCGGCCGTGGGCCTGCTGACGCTGGCCGTGTGCTTTATTTCCGCGCCTCCTTCCGCCGTCGCCGGCTGGTTCAAAACCCCTGAGCAAGAAGCAGAAAGTGTCTTTCGGCGTGGGGATTATGAAGCGGCTGCGACAGCCTTCTCCGATTCCTACCGCAAAGGCGTGGCCCTGTATCGGGCGGGACGTTATAAGGAAGCGAGCCTTGCCTTCGCCCAATCCTCTCGACCCGAAATACTCATGGATGCTATGTACAACCAGGGTAATAGCTATTTTCAGATGGAAGATTACGCCCGGGCCATCGTCATGTACGAACGGGTTCTGGCGGCGCAACCTACTCACGAAGATGCTCGTCACAATCTGACACTGGCGCGGTCTCATCTACGCTTGTATCACTGCCCAGTGGATCAGGAAAAACCTACCTCCGAACATTCTTCCACTACCGGCGAGACCAAACCCCAGGACCGAAACCTTGCTCTCCAGGAGGAACAGCCTAAGAAACCGCAACAACCTCAACAAAAAGAACAGCAGACCCAGCAGGAGCAGGAAAAACAAAAAGATCAACTAAACCAGAAGGATCAACAGAGCAAAAAGGATCAGAAGGACCAAAAGGACCAAAAGGACCAAAAGGACCAGAAGGATCAGAAGGACCAAAAAGACCAGAAGGATCAGAAAGACCAAAAGGATCAGAAAGACCAGAAGAATCAGAAAGACCAGAAGGATCAGAAGGATCCGAAAGACAAGAAAGAACAGAAGGACCAGCAATCTAAAGAGCAAAAACAGGGTCAACAGTCGAAGGATCAGAAACAAGGCCAACAATCAAAAGATCAGCAACAAGGTCAACAGGCTAAAGATCAGAAGCAAGGACAACAATCAAAAGACCAAAAACAAGGACAAGGACAAGGACAAGGACAGGACAAGGAAGGCCAACCATCGAAAGATCAACAGCAAGGCCAACAGCCTAAAGATCAGAAACAAAACCAACAGGATCAACAGGGGCAGCAATCAAAAGACCAAAAACAAGGGCAATCATCAAAAGAAGATCAGAAATCCAGGTCTGATCAGGGAAGTCAGGATCAACAGGAACAAACGGAAGTCGGCAAGCGTCAGCAGGAGCAGTCTAAGACGCAGAAAACGGATAATAACCCTAGTGAGCGCATCCAAGATCAGGGTGAAAACACTGATCAAAAACAGGACCGGGACAAGGAATCCCAGAAGGCCGATGTACGCGAAGAACAAAAACAACAGGAGAAATCAGGAAAACAGCAGACTCGGGATCAACGTGAGGAGACTGGTCGGGAGAAAGAGCAGCACCAGGCGGATGCCAAGGAAGGGACTGACCGTGACCGTGAACAAAAAACCAATGCGGGAAAAGAACCGGATCGCGAGCGTCAGGCTGGTGGAGAGAAAAATGCCGATCGTGAACATCAAAATGCAGGTGAACAGAAAACACAGGAGAAGAACCCGAAAGGCAATGGTGAAAATCAACCTCAAGAACAGGCTACAAAAAGTCAGGAATTACCAACTCCGCTCCCTGGGCCGCAGACCAAACCGGAGGCGGATAAACCAACAGGTGAAAAGCAGGGTCAGGAGCCCAATAATCCCAACCGTCCGATGGATACCCACTCGACGGAGGGGGTAGCACATCTGGAGCAGCTCAAACGAGGTACTATTCCCGATCAACGTCCACCGGAATCCGGTGAACAGCCTATCAGCAGCCTCGATCATGCCTCCCGGCGTACCGGTCCCGGTGTTCCCGACGACCAGGCCAAGGAGTGGATGAGCCGAGTAGAAGCTGATCCGGGACAGATCCTGCGTCGCCAATTCGAGGTAGAAGAACGGCGTGAGTGGGAACAAAGTGCTGGCCGTCTTATGGAGACCCGTCCATGGTGAGTGCTGTCTATAATTTGAATGTGCAGACTTTTGTGCAACATCTTGCGTCCTGGGGCCGCGTGGTTGCCCTGCTCGCGTTGATTGCCGCAGTGGCGGGAGGTCCTGTCGCCCTGGCGAAATCTACCGTTGCCCAACCCACCCAATCTACTCAGGTCCAAGCGGAGGCAACCCTCTCGGCCGACAACCCCTATGTCCAGCAGACCGTGGTCTACACCGTTCGGGTAGTGAGCCGGACCAATGTCCTGGAATTTAGTCTAGACCCACCCACGGTCCCAGGGGCGGCGTTGGAATTGTTGGAGGAGAAGCCTCGTACCTACGCACGCCCTACGGCGAATGGCCAGATGGTGGTCAATGAATACCGCTATGCCCTCACCCCGCTGGTAGCCGGACGAATCGAGGTACCGTCCACGCACCTCTCCGGCAAGGCTGAACCTCTCGCACCGGGCCAATCCCAGGGAGCATCGCGACGCGGAGTTCCTTTCCAGGTACGAACCCAACGCCTCAGCCTCCGCTCCCGAAACATCCCACCCAGCGCCGTTCAACCCTGGCTACCCCTTCAGGCATTGGGGCTGGTACCTGAGGGGGAAACACCACGTACTATCCGGGTGGGTGAACCTTTTACCCTATCGTTTTGGTTGCGCGCCGTGGGGATGCGAGGCCAACGTCTACCGGCTCTGCCGTTCTGCTCCAAGGACCGGACTTCCGAATCTACTCCGAGAAGGCTGTGGAATATTGGCAAGATGCCACTCCTGAGGGTAACGCGGTACGTGGCCAGCGCCATGAAACCCTGACGATAGTACCACTCAAGGCAGGGACTTTGCGTCTACCGGCTCTGCACATCGCCTGGTGGGATACGACCAAAGATCAATCAACGAGTTTGGAATGGCAATCTCCAGAGATCACGGTACCGGGGGCAACGGAAACCAGCGTACCAAGCAAGGATCTTGGGGGAATCTCTGCTTGGTTGTTGGCCCTACCTGCAGCAGCGGTCTTTTTCCTGCTGGGTTGGTGGATCGGTCGTGGCCAACCGGGGACAACCGGATTGGCGGGTCTCTTCCGTCGCATCCTGACCGGTTGGCATCGGATTGGTGAACGCCTGCGACCTGTTGCCGTCAAACTTACGCAGCAGGCCGAGCCTGTTTATCGAGCTACGCTCGTATTCTTGCATGAACACCTGGGCAAGCATCTGAAAGGACCGTTGGCGTCTTTTGCCCCGCGCCCCCTGGCGACTCGATTCCATCGGTTCTTGGAGCGCATCTTACCCACTACCTTCCACACCCGACGGCTATTGCACCATATCCAGGCTGCTGGGAATGTCGAGGCTATTGCCGAGGCATTGGGGGTCTATGCGGTAGCCGCCCTAGCATTGCCCCGCCATAGCCCATTGGCCATGGTGGCGGAGGCGATGGTGACGGCCCATCCCGAGTTGGACAGTCCATCCCTGTTGCAGCTCTTCCATCAACTTGATACTGCCCTCTATGGCGAAGCAAAGTCCTCCTCCCCCAACCTATCTTCCTCCCAACCAGGAGATGGAGAAGGAGTAGACATCGGGCGTTGGAAACAAAATTTCCGGGAAATTGTCCGCCCCTTGCGCCACCATTCGCGCCGTACTCCGACCATTGCGACCCAAGGTCTGCCCCCCCTCAATCCGGGTTCGGAGAACTCTACCAACAGTGAACCCAATGTCCTTTGATGGAGTCGAAGACTCTTGAAGAACATTCTTATGAGATAAAACCACAGACCTTACAGAGGTAACTATGCTTCCCCAAGAACGCGAGATCCTTACCAGTTTCCTCGATCGATTCAGCCGTATTCCTCCTCAGACCCCCGACCCTGAGGCGAGTGCCCTTATTCGTCAAGCGGTACGCCGCCCCGATGCCGCCTATCTGCTAGTACAGCAGGCGTTGGTCCAGGAGATTGGCCTGCAGCAGGCGGAACAACGCATTCAAGAGCTGGAACAGGAGTTACAGGCAGCCCGCGCTGCTGCCGCGTCAACGCCTACAGCCCAGGGAAAGAGTAGTTTCCTCGGCGGTATGCTGGGAGGAGGAGGACGGCGGGGTGGTTGGAGTGATGCGCCCGTTGCCCCTCCTGCGGCCCCACCTATCCGTTCATCTTGGGGTGGTCAATCAGGTCCCACTTCTTATGCGTCTACCGCACCAATGCAGCAGAGCGGCGGCGGTTTTGGCGGCTTCCTGGCCAGTGCTGCTGCTACCGCAGCGGGAGTGGCTGGCGGCGCACTGTTGTTCCAAGGGGTTAAGAACCTCATGGGTGGTCAAAACGACACCGGGGTAAGTACCGCAGGACTAAATGCGAACGATGGTGGCAGTTTCCTCCCGAGTGCCACTCCGGCCGTCCCGAATACGGATAATGTGGACAACAGCGCCTTCCTTTCTGATGTCGGTACCGATCAAGGAAATGGCGGATGGGGTGATATGATTGGGGACAGTGCTGACAGTGTTTCGGACTGGATTTGACATAATCCGAGTGGGCAAACGATCAGGCCGTTTGCCCACTCTACCTATTCATGCTCGAAGACCTTCATGAAGGCTTTGTTTAGGACCATACTCGCCATTGCATTATGGCTGACGTTGCCGCTAATTACCCAAACCGCTGATGCGGATCGCCCACGGTTCGCCCCGGAAACAACGCCGCTGGCGCAGTCCCACCATTATTTTCGTGACCATGCCGCTCCAGATTATTGGTTGCTCAGTCAGTTTTATATCCCGCAGCAAACCAACAGCGCCTGTTCGCTCGCTAGTGTGACGATGGTGATCAATGCGCTACGCGGAATTCCTGCCAAGGTTGATGTGCCCTTGATTACACAAACCCGGCTGTTGGAAACGGTTGGCGATAGTCAATGGACCGCAAAAAATCGAGAAAACGGTGATGGGGTCACTTTCTCGGAACTGATAAGTTTTGTTAGGCAGAGTCTCGATCACTATGACTTAAATAAAACAGAAATTCATATATTTAAACCTTCCGAAGCTACCCCTGAAACTCTGGCTAAGCTTCGCTGGATACTGAGCGAGAATGAGCAGTCGGATCAAGACATGGTTCTGATCTATTTTGATCAAGAGGTCTTGGCGGGTGACTGGGATGGACCCCACGTTTCGCCGATTGGCGCCTATGATGCCGAGAAACAGCGGGTTCTCGTCATGGACGTTGATCGGGAATGGTATGTCCCCTATTGGGTCAGTGATGAAAAACTCATGGAATCATTGATTCGTCCGGCACCGGCAGCCCTCGGCGTTCTTGCCGGAGAAACCGGCGGCTTGCTCCATATTGTGCATCAATAAGGAGATTGTCGAATTCAACCCGCGGCCACCTGATTACGTCCTCCCCTTTTTGCTAGATACAGAGCCTGGTCTGCCCGCTCCATGAAGTCACGTAGGGAATCCTTTCCTTGTAATTGGCTCACACCGAAACTACAAGTAACCTGTCCCACTATTGGAAATGGATAGCGTGCTATTTCGGCACGAAGCCGCTCGGCCAAATCACGGGTTCCCGCTACGTCATTCTCGGGAGACAATACCATGAATTCTTCCCCCCCCCAACGGGCCAGAATGTCAAAGGCACGTAGGTTTTTTGAGACCAGAAGCGTTAGGGCGATTAAGACATCATCACCGATCTGATGGCCGTAGGTATCATTGACATCTTTAAAGTGGTCGATATCAAATAGAATACAACTTAGCGGTATACCGTGACGCAGGGAACGTTTAATCTCAGCGTTGATCATTCCTTCGAGGCGACCGCGGTTACAGATCCCGGTTAGCGGATCAGTGAATGCCTTTTTTTCCAATTCTTTACGGTCTTTTTCAAGCAGCGTCACATCCGCCAGGGAGCAAATGACCCGCCCCTGCCCTTCCATAGATTTGCAGGTCAAAATTAGGGGGGTGGGTAATATTTCTCCCCCTGGTTTCGGACGGAGATGAACTAGCTTGGGTTGCTGGGCTATCTCACCAAGCACACTCACCCAACCGTTTCCCCAAAAACTCTGTAGAGTTGTTCCCTCCGGGGTGACCAGACGTTCACCAAGATATTTTTCATCAATCTTTTCGGTGGAGCAACCCGTTTCCTCTCCTAGGTAGGTGAGAAAAGTCCGATTGAGATATTCGATCTCGCCTTTTCGAATAACCAAAACCAGACCTGGATACAGATCCAGAATAAATCGGTGATAATGACTAGCCTCCTCCCGTTCCCGTTTGCGAATGAGGACTTGGACGCTTTTATAGATGGCCCGCAGCAGAACGTGGGGAACGGTGGGTTTTAGGACATAGTGATCGACAGCAAGTTCGATAGCCCGCATGAAATAGGCATCATCATTATGCGCAGTGGTCACGATGACGGGCAGGTCCGGATCTTCGCGCCGTACTGCTTCTACTAGAGTAAGCCCATCCATGAACGGCATGCGGATATCAGTGATGAGTAGATCCGGCCGCTCTTGTAAATAAATAGACAATGCCGTACGACCATCTCCAGCCACTAAAACCCGACGCACGCGTTTTTCTAGAAATTCAACTAATTCCTCGCGAATATCTACCTCGTCTTCCACATATAAAACAACGAGATTATTCATTGTCGTTTCGTCGGTTTCAGTCGACCTATTTAAATCAACAGAGGAAACACGCATTAACCTTAACCTTAGTCAGTATCAGTATAATATTACATGACGGTATTATTATAATATGAAAAACATTACCATAAAATCTCACGCAATGCTATGATTGGTCATTTCATGATGAGCATGATGAGTTTCACTCAATCTTAGTTGTCCTGGAGTGGTAATCGCTGGCATCTATTTATGAAATAACTGAAATAACTGGTTCATGTCCGTCCCTATGTAAGATTGCGCAGAGTACAGAGAGCGTTTGTAATGAGCTGGCGTATCATCCATGACTGGTGCGCTTCGTGCCTCAGCGCACCCTACGAATATATTGCTCTCTGCGGCCGCCGCCCTTTCCGAAAAAGCGCACCGCGCAACCTTACCTGTTTCCTCCAGCGTTGACCATAAGAGAAGGGGTCTTGTCTCTTTGTTTAACATAAACACCAAGAGACAAGACCCCTTTGGATATTTCTAATAATTGAAGATCAACAACTGGCCGATTTCTCGGCCTTATTAATCTAGGCATAATAACTTTGCAAGTATTCCGGGTAAGGTTTTCTATTGGACTGTACCGAACGATTTATCTACAACACCGGTAGGTGGAGTTAGGCCAGCGATTCGGCATCCCTGAGCAATGGGGCCAGCAGGGAATAGTTCGTATAGGTAACGGAGGCCTCCCTTGGCATAAAACCCCTCCGCTAAGACATCATGCAAGTCGCGCCTCCGCAGGGAGGTGGTGCATGTAAGGCATTCCTGCAAGATCAGTATTGCCTTCCAATGGTCTTCACCAAGGGTTATTCCCTCTTCCTGGGCGCAATGCTGAGCATCTTCCATACTCCATTCCAGGGGCGCCCACGGAAAGCGAGGATCCTTTGGAAACGGATGTATCATTTCTTGCATGGACATCTCTTGTATATGCATCGACATCAGTATCTCCTCATCTTTTTTGGAATAGATTAATGGTATTAGGTATGATGTGGATCTATTAACCTTCTGCTACGTAGTCCTCACTGCTGGAGCCACGAATAACCTTGCGGTCATCAATATCATTCATTTCTTCCAAGAAAGTCCGGCGGTTGGCCTCCGATTCAAAAAATACTTCTACGCCATGCTCACCATCTCCCATGTAGGCGCAAGGGTGTAATCCTGGGTTAGGCACATCCCGTTGGCTGATAGGGTCTGTCGTGGTACGTGTGTTCATGATGTCATCCTCGGTAGTTCATTATTACAATTAACTATAGTACATTCCTCAATAATTAATTGATCCGAGCCTGGTGGAATAACGATCATCACCCCAAGGGAAAACCATTAAGTAACCAGCCATTGTTAATGGAGGTGGAGGTCAGGATTCCCCCTAGTACATGCTTTAGGAACGAGAATTGTAACTGCTCAGGAGGCCGCAGGGTTGGCTCCCTCTGTGTCAGGATAGTTGTCCGGTCGCTCTGTTAGAGTTTTGTTAGAAAGTGCTACCGGATCCCAACTTATCAACCATCTAATTTATGACTGAAGTCGGAACCAAGCTCACCAAATAATTGATGGTGTAGTCTTTTATAGGAGCCGCCCGGAAGGATAGGTAAGTTGAAGAGCGGACAACTATCCTGACAAACACCGGGAGGCCTCCGTCGTGGCGGACGCGATGATTTCCTTACTCAAGCCTTTCGCTGATTATGTTCACACTATCACGACCGACAACGGCAAAGAGTTTTCCCAACATCAACGGATCGCCAAGGAACTGAATGCGGAGTTCTACTTCGCACACCCATATTCTTCCTGGGAACGTGGTGCCAACGAGAATATGAATGGACTGATCCGACAATTCTTTCCTAAGAAGATGAGTCTTAAATTCATCCCTGAGAAACTCATCAAGAAGGCCAAGGATCTCCTAAATCACCGGCCACGAAAATGTCTCGGATTCAAAACTCCTTTTGAGGTGTTCAATAATGAGTTACAATTGACTAACTCATCCGTTGCACTTCAAGGTTGAATCCGCCGAAAGGTGGATCTGAAGAATCTGCCGTGATCTACGAAAGAAAAGTATGCGTCTTTCTGCGGAAAATACTAAAACTATCCGTAACATTATCACCGCTGTGCTGGAGCAGGAGGTCGAAATTGTTCTTTTCGGCTCCCGTGTGGATGATCTCGCACGGGGTGGCGATGTGGACCTGTTGATAACGCTCCAACAGCTCCCCAGTAATATTGCCTTCACTGCCTCTCTCTTGTCGGCAAAATTAACCAAGGCATTGGATGGGCGCAGTGTAGATGTGCTGATACGCACGCCGGAGACCCCTCTCAAACCCATTCACGAGATTGCCCTGAAGACCGGATTGGTGCTATGAAAAACGAAGGCTCTATAGAGAAACAAATACGGTTACGATCGTTGTTGGAGACCGCTGCAATGGAGTTGCACTATCTTATGCGCTGTGATACCCGTCTTTTTGTCATACCCTTGACCGCAGAACAAATAGCGGAATTACCGGACAACGATGAATTGGCCGAACGTGTCGATGCATTTGTAGCGCGTTTTGGTCGACTGCAAGATACCTTGGGAGACAAACTGCTACCCACGTTTCTGCGGGTTATGGAAGAAATTCCTGGGACAGTTTTGGATAATCTTGATCGTGCTGAAAAGCTGGGCCTGATCAAATCGGCCGATGTTTGGTTGGCTCTACGGAAATTGCGCAACCGTATGATCCATGAGTACGTCACCGATCCGGATGAGTTGTTGGCTGCGTTGGTTACCGCACATCAGCATATTTCTATGTTGGCTGAAATGCTGGCAAATATTCGGGGGTATTTTCTTAGAAGATTTCAACCGGACATTTAGTCTACCTTCGCGTTTCTTGAGGATGGTGGCCCAAGACAATTCCGGATTTGTTTGTCATCGAATAACGGAGGTAGCCATGCTGCTCCAATCCATTAAACTAACCAACTTCCTGAGCTTCGGTGATTCGAACCAAGCGGTGGAGCTTTTACCGCTCAACATAGTGATCGGCCCAAATGGTTCAGGGAAGTCAAATCTGATTGAATCAATTGAACTCATTCGATCTACCCCAAAAGATTTGTTGATCCCCATTCGTGATGGAGGCAGTGTGCGCGATTGGTTGTGGAAAGGTGCGCCAAAAAAGAATCCGGTGGCCACCATCGACGCCGTGTTTAATAACCCAAAAAGGCCGTCAGCACTACGTTATGCGTTTAGTTTCACCGAGGTGTCGCAGCGTTTCGAGATCATCGATGAACGCATTGAGAATGAACAACCCGATGTCGGCCACGATCAGCCTTATTTTTATTATCGCTTCGAGAACGGTCACGGCATTCTGAACGTTAAAGGTAAGGAGCGCCACCTACAGCATGAAGAAATCGAATCTACTTCATCTATCCTTTCTCAGCGCAAGGATCCGGATCAGTACCCGGAACTGACCTATCTCGGTAACACTTTCCTCAAGATCCGCACCTATAGGGAGTGGAGTTTCGGACGTTACACTACGCCGCGCCTGCCGCAGAAGACTGATTTACCAAATGACTTGCTGGAATCGGATGCCAGCAATCTTGGGTGGTGCCTTACATTGACCTAACTGGTAGAGCTGGAAAGGAAATCCATTCACGAACTGTCCAGATATGATCGGTAAGGCCTGCGGCCATAGCTGGTGTTTGAGCTTTCCAGTTTCCACAATCATCCTTAATGCGCAACGTTCGCACAGGCCAACAGAAATTGTAGCTGAGCGCCACAAAGTATGTCATTGCATTATGCATTTTCCAATTTTTTGAAAAACAGTAACTCTTACGAGCCTTCCTGGCATTCTGACCGCGATCAGTGGCATTGAGACGTTCGATAAACGAGGTATTGATGACAATGCTAACTGTCGAACGCACTAGCCACAGAATCAATAATTCCAGGGTGCCAAAGACCACTGTTCGCTTTACATCTACAACCCGCCCCTTCTTACGAGTTTTGCGAACGGTGGCGTAACACAAATCATTTGGCATGACTCGTTTTTGGTTCGGAGGACGGCCTGGTCCCGGTTTTTTAGGCTGCGCTACCTCAGTTGCATAGACTTTCTCAATTGCTGTTTGGTAAGGACCGTGTTCGTCGGATGTAAGTAACAAATCAGTTCTTCCGTCAGTACGTTTCCTAACATCATCAACTAGTTGGAGACAGTTCTCCGCCGTGCGCTTTCCTGGCACTATAGACAATACCAACCGACTTTCTGCGTCAATAGCAATATGGTCCCAATTATCCCCACAATCCTCTTCTTCTGGAGTGCAATTCGCCTCCTTCTTGAATACCAAACTCCATTTTTCATCAAACTGTACTTCCCTTGTCTGGGGAGAGAATGCAACCAACTCATCGTGTACCAAGGCTGCGTGATTTCCACCCAAGCGTGCGTAACGAGTCACCGTGTTTTGGTTTACATGAATTAAACGAGCCGTCTGTCGCACTCCACACCCTTCACGCAGATGTTCCAGTAAGGATTCCACCTTTTCTTCTGGTAAGCGACTTTGCTCAAGCACACTCCCTTTTCGTTCCGAAAAATATTTTCCGCATGTACGGCAATAGATGCCACGAATCCGATGAGAGTGCCCACTCCATCCATGCCATCGCAAGTTTCCCTTGTCGCGAATTCCACAATCAGGACAATTCGGATTGCGGCAACAAAATACCTCAATTGGGTGCGTAGCCATCGCTTTAACCTCTCAGGAATGAGAATGAATATACGTGCTACCTTAGCAAAACTGCCAAATACACCTCGCATAACCGCTCGAATTCTAAGAACTTTCTTTCGTAGTATATGCTTAGGTCAATGTAAGACACCACCCGTTTCCGCAGTTTTCGTGTATTCCACCAGAGATAAGTCCAGAATACGGCAACAATGGCTAGGATGGCCACAAAGAATACGGCAGAGAACACCAGCCCCAAAACTATCAGCACCAAGGTCGTGATCAAGGCCAGTATTCTTCGTAAGAATCCAGGAGGCTTGGTGGTATAGGAAATGTATATCATCTGAGTTTACGTAAAACAATTAAGGGGATATCACACTTTGTAATCTGCTGTTGGGGTAGTGGCACTGCTCGGGAATCAATGAGAATCCGCCGCGAACACCAACTCCGGCAATACCACCTCCCACTGCCCACACCGTACCACGTGCAGGTACTCCGGCTCCGAATTATCCTCCCGTCGCCAGGTGAGAATCGCCACCACCCGCGCCTCCACGCAGACCATGCCTGCGGGCGGTAGGAACGACTTCGCCAGCCGCCCAACCAGCACGCCAGCCTGGTTGCGCAGACACCAGCGCTCGCCTTCGGCCACCAACTGCAATCCGTCACCTGGTCGCAAGGCGGCAATGGTGGCATGCACTGAGTGGCTATCGGCGTAGCGGCCGGCGAAGCCCACGTCTACCTCCTTCGGTGTCAGACGGCGGTAGCGTCGGGATAAACTCGGATCGGGCGGGCCGTGGTCGAGCGGCGCGCGGTGCAGGAAGAGCGGGTTGTCCGCGTCCAGGAAAGGATGGTGGCCCTCCATGTGGACTAAGGTCAGAGTTTCGCGCGCCCTGGTCATGGCCACGTAATAGAGCCGACGCATCGCGTCCACATCCTCGCTACTATCGCGCCGCGTCCAGCCGCCGTCGAGCACGGCCACGTGATCGAATTCCAGCCCCTTGGCGCGGTGGGCGCTCAGCAGCAGTAGGCCGTTCTGACGACGGCGTACCTCGCGCCCCCACTCGGCCAGCCACTCGATAACGTAGCCGCAGGGCAATTCAGCTCCCCCCGTCTCAATGATGTATTCCTCCAGCGCTTGGCCCAGCAATTCCCACCAAGGACCGCCGCCTCGTTGCGCGAGCCACGCCGTAAGGCCGGGGCCATCCATCAAGCGTGACGGCAGCGTGCGCAACCACTCGACCAGCCGTACCGTCTCGCGCAGACGCCAGAACGGCGGCGGCTCCTCGTCAGCCATTTGCACCGGGAGGGCATGGTGCTCACACCAGGCGCGGACCGGTTCCAGGTAGCGCCACTCGCGACCGATCACGGCGGCCTGGCTCCAATTCCAGGAAGGGTCGAGGCTAGCCAAGCGTTGCAACTCGGCCATGATCGCCACGGCCTGGCCCACCACGCCGCCGAGTGTGGGAAGGACCTGGACTCGACCGCGTGCCACCGGGTCGAGTGCCTCCCAACGTCCACCCGCCGGGGCCTTACGCCGGGCACGGTCGATGGTGATGGGATGGTCCGCCTTCATGCGGCCGACAGCGGGGGCGATCACGCGATTGGCGGCGCCGATGATATGGGCAGTGGAACGGTAGTTCTCGGTTAGATAAGTGGCGGAGGCGGTGTAATCGGTCTCGAAGCGGCGGATGAACTCCACCGAGGCGCCGTTGAAAGCGTAGATGTTCTGGTCGTCGTCACCGACCGCGAACAGGCTCAAGCGTCGCTCCTCATCACGTAAAGTGCGGCCGGCCAAGGCGGCGATCAGGGCGTACTGCTCCGGGCCGATGTCCTGGTACTCGTCTACCAGGATCCAGCGGAACCCCGTCAGCAACCGCTCGCGCTGGGCGTCGGCCTCCTCCGGTAGTAGGCCATTGCCGGCGAGCAGGGCCACGGCCTGCGCCAGGATCTCCCGGAACTGTCCCTCCTGGGCGGTACGGCCGGCGAAGCTCGCCCCCACCAGGCGCATGGCCAAGGCATGACAAGTGAGCACCGTGATCCCGCGCGCGTCATCGCCGATGAGCACGGCGAGGCGACGGCGGATCGCCACCGCCGCGTGGCGGTTGTAGGCGAGCGCAAGGATGGTGTGTGGGTCCTCGCGTCGCACCCGTACCAACCAGGCGATGCGGTGAACCAACACCCGGGTCTTGCCCGCGCCGGGACCGGCCAGTACCAGCACGTTGGCCAGTTCCCGGTCGTCGGTGACGATGCGTTGCTGTACCGGATTATTCAGGGCCTCGACGATGGTGCGCCAGGAACTCGGGGTGGTCTGGCGCGCCAGTTCCTTCTCCCGCCCCGGCAGCCAGCGCTGGAGAAATTCCTCTCGTGACAGACGGAAATAGTCCATCGCCAAGCGTACGGCGTCGGCCATGGCCTTGAGGGCGCGCTCGGCATAGTGGGCCATGACGTGGATCTGGAGCACCTGCTCCTGGTAATGGCCGGCGAGTGGTTCGAAATCGGCCTTGAGAAAGCCGCGGCGCTCCGGCGTCAGGCGGATGGTCATGGCCGAGCGGAACACCGCCAGTCCCTTGTTGAGCCGGATCACTTCCTGCTCGTGCAGCCACAGCAGGGCACGTTCCAACAACTTTTGTGGATCCTTGATTGAGGTGCGCATCAGCAGATCCTGATCGAGGACCGCGCGTAGCTTGCCGAAGGTGGTCTCGGCCAGTAGGTCGGTGCCGCGCTGCCCGTTGGGGAGTGACGCGAGCAGGTGGTCGAGCAGCCGGCTGGCGGCCTCGCGCCGCCGGCGGGCCGTCTCTTGTAGGGCATTCCACTCGCGTTGGAGGGTTACCTGCACCGTTTCCGGGTCGAGTCGCCGCAAGCCGATGCTGCCGCGGCCGCCTTCCTCGTTGCGTCCGTCGAAGGAGAGGCTGTGGACCAAGCGCCACACCTGCTCGGGTAGGGCGTGGGGGTGACCCGCGTCCTTGAGCTGCTGGGTCGCGTGGCGCAGATGCAGCACTGACGTGTCGCCCTTGCCGAGCTCGGACGCGGACTCGCGGAGTAAGTCGATGAGGGCCGTTTCCAGGGCCACCACCTCCTCGTAACGCTTGCGTGAGGAACGCTCGACCCCGGCATGGACGAAAGCGGTCAGGGCGGTGTCGTTGGCAGCGATGCCGAGTTGCTCCAGGTCGTGCAGGGCCTTGCGCACCCCCTCGGCGTTTAGTCCCGATCTCCCCATCAATTCGTCGGTGGAGATGCCCTCGTCCGGATTGGCGTCGAGCAGGCTGTCAACCAAACTGAGTAGCTGGCGGCGATATTCCTCGTTGCCGACCGTGGCGAGTCGCTTGCGCGCCTCCTCCAGTGAGCCGACCCGTAGCGATGATGGGAACACCTGCACCTGGTTCTCTTCCCGTGTCAGCAAGGCCGACTCCTCCAACCACGATAGGGCGGTGCGCACCCGGGTGTCGTCGGTGACGGAGTCGCGATCGAAGGCCCCTTGGTCCTCCTCAACCAAAATTTCCCCGGAGGTGGCAATCACCTCGCCTCCACCACGTTTTCTTCTCTCAAGACGACGCAAGGCACGCAAGATCGCCTGGATCTCCTGCTGATTGAGTCGGGAACGGGCGGACATGCTGAACTGCCATTCCACGTCCTCGGCGCAATAGAGCAACACGCACTGGGCGAGGTCGCGGTCACGGCCGGCGCGGCCGGCCTCCTGGAGATAGTTTTCGAGCGAGCCGGGGATGTCGATATGGACCACCAGGCGCACATCAGGCTTGTCGATCCCCATGCCGAAGGCGTTGGTGGCGGCGATCACCCGGAGTTCACCGCGCGTGAAGCGTTCTTGCACATCCTTTTTGGCTTCGGGCGGCAGCCCAGCATGGAAGTAATTGGCGGTCAACCCCTTGTCGTGCAGAAAGACCGCCACTTCCTCGGTGCGACGGCGAGTAGCGCAGTAGACGATGGCGCCACCGGGTTGCTCGGGCGGCAGGTAGTGCTCGATCACCTGGTAGAGATGGGCGAACTTCTCGGCAGGGGTAGTGGAGACGACGGCGAAGTCGAGATTAGTGCGTTGTGCGCCCCCATCGAAGAGCCGTAGCTCAATGCCGACTTTGGCCTGGAAATAGCTGAGGATATCCATCACCACTTCCGGTTTGGCGGTGGCGGTGAGACACAACACCGGCGGCACTGGACCATCGCCCGCGCGCTCACGGATGAAACGGCCCACGTAACGGTAATCGGGACGGAAGTCGTGACCCCACTTGGAGAGACAGTGGGCCTCATCCAGCACCCAGGCGCCGATCTCGCGTTGCGCCAGCACGGTGCGGAAGCTCCGGTTGCGCAATTGCTCTGGAGAGACGAGGAGGATCCCGATGTCGCCGAGCCGCACCCGGTCGAGCACGTCGGAGCGTTCGGGCAGAGAGAGCAGGCCGTTCAGGGCCGCGCAGCAGACGATGCCGCGCGCCATCAGGCCCGCCACCTGATCGGCCATGAGGGCGACCAGCGGCGAGATGACCACAGTGAGGGCGCCGGTCTTGTCGTAGCGGGAGAGCGCGGGGATCTGATAGCAGAGCGACTTGCCGGTGCCGGTGGGCAGGATAGCGAGTACGTGCTCGCCAGCCATGGCCGCCGTGACGATGGCCTGTTGCAGCGAGCGACCGTCGGCCCCGGCGGGCTCAGCGCGGAAGGCGCCAAAGCCGAACCAGCGCTTGAGTTCGCGTTGGGCGTCGTGGCGCTCGCTGCACCAGGGGCAAGTCGGGTCGGTACACGGGGTATCGCGCAAGCGACGCACCAGGATTCCGGCTTCAGGAAATTGATGGCGCACCCAAGGCGGCATCACCGAATTGCCACCGGCCACCGACAGCCACGCCATGGCATAGGCCAGCGCCCAGCCGTGGCTCGCGACCTCGACGAGGACAGCGCGGGCGTGGGTGAGGCAGCCGCGACCGGAGAGGAAATGCTCAATGGCGGTGTGGGCCTCGGCGTCGCTCGGACGTGGGGCGCGGCGCACGCTGGTGAAGAAACCGTTCAGGGCGGGGGCGTTCTCGTCCTGCGTGGTCAGCCAGTGCCAGGCGAGCAGTAGGTCGCGCTGGTTTTCGTTCAGGACGAGGAAAGCAGTGCATTGGTCGGCGAAGACCTCCAAGGCGAGACGGGCGTCGAGTTCCGGGTCGTTGATGCGGCCGCGTTTGAGCTGACCGTCCTGGTAGTGTTTGACCAGGTGATGGTAAGGATTGCGGGGAAAGGCCAGGGGGTTGAGGCGTAGGGTATCCACCGCCGGCAGGCGGAGGATGGCAAGATCTGGCTTCACCGCGATCAGGTGGGGCAAGTCGAAGGCGATCAGGTTATGGCCAAGCAGAAAGCGCAGGCCAGAGGTGAAGGCGTCCAGTCGCGCCAGTGTGGCCTGGAGGTTACCGCCTTTGCCGCACACCAGGGCCTGTCCGGTATCGCCCCGGACCGCGGCAAGTTTGTGGATATGCGCAGTGCGGCGATCAACTTCTAGGTCAATGGATAGGTAATGGGGGGTGGGAGCGAAGGCGGGGTGGTCCATGGTGTGCTTCGCTGGAACAGTATCGGGCGGGATGTGGGGGTGGCGATGTCCAGTCCATTCACCGGTGGTTGAAAATTGCTCGTAAACATGGTCTGGATGCTTTAAACAAAAAACCTATTCCCAGAAAAAACCAAAACTTGATAGTAAACGGGGAGAGACAATTGCGTTTTGTTTGTCCGTATTTACTCCGATTGAGTTCGGTTTTGCATCCATCCTCTGGGCAACAGGAATAGTAAAAAAATTTATTATTGTCTCTTATTTTCACAAAGAGGGGTCATGATTGGTATGGCTTATTTTTCTGGCGTGTTCATTAGGTGGTTGTATTTTTTGCCAATTTTCGTAGTATTTCCTGCAAATTATCCCGCTGAATTTCATTGCTATTGTGATTGCTTATTAATTGTTCCAATTTGTTGCGTAAGGTCTCCATATGTCGTCCCTTCGAGACCGGCACAAATTCAAGAGACTTTAAACTTTCAGATAAACGTTCAAAAAGAACTTGGTAAGGTAGACCGTCCGGTGCTGTAGACGGAAGGACGGACTTATCAATCTTGTCGCTTGTCGCTGTCATAATATAATATGCTTCAGTAGCCGATCCATTAAGGTCTCCAACCATTGCAAACCCCAAGGACGGACAATGCGCCCAGATCCAAATTCCCGCGCGCACCATAACACCACGCCTTCGCCACGACAACCTATCGCCGGCTTGCTGATTAGATCACCCTTGGGCCATGCTTCCCCGGTCCAATAAATCTTCCCTCGTTCCCCCCAAGCCAAGGTCGACACCACAGCCAAACCGACAGTAGCGCATCGTTCCGTAAACAGAATCGCAACGCACTTGATGGTGATCACCCCGACCGATGAGGTAATGACTCACTACAAACCGGAACAACGCCTAGCTAGCCTTACGGAAGAATGGGTGGGTGACCCCATTATCCTGGCAAACCTAACAATGCCTTTAGTCTAGCAATCTCACTTTGGGCGCGTTGTTCAGCTTCCTTTGCGCGCTGTTCAGATTCCAAACGCATAGCCGCTTCGGTTTGCGCACGTTGTTCAGCTTCCTTTGCGCGTTGTTCAGATTCCAAACGCATAGCCGCTTCGGTTTGCGCGCGTTGTTCAGCTTCTTTTGCGCGTTGTTCGGCTTCCTTCGCACATTGTTTATCTCTCTGCCAAGCCGGTAATACAAAGTCTCGGTATACCGGATCTTCCAACATTACTTCCGGGCTTGGCTTTGACGATAGATCCGAGATGCGAAATTGAAATCCTGGTATACCAATTATATCCAAAAGTTTCTTTAATCCTTATGTTATTCACATACCAGC
>CAUYUB010000098.1:0-5420 GCA_963575685.1 Gammaproteobacteria bacterium | reverse complement strand
TAACCCTTACCCCACGTGGCCCATTATCGAGGCGCTCACCAATCGGCAGATCCGTCACGGTAAGACCGAGCAGTGCAGGCTCCGGGGTTTTGGTCTTCCCTCCCTTGGATTTTCCGGTACGGGTTTCCGTCATTTCACGTGGCAACTCAGCCACGGTAACGGTCATGGTTTGTTCCTTTCCGTCGCGGATAATCACCATCGGCACCTTGGCACCGGGATGGGTACGTCCCACCAGTGGGGGTAGATCTCCGGTGGTGTCAATGGGGTGACCATCGTAGGCCACCACTACGTCTCCCGCTTGGAGACCGGCGTTGCGGGCCGGCCCCTGGATGTCCACCTTGCTCACCAGCGCCCCGCGCGGTCGGTCGAGACCGAAGGAGTGGGCCAGATCTTGATTCACCTGCTGGATGGTAATACCTAGCCAACCACGGGTAACCCGTCCGCGCGTTTTGAGCTGCTCCGCAGCCTCCATGGCCACGCTGATGGGGATAGCGAAAGACAGGCCGGCATAACCACCACTTGGGCTATAAATCTGGGAATTGATCCCCACCACGGCACCATCCATGCTGTAGAGAGGCCCCCCGGAGTTGCCGGGGTTAACCGCCACATCGGTCTGGATGAAGGGAACGTAGGTATCGTTGGGTAGGCTACGGCCGAGTGCGCTCACGATCCCAGCAGTGGCGGTGTAGTCCAACCCGAAGGGCTGACCGATGGCAAGTACCCACTGACCTACCTTGAGAACATCGGAGTTACCGATGCGGGCAGTCGGAAGGTTCGTGGCATCCACTTTGAGGAGCGCCACGTCGATGAGCGCGTCGGTACCCACCACTTTAGCCGTCCACTCGTGGCGTTCGGCGTCATGCACCACAATCTCATCGGCGTCCTTCACCACATGGGCAGCAGTGAGAAGGTAGCCATCGGGAGAGATGATGAAACCAGAACCTAGACCATGGGCGCGTCGGTCACCCCGTGGGGTAGCTGGGAGATGATCGAAGAAACGATCCAGAAAATCGCGCAGTTCCGGGGGGATGTCTTCCAGACCCGGCATCGTCCGCTGCCCTTTTTCATGGCCGGAAACACGCTGGGTAGTGCTGATATTGACGACCGCCCGGCTTGCCTGTTCCACCAGGACGGTAAAATCGGCAGGTTGACCAGCAGCCCAACTGGGAAGGGGAAGGGCAAGGAAGAGGGCATACAGGGGAGCGCATAGGCGTTGCAACATCGTCATTCTCCGTAGACAGTCCGCCTATTGTAACCGTTTGGTCCCCTTCTGCCCCTTCCTCCCTGAGCAGCAGTAGAGGGAACCAAACGGTTGCTTTCCCTGCCAAACCAACAAAAATTCAACACAGTAAAAATATTTCTTTTAATCTAAAAGAAAAATCTTTTACTTTTTTGAATGTTCCCTTTTCGGTTTGGATTACAGACTGAAGTACATATCAAACTCAATAGGATGGGTGGTCATGCGCAGACGCGTGACCTCCTGCTGCTTGAGTTCGAGATAGGCATCGATCAGGCCATCACTGAACACGCCGCCGGCGGTAAGGAAGGCGCGGTCTTTGTCCAGATAATCGAGGGACATATCCAGGGCGTGGCAGACCTTCGGGATGTTCTTCTCCTCCTCGGGCGGCAGGTCATAGAGATCCTTGTCCATGGGATCGCCGGGGTGGATCTTGTTCATGATGCCGTCGAGACCGGCCATCATCATGGCAGAGAAGGCCAGGTAGGGATTGGCCATGGAATCGGGGAAACGCACCTCGATACGGCGTGCCTTGGGGTTGGTGACGTAGGGGATACGGATCGAGGCGGAGCGGTTGCGGGCGGAATAGGCCAGCATTACCGGGGCCTCAAAGCCCGGCACCAAGCGCTTGTAGCTGTTGGTGGTAGGATTGGTGATGGCATTCAGGGCACGCGCGTGTTTGATGATGCCGCCGATGTAATAGAGGGCGGTTTCCGACAGGCCACCATAGAGGTTGCCGGTAAAGAGATTGATGCCCTCTTTCGCCAGGGACTGATGGACATGCATGCCGCTACCGTTGTCGCCGACAATCGGCTTGGGCATGAAGGTAACGGTCTTGCCATAAGATTTGGCGACGTTCCAGAGCACATACTTGAGGATCTGGACCTCATCGGCCTTGCGTACCAGGGTGCCGAACTTGATGCCGATCTCGTTTTGTCCGGCAGTGGCTACCTCGTGGTGATGCACCTCGACATCAAGACCCATCTCCTCCAGTGCCAAGCACATGGCACCACGGATGTCGTGCTGGGAGTCGACCGGGGGCACCGGGAAATAGCCGCCCTTGACCGAAGGACGGTGACCCAGGTTGCCGCCATCATAGGCACGCTCGGTGTTCCAGGAGGCCTCTTCGGAATCTACCTTGCAGAAGCTGCCGGAGATATCGGCACCCCAGCGCACGTCGTCGAAAATGAAGAACTCGTTCTCGGGGCCGAAGAAGGCAGTGTCGGCAATGCCGGTGGACTGGAGATAGGCCTCGGCACGCTTGGCCAGCGAACGCGGGTCACGGTCGTAGCCTTCCATGGTGCTCGGCTCAATGATGTCGCAACGCAGGTTCAGGGTAGGTTCATCGGTGAAGGGGTCCATCACCGCAGTGGCGGCCTCAGGCATCAGGATCATGTCGGACTCCTGGATGCCTTTCCAGCCGGAAATGGAAGAGCCGTCGAACATCTTGCCGTCGGTGAAGGCGTCCTCGTTGACCACTTTCGCCGGCACGGTGACGTGCTGCTCCTTCCCGCGGGTATCAGTGAAGCGAAAATCAACAAACTTCACCTCGTTTTCTTGCATTGTCTTGAGCACATCAGCAGGGGACATCATCTACTCTCCGGTATAAATGAGGATTGGCCTGATATTGAGACCTTCCCGCGGGCCAGACGGGTCAGATCTTTAGGAACCGAATAACACGAATTGTGCCAGAACCCATCAGCAGGTAACCATCTTTGATGGTCCTTCCTTCCCCAAAGATGGAAAGGTGAGGCGCTAACCGGTTGTTCGGCACGATGTTGATTCATTGCCTCCGGATATTATACCCAGAGTCTCGCGGCGGAAGAGGATAGCTGCGGTTGCGCTCTTTTGGTGCATTGTTCGCGTGATAGGCACTTTAATGGTGCGCAGCCCCTTCCTCGAAACGTATCCGGATTCGGCCGAGGTTAGGGTTGGACATTACCGCCTGACGGAGAGAGGTTTCAATCTGATGCGCAGGTTGCAGGATATCTCCATTTGTTCCCAGCAGGGCAAGCGGTAGGACCACGTCCAAGTGGACCTGTCCGTCCAGATAGTGGAGAACCACTTCACGGAGGTGGCGGGCGGCTTCTACGTCACGCCACGCCTCTTCTATCTGGATCAGGATTTGGTCGCGTAGCGGGAGGTGGGTGCAACTGGATTGCCGTTCATCATCCTCCGGATCGATGTGGACGGTGACGTCCGCGACCTCTTCCACCTCTCTGATGAGCTTGGCACGTACCGTCTCGCTCACCTGATGCCCCTCGGAGACGCTGATCTCCGGATTACGCAACAGGATATGGACATCCACCAAGGCGTCGGCCCCCATGTGGCGGGTACGCAGCATGTGCAGGGTTTTTACCCCATGTACTGCCAGGATGATACGTTCGATAGCGGCCAGCTGTTCTTTCGACAACCCGGTATCGATCAGTTCACGCACGGCATTCCATGACAGCTCCCAAGCGACATGGACGATCATCATGCCCACCATCACCGCCCCAATTGCATCCAAATAGTGCAATCCTGCCCGAGTGCCGGCAACGCCTACCAACACCACTAGGGAGGAAACGGCGTCAGAGCGGTGATGCCAGGCATTGGCACGGAGGAGCGGGGAACGGTGGCGACGGGCCAGGGCCAAGGTGTAGCGGTAGAGGAATTCTTTGACCAACAGGGCAAAACCTGCAATGAAGAGCGGGGTCTGATCGGGAATCAACAGTTGAGAAGGTTCGAACAGACGTTCGATGGCATCCCACATGAGCCCGACGGCGATGAGCAGCAGTACCAACCCCATGCCTACAGAAGCGGCGGTCTCGATGCGGGCGTGGCCATAGGGATGGTCAGCATCGGGTCCTTCCCGACCGTGATGGGCTGCGAATAGGACGAGCAGATCGGTTACGACATCCGCCAGGGAGTGGAAGCCATCGGCAATCAGCGACTGGGACCGTCCAGCGATCCCGAAAACCAATTTGACTACGGTAAGAAGAACATCGGCGAAGGTACCGAGCCAGTTGACCCGCTGGGTCTCCCGGTAACGCTGTTCGCTTTTTCTCTCAGGGATACTCATGATTCGCCCACCTCGATCACCACGAAAACTTCACGACCTTCGCGACGGGTTTCCAAGAGCCGATGGCCGTTGATACGAACCCAAGCAGGGATATCCATCAAGGCACCAGGGTCCGTGGCAACGACTTCCAGTACCTCCCCAGGGGTAAGAGTAGCGATCCGATTTTGGGTACGGATCACGGGCATGGGACAGAGGAGGTGGCGAGCGTCGAGGGAATGGCGAGCCATGATGGAATATATTTGGGGTACAGGGAGGTAGTTTATCAGGTCTATACCGATACTCTGGGATATCAAGCCCCGCATGTTAGCCCAAAGTAGTAATATCCCCTTTGCGCAATATGGCTGGACTTACCAGTGCCGTGGTAACCCTGAAGCATCACCCGCCGGTTGTGAGCAAACACTGCCAGGGTAGTGGTTTGTACCACGGGATGACTAAAGTCATCCTACGGACAATCAAACAACAATCAATAAACTATATCCCTTAATTCAACATACGGGGTGATGAATGACTGACGACGTAACTCGGTGGAAAAATAAATACTTTAAAAAAATTGACGAATTAGAAGCCCATGAGCGATTATTGGAAGAGACTCAGGAACAATTTCGTCAACTCATTGGCCGGGTCGCGATTGTCGGCTATGGCCTGGACCCCGGTATTGACCAACGTCTAGACAAACTCCGAACCTCCTTACGTACTAAGGTCTCCCTGACGCAAATCGAATCCATAGTCAGGGACCTTTCCGATGCTGCGGTCCAAGTCCAGGAACACGATGTCTGGAAAGAGATGGTCGCCATCTGTATCCAGCTACTCGATATCGCGCCTTTCCCGCAATCTCAACAAACCAAGGCCCGTAAGCTAAAAAAACGACTCACTGGGATAGAGAAAAAATCTCAATTGACGGCCTTGATCACGGAACTTAGTAAGCTTCTTCAACAGACCAGTCAGATGACAAAGGAAGAAACTGGACAACCGGGGTTGATGGAGCGACTATTTGGTCACCGTGACAAGCATACCGTGGTTTTTCCCAATACCGAGCCTACTGCGGATCGCTCATCACCCACCGTCAAAATTGCACCGTCTCTTCCAGAAGCTTCGTCCGTCCCGGGCGACTTGCCTACCCAC
>CAUYUB010000097.1:0-5427 GCA_963575685.1 Gammaproteobacteria bacterium | reverse complement strand
CCAAGACGATCCTGGCGATGGCCGAAACTTTTGGTCTATCGGTGGTCGCCGAAGGGATTGAGACGGTCGAACATTATCAAACATTACTCGCACTGGGATGCCCCATTGGGCAGGGCTACTTCTTTTCCCGTCCGTTACCCGCCACGGAGATGGTCGCACATTACCCGCTCGGTGCTCGGTGACTTCAAGGTCATCTTGGTTACTAGGGCCTCGGCCAGAAAGGGCATTCCGTCACGAACCGCAATGATGCAGGAAATCTTCATGGCTTGTTGTTTTCGTCGTGTGCTTCTGGCTTATTTCCTTCCGTATCAATAGTCTCGTTTAAAATTTCGAGGGTGACCCGCACCGTTGCCCGTGGATTTGAGGATAGAGCAGCAACGAGCTTGTCCGCGAGTTGCGCAAACAGGGCAGCAGGGACCTCGGTCGTAGCGTAGAATGAGGTGGTCTTTGGTGTGGCTGGCGTGATGGATGTGGGTTGATTTTGATCCGGTGGTGTCGCCCCTAGACTAGAAAAATCTTGGCCTAATGACGCGGCTCCCAGTACGGGTCGATAGGCATTCGCATAAGCACGTGCCGTTTCTGGCTCAATCAAGAGAAGGGTATTGTCTAATTGGATGGTTCCCCCTCCGAGATGGAATCCTTCGAATTCTTTTCCCTTTTTCCCATAGGCGGTACCAAAAAAATCGCAGCTGGTTACGCCACTGCGGATGGTCTGGGCCAGCACCTCACGATTTTTTAGCCGAGGTAGATAGAGCGAGCGGAGCGTGTCTTCCCAAAAGGACATTGCCCCAACGGCAGGTTGTTTCAGTGTCCAGTAAAGTTCTTGAAGCTTCGCTCGTAGATGAATCGGTGACCAGGTGGTAAGGACTAATTCATTCTCCATGCACGTCCGCTCGATCTCACTAGCGATAGTCCCGGTGGTGGTATTGAGCGGAAATCCCGCGATGGTCGGCGACGGATTGGCAAACGTCTCCTGTCCCGGACAGAGCAACCAGCGATAGCATTCGCGGACTAGGCGTGGCAGCACCTCCTGAGCAATTTGTAATTCTTTCTCGGCCGGTTTCTTTTGGAGTGGGTCGAGATTGAGCCGCCCCTCCCGCACATCGTCTACCAGGGAACTCCAAGCGAGGACCATACGAACAGTATCACCAATCGGCATCCGTCCTTCTTGGTCAGCCGCCAGAAAGAGCAGACGATTACCACGGTAGCGCGGCAGGGGACCCCGATTGCGCAGATGATCCAACAATGACGTAAAGGCCGGACAGGAATCTCCCCGCGAATAGTAATCGTGTGGCGACAAGATCACGAGTCGGAGTGCACTATCGTCTGGTACTTCTTCGGAGGGGACAAAGAGGTGGATTCCATCGAAAAAGGTTGCCCCCCCAAACATGTGTTCAAAGACCTCGGCAATCTTACTGCGCACTGCCCGGTCATCGATATGGCGTTTGCGTTCCTCCATCTCGCGGCGTAGGTTGGCGCGGGGCTCGAACCAGAAATGAACGGCATCCTGGGTTTTATCACTGGAATGATTGAGGTAGTGCAGACGGTCGGTCAACCGAGAAAGGGCATCAAGGTAGGTCGAGGACGCCTGTCCTGGTTGCAGGCAGCCGAGTAACACGCGGGCACGATCAAGACCGCGGATGCCGTCCTTGGTCGTTACCGACGCAGGGGCACTACCGAGAAAAATGGTTCGCGCCACACGACCGGCGGCGTTTATCAGGCCAAAACGTGGTTCGTGATTTTCCAGATCGGTCGTTTCCGCACGGTCACCGTCGATATCGCGTTCGATGACTACTTCCCAGCCGAGAGGCAAATAGCAGGTCAGATCATTGCGGCTGCAAGCGTCATAGAGCGGCAAACTGCCGGGGAGGATCATCAAATCCCGGTTGTTGTCCTTCCATAACCGGGAGATGACCTTGGCCATCAGCTTGAGTACGCCGCGGGTATTCGAGAAACCGTCGATGGTCGCCCAATCTTCGTAGAGCCGATCGAGAAGTTCGGGATGGATCGGGTAGGCGCGGGTCAATCGTTCAAAATAGCGATTCTCCTGGGTCTCGGTGGGGAGCTTTGTCCCTTCATCCTCATAGATTTTGGCGAAGGCACGGCATACGGTATCTTGGGCGGCAGGGTCACGGATCGGATCGAATAGCCGACAGCGGATAATCCCACAGGCTTCTTCCATAATTACTGGTTTCCACATGGTTCGTCCCCGTCCCCGGCCGAAGATCTTTTCCAGGGTACGTAAGGCAGCCATTCCGCGCTGACTGCCCGTTTCGCTCTCAGATTGGGGCAGAGAGGCCAATACGATGGTGGTGGGTACCAGATTGGCGGCTTCGGTGAGGGCCTGCACGAAGGAGAGGTTGCTGTCGTAGCTCCCACCGCTCAGCGTCCGTCCCTCCGGGAATTGTCGGACATAGGCGATCAATTCATCAATTAGGACGATACACGGCGCGTAATCTTCGAGGAGTTCTCGGAGGATATCCTTTCCGGGAGAGGTGCCGGTCGCATCCGCGTCCAATACCCGGTTAAAGCCATCCTCGCCGCCCAACTGCCAAGCCAATTCACCCCACAGGGTTCGGATAATGCGCTGGCCATGTTTCCAATGCTGGCCGGGGGAGTGGGCGGTGCCGTCCAACACAACCACGCGTGCTTGGGGAAGCGCCGTCACCCCTGCCTGCTCGAGCAGCTCGGGTATTCCTATCAGCTCGGTGAGTGGGCACTGGCGGGTTACGAGGTGATACGCGGCGAGTAGGGAATGGGTTTTGCCGACGCCGAAGACTGTTTGAAGCCGGATTACCGGTTCACCGCCTTGACCGGTAAGGCGTTGCGCCACCTGAGTAAGCAGCCAGTGCATCCCTGCGGTGATGAAGGTCCGGTCAAAAAAAGCAGCGGCCTCCTGGTACTCTCGGGCGGCCTTGCCACTCTGTACCGAGGTAATGTCGGCGGTGAATTCGGATTGCCGAAAGGTCTCTTCCAACACGTCGCGGTGGGGAAGGGCGATCTCGCGCCAGGGTTTTAAGCTCATAGGTTTTATGTCTTTTCCGTTACCGGCCATCCGGCTGGAAGTTCATATTATCGTATGATTCAATCGCGCATGTCTGCAACGAGAGGAAAGCGACACATTATCAGTTTCTTATAAGAATAAAAATTACTCCATTACACATCAGAAATTATGTCGGCATGCTGCATGGATAATCCCACTAAGAAATGATAAATTCCATCTAAAAATGGCGTAAGATAAACCGCTTAAACTTTAATGTTTTTGTAGTACGGCCACTTATCAATTATTTATCAATGAACTACAGTAGCAACCCGATGCCGAGGTCGAGGCATCGTCTTGACAGGTGTCGATCACAGCGACGATACTGGCGCGCGCCTAATCACTTATGCGCCCTCTTAGCGGCGTGTTGCCCAAACTCGTCAACCCAAATTTTTTAGGCCGTTATAAAGAAAAACCATCCGATAGTTTTTCTTTTTATGAAATAAAGACCACCCCATGAAAACAGAAGGGCTTTACGATCCTTGGTTCGAACACGATTCCTGCGGTGTCGGGTTCATTGCGAACTTGAAAGGTAACAAGGACCACTGGATTGTTGCCAAGGGTATCGAAATACTCGAAAACATGGTCCATCGCGGCGCAGTCGGCGCCGAGAAAAATTCTGGGGATGGTGCTGGGATTCTTACCCAAATCCCTCATGAATTTTTCGTAAAAGTATGCGCTGATCTTGATATTACCCTCCCGCCGCCGGGAGAGTATGCCGTCGGCATGGTCTTTTTGCCGCCTGCCGCGGACTCCGACTCAGGTTGTGAAGAATGTCGACGTATCCTCGAACAATGCGTACAAGAAGGAGGTCAGCAGGTCATCGGCTGGCGTCGGGTTCCAACCGTCGATCAGACCCTGGGCGAATCCGTCATCGCCGTGGAGCCGGATGTCCATCAGATCTTTATCCAACGGGGTGAGGGTACCCCCGATCAGGACGCCTTTGAGCGGAAACTATATGTCATCCGTAAAAATGCCGAACACCGGGTACATGCCGGCAGCATGAATGGGGCGCGACATTTCTATATCCCGAGCCTATCCTATAAAACGATATGCTATAAGGGTATGCTTACGCCCAATCAATTGTCGCGCTATTATCCCGATCTGCTCGATAAGCGGTTTACCTCCGCCCTGGCGCTGGTCCACAGTCGTTTTTCCACGAACACCTTTCCGAGTTGGCGTCTCGCCCATCCCTTTCGTTTCCTCGCCCATAATGGTGAGATTAACACCCTGCGTGGCAACATCAACTGGATGCGTGCCCGCGAGGCCCTTCTGGAATCGGAGTTGTTTACCCAGGATGAGATCGCAAAACTCCTGCCGCTGATCGACGAGACCCAATCGGACTCGGCAATTCTCGACAACGTGGTCGAATTGTTGACCCTCTCCGGACGTTCGTTGCCGCAGGTGATGATGATGCTCATCCCCGAAGCCTGGGCACGCGACGCAGAAATGAGCCAGGAGAAAAAGGACTTCTATGAATATCATGGCACGCTGATGGAACCTTGGGATGGCCCTGCCTCCGTAGCCTTTACCGACGGTAAGATTATCGGCGCCACACTCGACCGTAACGGTCTGCGTCCGTCGCGTTATCTGCTGACGCATGATGATATCCTCATCATGGGATCGGAGGCGGGTGTTCTGGAGATCGCCCCAGAGCGGATTAAGTTGAAAGGACGGCTTCAACCGGGCCGGATGTTCGTCGCCAGCCTCGAAGAGTCACGCATCATCCCGGATGAAGAACTTAAGGCCGGGATCTGCTCGCGTCGTCCCTATGGAACCTGGCTGCGGGACAATAAGATCGTCGTCGGCACCCTGCCGCTCGTACAAAAGACACAACAACCCGCCCACTCCAACCTCAGCCAGCGTCAGGCCGTATTTGGCTATTCACAGGAGGATCTGGAGACCATTCTTACCCCGATGGCGTGTACTGGTCAGGAACCGCTCAGCTCAATGGGCAATGATGCCCCATTGGCGGTATTGTCGGACAAATCGCAAAATCTGTTTAACTATTTTTATCAGCTATTCGCGCAGGTAACCAATCCACCGATTGACCCCATCCGCGAAGAATCGATCATGTCCCTGATGTCGTTTGTCGGGGGTGAAGCGAACTTGTTGGCGGAAACTCCCCAACATTGCCGCGTCATTGAGTTGCCCCAGCCCGTTCTGGACAACGATGACCTGGAGCGTCTGCGTTGGGTAGACAAACATGGCTTTCATACCAAAACGATCTCCCTTACGTTTCAGGCAATCTCCGGTGAGAACCACTTGGAAAAGGCGCTTGAGCGCATCTGTAAAGAGGCCTCCGCCGCCGTCACCGAGGAAGGTTATAACGTCCTCTTGCTTTCCGATCGGGGTATAGATTCTCGCCATGCCGCGATCCCCTCTCT
>CAUYUB010000096.1:0-5459 GCA_963575685.1 Gammaproteobacteria bacterium | reverse complement strand
GGTCAATCTCGAGCTTGCTTTCACAAGCCCCGCCCTTTAGGGCGAGGTGATTGACGTGGGTATCCTTATCACTCCTGCCCTCGCTGGCTAAACGGAGGCAAGGCCTATGAGAGCAGGAGTGAGGGAATGACGATGTTGATAGGGTTACAGACTTCCAATCATGGTCAGCGCCTTGGTGAGGAGGTCGTAGGTATCCGACGGGGTTTTGCCCTGGGGCGGCGGCGGCAGCACGGTTGGGCTGGAGATGCTGGTTACCGCCTTGATTGCACTAAGTTCAGCGAGGACATTGTTCTCAAGATCAAGGACATAGCTCGGTGTGATTGCACCGGTGCGGCGATTAGGTAACACGATGCCACCCGTAATCTTGAGGGCAGGGTCAATTTCGACCTTAGCCTTGAGGGCTTCGAGGATCTCGAAGGTGCGGTTGTAGGTATCCAGGGGTTTTTTGCCGGTGGTACCGGTTGTTGCGTTGACGGGATCGGTCTTACCTCGCGCGGCGCGGATCTTTTCCAGGTCATCAACAATCATGAGTGCCAGTCGATAGACATCATTGGGTACCGTCTTGGGAATCCCGAGGCCGTCCAGAGAATTACTGGCCTTTTGTAGATTACCATAGACATCGGTCGGTACTTTTCCGGGAAGGAGTGGGGCGGGCGCAATCTTTTTAGTAACCTTGAATATTGGGCGCAGTTCGGTAAGATCCTGGAGAGCAGTGTCAAGCATTTTCAGGACATTGGCCGGTTTGATTTCCGTAACAGGAAAGACGGGTACCGGATTTTCCGAAAGGCCGTTGAGGCTACGCAGCATCTCTACTTTGATTAAAACTTCGCGCGCTTTCTGGAAGACGTGGCGAGGATAACGCGGTGTCAACGCCGGAAATCCTTCGTCGATCACGGGTTGGGACGAATTGGCCTCGTGCATTGCCGCCAATTCGGCATTGATGTTGTCTGCGGCCTGGAAGGTGTGCGCTGGGGTGATTTCGTCGGCAACGGTAGGTGCGGATAGTACGCCACCGGCAATTATCAGCAAGATGCTGGAGGAAATGACGAACAGGAAAGATCTAATCGCCATTGCCGAAATGAACCGATTGAACGGATTAGTTTTTATCATGTTGTACTCCATCAAGGATTAGTTGGAACTTATCTATAAGAGTGACAAGGGGTACGACGGACTTGGTTTTTCAGGTAATGACCCTACGGGATGGGCAGTGGACAGTATCACTCTCAATGGGTGGATGGTAGGGGATCTTGCCTGATTGCCACGCGCCGTTGGCGTGCATCATTCAGCGTCTGTATGCTGTCGCGGTTGAACTCAACTCTCCAGCCCAAGCAGTTGCCGGTCGATCAGATCGCACAGACAATGGATGACCAGGAGATGAACCTCCTGGATACGAGCAGTAGAGTCGGCAGGGACACGTACCTCGACGTCGGTATCGTCCAGAATGGTGGTCACGGTCCCGCCATCGCGGGCAGTGAGGGCTACCACTCGTAAGTCGCGCTCGTGGGCGGCATAAATGGCATTGACCACATTTTGAGAGAGGCCGCTGCACGAAATGACCACCAATACATCTCCCGGCTGTCCCAGGGCCCGTACTTGGCGGGCGAAGACCTCGTTATAGGTATGGTCGTTGGCGATACTGGTGAGCACCGAGGTATTGACGGTGAGCGCGATCGCGGCCAGCCCTGGGCGCTCGACTTCAAACCGGTTGACCATCTGCGCGCACAGGTGCTGCGCCTGCGCGGCAGCGCCGCCATTGCCGCAGGCAAGCACCTTGCGTTCTTCCAGCAAGCTCCGCATGAGCAACTCCGCCGCTCGGGCAATGGGTTCGACCAGCAGCTCCAGCGCCTGACGATGGGTTTCGATATTGGTGGAAAAGGTATCTCGGATACGGGCAATTAGGTCCATAATCTAATGATCAGTAAGTTGAATAGTCAAAGAGCCGGTTCTCCTTCATCATACGCTGCGAGCAAGTTTCCGCAAGGTTTTGATGCGCTCTGATTTTCCAATACCAATCCGCTTGCCCCTTGCGATAGGTTATCCATGATCAGTCATATTCGTTCCTCACAACGCCCTGCGCGCACCCCCACTTTACCGACCAAAGAAAAGCTGGAGATGCGGGTGTTGGTGGTAGAGGATCAAAAATCCTTGGCGCAGTTAATTGTAAATATGATTACCGAGCGTTGGGAATGTAATGTTAGTGTCGCCCATAGTTTAGGGCAGGTTCGTGCACAATTGGCCAAGGCGACCGATTTCGAGATTGCTATTTGTGACCTCAATTTGCCGGATGCGCAGCATGGCGAGGTGGTTGACGTTTTGCATCAGGCGGGAGTAGCCACCATTGCCCTTACCGGTGCTTTCGGTGAGGAACTCCGCGAGATTATGCAGAAAAAGGGCGTCATCGATTATGTGCCGAAGAACAGCGTCAATGCCTATGAATATGTGGTTACGCTCATCGGTCGTCTGCATCGTAACCAGAAAATCAAGGTATTGGTGGTCGATGATTCCATTAGCGCACGTGCCCTGTTGGTGCATATTCTGACTAGGATGCGTTTCAACGTATTGACCGCGCGCAATGGTAGAGAGGCGCTCGAGATATTACAACAACACTCGGAGGTGCGGTTGTTGGTTACCGATTACAATATGCCGGAGATGGATGGGTTTGCCCTTACCAGTAAAGTGCGTAAACAGTTTGGTAAGGATAGAATTGCCATCATCGGCCTGTCCGCCACGGATAATTCCAAGGTTTCCGCGCAATTTCTGAAGTATGGCGCCAACGATTTTATCCATAAACCGTTTTCCTATGAGGAAATATTGTGCCGAATCACCCAAAACGTAGAAATGCTGGAGTTGATTGAGGCGGTGCGGGATGCCGCCAATCGTGATTATCTCACCGGTATGTATAATCGCCGCTATTTTTTCTACAGCGGTTGTCAGATCTACCAGGAAGCATTGCAGCAAAGCATGTCGTTGGTGGCGGCAATGCTGGATATCGACCACTTTAAGCACATTAATGACCACTACGGTCACGATTGCGGCGATGCGGCACTCAAGCATCTTACCGGTTTGATGAATGAGCATTTCGCGGATGCGTTGACCGCACGCTTGGGAGGAGAGGAGTTTGTCATCCTATTTAAAAAATCAGATGGAGAAACGGTGCGTAATCGGTTGGATGCCTTCCGCGAAGCGCTGAAACAGTCCGTGCTCGTCTATAATGGTACCAATGTTGCTTTTACGGTCAGTATTGGTTTTACGAATCTTTTGGAAAGCAGTCTGGACGAGATGCTCAGAATCGCCGACAAAGATCTCTATTTGGCAAAGGAGAGTGGCCGCGATCGTGTGATTGGTACTTGCCAATAGCCTAAAATCAGAGTTTTCCCCTTTCTCGCACCGCTTTTTGGCGGTGCCTCGACCTATCCGTATTGCGAGTGATGAATGAGTGACGAAACTTTTTCCTTATTGCGGCGCCAAGCGGTGCCATCCCTCAACCTGACCGTCGAGGAATACCGCCACCGGGTCACTGGGGCGCGCCATTTCCATTTGGCCGCTGAAGATGATAATAACGCCTTTCTGGTCGCCTTCCTTACCGTACCCGCTGATTCCACAGGGGTGGCCCATATCCTGGAACACACCGCCCTTTGCGGTAGCCGGCGTTATCCGGTGCGTGACCCGTTTTTTATGATGGTGCGGCGTTCTCTCAATACCTTTATGAACGCCTTTACCGCCTCGGATTGGACCGCATACCCTTTTGCCACTCGCAACCGCAAGGATTTCCATAACCTTCTCCAGGTCTATCTGGATGCCACCTTTTTCCCGCTCCTCAACCCGCTGGATTTCGCCCAAGAAGGCCATCGCGTGGAACCCGTGGACCCGGCGAACCCTGCGGGAGAGCTGGTCTACAAGGGCGTGGTCTACAACGAGATGAAGGGGGCGATGAGCGCGCCCACCAGGCGTCTCGCCCAGACCCTCCAAAGCCATCTGTTTCCGACCGTGACCTACCACCACAACAGCGGTGGCGAACCGGAGGCTATTCCAGGGCTGACTCACGACCAATTGGTTGCTTTCCATCGCCGCCATTATCATCCTTCCAATGCGGTGTTCATGACCTACGGCGATCTCCCCGTGGCCCAGCACCACGCATGGTTTGAGGAATACGCCCTGAGTCGTTTCAGTGCGGAACCGATGAACCTTGCAGTACCCGACGAGCGTCGTTACACGACCCCAGTCACCGTGGAGGCCCCTTATGCCCTGGAGCCTGGCGAGAAGACCTCGCGGCGTACCCATGTAGTCGTGGGTTGGTTGCTGCGTCCCGCCAGCGACCCGCTCGACTATCTCACCGCCCACCTGCTCTCCGGGGTGCTGCTCGACAATAGCGCCTCGCCGTTGCTCCATGCCTTGGAGACCTCGGACCTCGGCAGTGCCCCCTCGGAGTTGTGCGGTCTGGACGATTCTTCGCGGGAGATGACGTTTGCTTGCGGATTGGAAGGTTCCGAGCGTGACGGTGCGGCAGCCGTGGAGGACTTGGTGCTGTCCGTATTGCGGGAGGTGGCGGAACACGGCGTGCCCCGTGCCCACGTAGAGGCGATGCTGCACCAGTTGGAGTTGAGCCAGCGGGAGATTGTGGGTGGTGGTTTTCCTTATGGTCTGCGGCTGATGGTCAATGCGTTGGGGCGTACGCTGCATGGCGGCGACCTGATGACGGCGTTGGATATCGACCTGGCCCTCGCCGAGTTACGGCGTCGGGTTGAGGACGCAGACTTCATTCCCAACCTGGTACGCACTTGGTTGCTCGACAATCCCCATCGGGTACGGGTCACCCTCTATCCCGATATCGAACTGGATGCCCATCGCCGCGCCCAGGAGCAGGAACGTCTGGCGCATTTGGCGGCCACCCTGGACGAAGCTGGCCGGGCGTATCTGGTCGAGCAGACGCAACAGCTTGCTGCACGCCAAGCCCATGAGGATGACCCCGAACTCCTGCCCCGCGTGGGTCTGACCGATGTGCCTGCCAACCTACGCATTGCGGAAGGGGAGGAGATCCGCCTGGAGGGGATGCCCGCTGCTTGGTATAGCCAGGGGACCAACGGTCTGGTCTATCAGCAAGCCATCCTTAACCTGCCGGCGCTTGACCCGGAGCAGATCGATGATCTTCCGCTATTTTGCGAGTGTCTCCCGGAGGTCGGTTCGGCGGATCGCGACTATATGGAGACCCAAGCCCTCCAGGCGGCAGTGACCGGTGGAGTTAGGGCGAGCCACGCCCTGCGCGCCACGGTTGACGACGTTGCCCGGAATCGCGGTCTGTTGATTGTTTCTGGTAAAGCATTGATTCGAAACCATGCTGCGCTTGCCTGCATGTTGCAAGAGACCCTGCTTGCCCCTCGTTTTGATGAACTCGAACGGCTACGCGAGTTGGTCGCCCAATCACGGGTGGCCCGTGAGTCTTCCGTTACCGACCATGGTCA
>CAUYUB010000095.1:0-5469 GCA_963575685.1 Gammaproteobacteria bacterium | reverse complement strand
ACAAGAAATGCAATAATCAAGAGCGGTAAAGCAATCACATCCAATAGTGAGAGAGCAATCCTACTAAAAAATCTTCTAGTTTTTTCAAACATAAGTCCCCCTAAGGTGTTTGTCGGGATTATTAACAATAGCGCAACCTAGTTACTCAGAATTTCGTTCGCCAGGTTGTTTTCTTTCCTACTACAGGTCCGTATTTTCTTTCTGGATAGCTGCTGCTACCACTCTTCATTAACTAACTACTCGACAGCCCAACAAGGTAACAGGAACGAAAACATCGTCGCTATTGGAGTCCAACACCAATAGCAGCAATACAGCAGTATCTGAAATCACGGTTGATAGCATCATATTCCAGTTCGTTTAGGATATGGGTATAACGTATAAAGCAAATTATGGCGCAGCTTCCGGCGTTATCTCGACGGACGACAGCAACGTTCCAACCAAAAACCGCTCACGGGTCAAGCCACGCTGGATCTTGCCTGACGTGGTGCGGGGAATAGTGCCGGGCGGTACGATCTCCACGTGATCCAATTGCACATCGGTTTGTTGGGCGACGTTATCGCGGATGCTGACTTCCAGCTCCAACAATTCTTCTGGTGAACACTTGGGACATTTCAGCTCCACCACCGCAACGATCTTTTCGCCCCGCACATTACCGGTCAGTACCGAAAATACCGCCGAGCGTTTGATCCAGGCCGGCTCAGCTTCATTGATGGCCCATTCCAAATCGTGAGCTGCAAAATTACGCCCACCTCGAATAATGAGGTCCTTAGCCCGGCCGGAGATCACCACTTGACCACGGTGCAGAAAACCAAGATCGCCAGTATCGAGCCAATCTTCGGATGCACGGGGCTGTTCACCCCAATAGCCCTCAGTCACGCTGGGACCACGTACCTGAATATGCCCCTGGTAATTTTCGGCCAGCATCTTCCCTTGACTATCGACAATCCGCAGCTCCATCTCGTCCAGCGGATAGCCGCAGGCCATCAGACCCAGGGCACGAGGATGATCCGGGGCAACTATCACCACTTCGCCGTCGGCGCTTAGGCGATCTCGATCGACGTAGAGACGAAGCGCCGATTCCTCGGGTGGAAGCATGGTGGTTACCAAGACTGTCTCAGCCATACCGTAGCCAGGACGCAGGGCTTGTTCATGGAGCCCACGGTTGGCATAAGCCCTGATAAAGTCATTCAGGTGCTCGGGATAAACCGGCTCTGCTCCCATCGAGACATCGCGCCATGAACTCAGATCAATTGATGCCAAATGACGTGATGGAGCCAGACGGCACAGAATACGGTATGCGGAAGGCGTTCCCGTGCAAAGGGTCGCATGGGTTTCGCTTAACCGTTGTAGCCAGATATGAGGAGAGCGGCTAAAACTTTCGGTAGGAATCAGCACCAAATCGATTCCTAGAAACAATGTCAGTATGACTGAGTTGACTCCCATGTCGTGATGGAGCGGCGCCCAGGAGAGCATTCGGTCGGGGCCATTTGCGGTAATCTGGGCGCGGGTAGCCCAACCAATTAGGTTATGCACCATTTGGGCATGGCGGATGATGACACACTTGGGCTCACCAGTGCTGCCGGAGCTGAATTGAAGCAGGGCGATCTCATCGCCTGATGGACGATAGGGCGGCTCGCGAGGCGTTTCCCCGGAAGGGGCCACGATCTGTCTGCGCAAGATCAATCTGATCTCAGGGAATTCGTTGGTCCAGTCGAGGCAATCCTGTAAACGTGCCGGAATCACCACCAACCGGGGCGAAAGGCGGCAGAGAATCCCGCGCAAGCGTTTCAGATGCAAGTCGGATCGACTTGCACCGATAGCCTCGGGGAGAATCACGGGTATTCCGCCGCATAACCAGGCCCCGAGTACCCCCCGCAACAGCGGTAAGCCGGTGGAGAGCAGGAGTACCACCCGATCGCCCGGTGTCACACCCCAGCTAACGAGACGATGAGCGGTCTGGATGCCCAGCGCTAAGAGTTCGGCATGGCTCATCTCGATGCGGGGTCCATGATCACCCGCATCGATGGTAATACGCGCCGTACCTGGAGCGGTGAAAAGGGCGTCGAGGATGGTAGGAAAAATCAAACTCACACTTTCATCACTCTGAAACGAAAAATGGGAATTAGGTTGTCCGATTTCATCGCAACCAAAACAAGCCAGGGTCTCTCCTGTTTCTAACAACCCAACTGCCCCCAAGCGACAGGATAAAGTCTCTTAAGTTCGATCCTGGCGTTAATGGTAGCGAAGCGCCAGGTGTGTCAACCTAGTTGTTGACGTTATATAAGCTATTTTGGTGGGGCAACGGTCTTGCTGGCGTCAGGTTGCCCCGTATTCGTTGCAGCATTGTTGCCTCCCTTCCCAGCATCCTCCCTGCCTGTGCTGTATGGGAACAATTGTTCTTCGTACTGTTCTATCTTCGTAAGAGTGTAGCTAATCTGTTTGAGACTACTGTCCGAAGGATCAAGTAGCAACTCTCGCCTAAGTTCGCCGAGTCTAATTATATAGTCCGTATCCCGGTGTGCGCGACCTTCGAAATTGAGCTGGCTCGAAATTGCCAATGTGGCGGCGGGTATGGCAGCAATAATTGCAGCTATGCGCCTATATCGTCTTCTTTTATCTTGATCAGTTCCGAGTCCATCAATTCCGAGTCCAGCCATTATTGAAGCGGCAAGACTGGCACCGATTTGTAGCCAAATCACAAACTGCGACAGGAAGAAATCAATCCTGTTAAACCTTGTGTATTGAGCGATTCGTTCATTGACTTCGCAGGTCAGAAGATCTTTGGTGTGCTGATAGGCGTTGGTGCATGGATAATGTCCGTACTGCTTGCAGATGGAATTCTCCCTACCCATATTTTCTCAGGGCGCAGCTTCCCCTACCCGTACGGAAACGGGCATGCCCAGGTAGGTCATTTTGTTCAAGGCCGCAATCCGGGCATGGACTTCATTCACCTGGGATTCAAAAATACGCGAGGCTACCCCATCCCCGAATAGCTGCTTGAGACGATACATGGCGTTTTCAGCGATGCTTCGATGGTGGTAGCCCGACTCTTCCTTCCACTGCTTACGTCCCTTCTCCTCGATCTCGGCAAGGGCTTGCGTGCGCGGGTGCTCCTCTTCCCACGGGATCGCGTTTTCCCGGGGCGGGACGACCAGCCTCGCTCCGAGTTTCGCCGCCACTTCATACGCCTCGCGGGTATCGTAGCCGCCATCGCCATCAATCTGTTCGAGGGTCCCCTCCGCCTGACCCACAAGGTCCTCGAATACCTCGCTGTCCGCCCACTCGACGGTGGTTACTTCCACACCGACCACATCCTTTTCATGGGCGTCCACCGCCAGATGCACCTTGAGCCAGGTGCGCCGCTTACCCACTCCGTGTTGGCGGACCTTCCACTCCCCTTCACCAAACACCTTCAGCCCCGTCGAATCCACCACGACGTGCATGGGCTCCACTTTCTCCCGACGCGGGATTTGAACCTCCAGCGTCTTCGCGCGACGCGACAAGTGCGAATGGTCCGGTATCGGCATCTCCAACCCCATCAGCCTCATCAGGGAACGTCCGAACCCTTCCAGCGCTCGATACGGCAAGTGGAACACCACCTTCAACATCAACAACGACTGGATCGCCCAGTTGGAATAGACCCATTGGCCGCCTCGCTTCCCTGTTGGTTCCGGTGTCCACTTTTCCTCCACCGCCTCCTTGTCAAACCAAAAAGTGATATTCCCGCGTTCCACCAGCGCTCGGTCGTACTCCGACCAGTTGGTGACTCGGTATTTCTCCTTCTTGGGCGTTGCCGCTTCGGGGTTGGGGGTTGTCTGCTTGGTGGATGCCATTCTTGCGAGCCTCTGGAGGGGTTACCCTAACCCTATCACTTTTGCGGTTCATGCACCAACGCCGTGCTGATATACTCCGCAGATATTGGCGTCAGTCGCAACGTACCAATAAGATATCAAGATTATTATCGGGGCAGTGCAAAGAGACCCAAATACCGTAGGTTTGGCCAGAATCTCCAATGACCTGCCCAAGAGGTAATATCTGTACGCTATTTCTTTACCAAGAATCTTCTCCTCGCTATCGTTATCTTTGGAAACCACTTGGGGTGCCTCTGGTTTCTGCTGCTCTTCTGGTTGACCGTCGGGATTGTTATCGCTCGTCACTTGGATCTTCCTCGTTCTACTATCTGTTCTCTCGTCAGGATGCTTCTTTTGCAGTCTGGATACCCAACGCTAAGAGTTCGGCATGGCTCCTCTCGACCATTTCGTCAGCCCTTGAAAAAAAGCCCCAAGGGGGCGTTTTATTAAAGCCAGGGGCAACGCCCCTGGGAAACGATAGCTTTTTACAGAGCCCTGAAAGGGCGAATTAATCCGCGGATTAATCCGCCCTTTCAGGGCTGGAAATTAGCATTACCACACCAAGGGCGTTGCCCCTGGCTATAATAAAACGCTCCTTTGGGGCTTGGCTGACGAAATGATGACCAAAAGGCCAAATCACTCGCACCCGCTAGAAATTACTTTAGCTATTTCCTTGGCAACATAATCGCTTTGCCAATAACTACTATGTGCCTCACCACCATGCAGCAATGCCATGGTGAATTGGCTCACCATATCAGTGATGTAATCCATCACACCGGATATTGGCAAGACGAGATCATCAATGTCGATATCAATATGGTTATTTAGCAACGCAGGAAGAACTGTTCCCAATGGATAGGCAATGGGATCTCCCGGATGAAGATAATTTCTCCAACAAACTGTTTGTCAGTGTAATAGGTGAGGTCTGATCAATCCGAGACCGATAGAATGACTGGATGTTGGATCGGCCATCAGTTGGTAAATGGCGAGGGGAGACCCCATTGTATGAATACTGGCAATTCTAAGCCCCTTTTTTGGCCGGATGGGTTACCAGCGGTGTCAGGGACACCTTGAATGAATTGCCGTATCTTTTGCACCTCGTTGAATCCCGGTTGGCCTATCATTCCAGCGAGAGGCAAAGAGGATGTCAAATAATATGACGGTCCCCAGCTATGGGTGATGATGTGAAGGCAATCATCGTCGATATAAAATTAGCAAGTCCGGTATTCAGTTGATCATACATTTTAATAACCGCGTTTGCCCCTACTGTTCGACTGATATAAAGTACGGCATCTCCGATAAATTGTAATAGTGATTGCTCGCGGAAATCTTTAAACCACAATTGATCCCAAGCAGGTGAATTTTGCCATTTCTGGCGCAACTCTTCTTCCTTAGAAACATTAACATCCCCCCAATACAGCGGAACGCTCGCTAAATTCATTTTAGGGAGCCGACTGCTTATTAATGAAAATAAATTATCGGCGTAATTCGGCTTATCCCGATCTTGGCGCGTATTGACGCCGTGAATGAATAGCACATACTCTTTCATGATGATATCCCATGATATTGTTAGGATTATGATTTAATAACGAGATTTTGACCAAATCATAAAAATTAG
>CAUYUB010000094.1:0-5513 GCA_963575685.1 Gammaproteobacteria bacterium | reverse complement strand
ATCCGTCCAATATGCTATTTAGCTGGAGTCCCCTAACCAACGCGCAGGTTAGTAATAGAAACGCATAGGAGGACGCAATCATGAAAGTATATGCAGGTATCGATTTGCACTCTGACAATGTCGTGCTTGGATTAACAGGTGAAAAAGATAACATTTTATTCAACAAGCGACTCCCAAACGATCTTAACTTGATTCTTGGTGCATTAAGGCCACATCAAGAAGATATCGTAGGCGTGGTGGTAGAATCGACATACAATTGGTATTGGCTGGTAGATGGATTGATGGATGCAGGTTATCGGGTACATCTTGCCAATACAGCTGCAATTGTGCAATACGAAGGTATTAAATACACAGACGATACTTTAGATGTTTTGTGGCTTGCAAAATTGCTACGCTTAGAGTTATTGCCAGAGGGATACATTTATCCAAAAGAAGAACGCTCAGTGCGTGATTTGTTACGTAAGCGCAGCCAATTAGTACGGCAACGGACGGCTAATCTTCTATCAATACAGAATTTGGTGGCACGTAACTGCGGCCACTCACTCAGTTCTAATCAAGTAAGAAAACTTGATTTCGATGCGGTGGATAAACTTATGGGAAATGAGCATCGGGCATTGGCCGTCAAAACCAATCTGATGGTAATGCATTGCTTGGACGAGCAAATTGCAAACTTAGAAAAAGTAGTAAAGACGCATATCCAATTACGCCCTGAATTCAAGCCATTACTCACGGTTAATGGTATCGGTGAAATTTTAGGACTTACCATTATGCTGGAAACAGGTGATATTCGCCGTTTTCAGCATGTGGGAAATTATTCCTCCTATTGTCGTTGCGTTGGGAGTATAAAGCTTACTAACCGCAAGCGTAAAGGTAGTGGCAATACAAAGAATGGAAATCGCTATCTGGCTTGGGCCTTTATTGAAGCAGCTAATTTCGCGGTGCGCTACTGCCCACAAATTAAACGCTATTATCAACGTAAACGGGCCAAGACCAACGGAATCGTGGCAATTAAAACCGTTGCACACAAACTTGCGCGAGCTTGCTATTACATTCTACGCGACCAAGTACCTTTTGACATAAACCGGACTTTTGTGTGAAAACAAAATAATCATTGGGCTGAGGCGGTGAACCATCAATGGGGTTGGCATAACCAATAGATCTGATTGGAAGTCGCCTCATCCCTTCAAAGCCGTAGAGTATCCGATTAAAACTGATGCGCCTCTGTCATGAGCCAATAAGGGGTTGGCGCCCGTGCCACACACGGGATGCCTCAAATCTGTGAACGGGTAGTGAGTAGTAGCGTAAAGGATTGCCGCTCTCCAGGATCCATTCTGGAGGCGCTTCCTAAGAACACTGCCCAACCACTTGGACATGCGCAGGGTACTGACGATTTTCTGGGGCTCGTAAGGGTCAAGGGCCGGATGCAAACTTCAACAAGAGTTCGCACCCACTGCCTTAATCCAGAATGGTGACTGGTGCGGATCAGTCTAAAATCCGACACCTCTTGATTGAGAACTGAAGGCGCGCAAGCAGTTTTAGCTAGGGCTGTACGGTGGGTTACCGAGCGGCGGAAGGTATAGTTTCCGCATTAAATTTTTATGTGATCTTGACTGGGCGCGGCTAAATGGTGACCCCGATTCTGTGAGCCACTCCCAAAATAATCAATTTCGACAGGCACTCATTGCCTTCCAGTAATATCCCGATTGCGGCCGTCAGCCGCACCCAAATTTTCAGGTCCGAGAAGCGCATAAAGGATGCTCTGGTTAGGTCCAACAGAAAGGATTTTTGGCTCCTTGGGATCTTGCGTGGTTCACAACTGATTGATTGCCATGAAAACCAGTTGTTTCCTTCAGAAAGGATACTTTTCTGGAAAAGGATGTATTCGGACACGCCAACGGCGTGTCCGAATTACTCTTGGCCTAAAAGGCTTCAGGCAATCAATCGGTTGAAACCACGCAAGATCCCAGCGAACCGGATTTTTTGGCTTTATCTTGGCTGCGTGGGTAATTTGTTTAGTGTTTTTTCTGCGGTTAAATCTGTTTCTTAAAGGCGGCTAAGGTAAATTACAAGCGGTGTTCAGGTCCGCGAGCAGGGTTTTAACCTCTATTGAAGAACAACGGGTCGCCTGAAATTCTAGGTCTCCGGCGATACGGGTCACTTCCGGCAGCCCGAAACTAGTCGCAACACCCCTGAGCTGGTGAGCGAGGAGACGTACATCGTCCCATTGGGCACCGTCAGCAGCGTTGGATAACTCAGTCAGACGACTCGGTAATTCCTTCCGGAAACGCGTGACCATTTCCTGGTATTCCGGATCCGCCGCCAACGGATCTGTGACAGTAGCGGCCGACGCTTCGGGATCGGCGGTTGGTAAATAGCTCTCCAACATCTGGTAAAACTGTTTCCAATCGATCGGCTTGGTGAGAAAGGCAGTACAACCAGCCATCAGGCAACGGGCACGCTCTTCGGGGCCAGTGTTGGCAGTGAGGGCCACGATGGGGCGGCCAAAACTGGTCTGACGTAATAGGGTGGTGGCACTTAGACCATCCATCACCGGCATCTGCATGTCCATCAATACCAAATCGAAATCTCCGGCCAGGGCTTGTTCAAACGCTTCCTGGCCATTATCCGCCACCTGGACCATGGCCCCGGCGCGGCGCAGATAGAGGGAAATCAGGCGTTGATTATCGGGGTTGTCCTCAGCCAACAGCACCAGCCCACGCACTCGCAGGGGACGGATTGCCTCTTGGGCCGGAAACGAACCCATTTCCGAACACTGTGCTAGGTTGTCGATCCATTCCACTGCATCCACGGGGCCGGTATCCACAATAGCCACGAATAGGCTCCCTACGCCAGGCGTACTATCCACCGTTACTGTCCCCCCTAGGCGTTGCGCTAGGTGCCGGGAAATGTTCAAGCCCAACCCGGTCCCACCGTAGCGGCGGGTCGTGGAGGAATCTGCCTGACTAAAGGGCTGGAACAAGTGCATGCACTGCGTATCGGTCAGTCCGATGCCTGTATCAAAAATAGCCACCACCAACTGCTGGAACTCCCGGTCGCAGTTCACCGTGACCCGCACGCTGCCTCTATCCGTAAACTTCACAGCGTTACCGCATAGATTGAACAAGATTTGGCGTAACCGAGTGGGATCGGTGGTAATGGTGCGGGGTAGAGGTAGTAGATAATTTACTGAAAACTCAATGCCCTTGGCCCGCGCCTGGGCGCCGTGGACGCTTTCGATCTCAGCAAGTAATCCGAATAGTGACGTGGGGATGCGTTCTACTATCAGTTGTCCCGCTTCGATCTTGGATAGGTCGAGGATGTCGTTAAGGAGGGTCTGAAGGTGACGACCGTTACGGAGAATAGTGTTGATGGCGTCGATCCGTTCGGTCATGGATGAACCACTTTCCAGTAACGTTTCGGAAAAACCGATTACGGCGGTCAGTGGCGTACGAATTTCATGGCTCATGTTGGCCAGAAACTGAGCCTTGGCCTCGGTGGCAGCCTCCGCGCGCCGTTTTTCCGCTTCCAGGGCAACCTGTTTTTCCCGAAGCTCCCGGACATACTGGGTTGAACGGTGTAGGTACACGATTACTCCGACCACCAGCAACAGCAGCGTGGTGCCGGCGATGAATACCGCGACCTTGAGTTGACGAACGTCCTGATTGATTTCCTCGATCTCTTTGAGCTGGGTCATCACATGAACCGTCATGCCTTCCGCGGTTTCAGCGCGCGTCGTCATCAGATAAGGATAAAGCGATCCCTCAAAGCGAAACATTGGGGCTATGTGAAGATTGGCCCATGGGGAGATATCGAGTGGTTGAAAGTCGCGTTGCTTATAGCGGAATTCCCGCGCTGCCGGCGATAGTTCGTCTAGCTGGTTTTTCGGCAGGATACGCATCAATAGGGTAGGCCGCCGCGTCATAATGATGACTCCGTACTCATCAGTTACAAATGAATCAGCACTGCCGAGCAATGGAGAGAGTGTTTCCAAATTGACCTTGATGACAACCGCTCCTAGAACTAGCTTTCCTACCCTCACCGGGGCGGAAAAGTATATGCCGGGGATACCGGTCTTACGTCCGACCGCGAACTGGTGTCCAAGGTGGCCCTCGATGGCCATCTTGAAATAGTCGCGGTCGCGATAATTGGTGCCCAGGAAGTTCTCGGGACGATCGAAGTTGCTGGTGGCGATGCAGTCGCCCAGTGCGTTGAGGATCCAAATAATATCAACGTCGAACTGGCTGGCTGTTTTTGCTAGTTGATGCGAGAGCGCGATGAGGTTGGGGTGGGTCAGAAGCGCCGCTATCTTGTTTTTGATATCGGCGGAAGAATGCACTCCTTCGCTGCCATAGGTACGCACGGCGTTTGCCACTTCATCATCATTGGCAATGTGGGTGGGCAGCGCGTGCAGAAATGCAAGGCTGCGATGCAGATTGTAGCGAAGCGCATCGGCATGTTCGTTGATCAAAATGCTTTGCGTCTCGACCAAGGCGTCGATACGTCCATGGGCTAGCCTGTCGCCACCAATCCAGACCAGCGCGCCCCAACCCACCATGAGCAAGCCAACCATCAGGCCATAGCGGTTGATGTCCCCTAACCAAGTATGATGCCGCATGAGCATCCGCACCTCTAGTACGACGCATTTTTCAGAACGAAACGGAAGTTCTTCTTGCGATAAATGTTTTATGGAATATTGGACTGGTCCGGCGGTCCAGTTAGAATCCATTTCTTTACAACATCCTCTACTTTGCGGTAGTTATAGGGTTTAACCACAAAACTATTTGCCCCAGTGGCAAGAGCCTGTTTGACGTTGCCAACCGTGCTGTGGGCACTGACGATAGTGATGAAGGTTTTAGTGTCTGTTTCCCGGATACGACGCAATACCTCCAACCCATTGATTCGCGGCATCTCGATATCCAGGAATAGCAGGGCAGGATGAAGATTGGTGAAGGTCTGTAGTGCCCATGCACCGTCGGATACCGTGTGAATGGTACGAAAGCCGATGGTACGCAACAGCTTGTCGAGAAGGCTCCGGGCTAGTTCCTGGTCATCTGCGACTAACACAACCGCGTCTTGATTGAAATGGAGAGGCGGGGTATGTGAAGTATCAATATGGCGGTGGTGATCATCGGCGGTTACGGCAGGGAGTACCTTCGGCAATGATGGTGATAAATCATCCCGGACCCTGCCATTTTTTTGTAAGAAACCTAGAAGATCGTTGGTTTTGATTATATCGCCACGCGATGCCAATCGGATGCCTTCCCGGTCGTAAAGATCTTGGGGAATGGGCTGGCCGAGGATGAGCTGATTGGGAACTATCCGTTTCATAATGTCGCGCGAAAATCAGCGTGTGATAAGAGATCCTTCATGTCCTCACTCATATCCACGAAATCAGCTTCACTCAAATCGAGGACGTGCATCACGCTTTCCCCGCTCCAGAGCCAATGGATAGGAAATCCAAGTGCGACACGAAGTTGCTTATAGAAGTTGTTCCCACTGTAAAGGAACGAAAG
>CAUYUB010000093.1:0-5609 GCA_963575685.1 Gammaproteobacteria bacterium | reverse complement strand
CGATGATGTGTTTAGTAATGCGTAGCACCGCAGTACGTTGCTCATCGGCATCGAATCCCGGCGAGTCGATCAGGATCATGCCCCGCACCTGGCGTGACGGGCAGGTTTTGAGCTGGAGGTAGGCGTCGATACGGCGCCCTTCGCCGGAGGCCACCGACTCGATTTCACGACTGATTTTATAGAAAGGAAAACGTAGGTCGGCATCCAGTGCCAGTCCCGGCAGGACCCGCACGGTATTCTCGGCGCTGTAGGAGATTACCGTAAACTTGTCGTCTACCGCCTGGTTGCCGGTAAGCTGCAGCCGATAACCGAGATGATCGTTGATGAACGTGGACTTACCTGAAGAATAGGTACCCAGTACGGTGACAATCGGCCACCACGGGACATGACTAGCATAGGACTCCTCATGGTGCATAAAACCCATGCGCCGAGCGATGCTGTCCAATGCCCGGAAGCTCTTAACCACTTCAAGCAGGACCGGGTTTTCCTGCTGTAGGTGCGCCTCTAGGCTGTGGAGGCGACGTTCAATCTGTGACTCTGGAATTTTGTTCTGCATGGTTCTCCTCGCTCTCGGCCCTGGGGTTCCGGGTACCCGAACAGGTATCGACTACTTTAATTTTTTACCGGTTGCTTTAACGGAGCAACATCTTTTCCAAATAATGGATGTTGGTCCCCCCCTGCTCGAAATTGGGATCGGCCAAAATAAGTTGATGGAGAGAAATATTGGTCTTGATGCCCTCAACAACAATTTCGGCGAGTGCATTGCGCATCCGCGCGATAGCCCGATGGCGATCCTCACCGTGGGCGATCAGCTTACCGATGAGTGAGTCGTAATAGGGTGGGACGCGGTAACCGGTATAAAGGTGGGAATCTACCCGAATCCCGGGACCGCCGGGGGCATGGTACATCGTGACGGTGCCGGGTGAAGGAATAAAACGTTCCGGATCTTCGGCATTGATACGACATTCGATGGCATGACCACGCCAAGTAATGTCCTGCTGCCGGTAGGAAAGGGGTTCTCCGGCAGCAATACGGATCTGTTCCCGAACAATATCCACCCCAGTCACCATCTCCGTAATCGGATGCTCGACCTGAACCCGAGTATTCATTTCAATGAAGTAAAAATTTCCGTCCTGGTACAGAAACTCGAAGGTGCCGGCACCACGGTAGCCGACTTCCAGGCAGGCCTGGACACAACGTGCCCCCATCCGGGTACGCATCTCCCGGGTGATGCCGGGGGCAGGACACTCTTCCACCACCTTCTGGTGGCGGCGCTGCATCGAACAATCGCGCTCACCAAGGTGGATGGCATTGCCGTGGGTATCGCAAAGTACCTGGAATTCCACATGGCGCGGATTCTCCAGGTAGCGTTCCATATAAACCATGGCGTTACCAAAAGAATTGCCGGCCTCGGTACGGGTAAGCGAGATTGCGGTGAGCAGATTGACCTCGCTATGCATCACGCGCATCCCGCGCCCACCACCACCGCCGGCAGCTTTAATAATCAGGGGATAACCGATATCGCGAGCGATTCGAATATTTTCGTCGTCGTCTTCCCCCAAGGGGCCGTCAGAACCAGGAACGGTGGGAACACCGGCACGCTTCATGGCCAGGATCGCCTGGACCTTATCCCCCATCAGACGGATATTGTCGGGACGCGGCCCAATAAAGACAAAGCCGCTATGCTCGACGCGTTCGGCAAAATCAGCGTTTTCAGAAAGAAAGCCGTAACCGGGGTGGATCGCGCTGGCATCGGTGACCTCCGCAGCGCTAATGACCGCGGGTACGTTTAGATAACTCGCACTGGCGGCAGGGGGACCGATGCACACCGATTCATCGGCCAGACGTACATGTTTAAGGTCTCGGTCGGCGGTGGAATGCACTGCCACCGTGCGGATATCCATCTCATGGCAGGCACGCAGAATACGCAGGGCGATCTCCCCGCGATTGGCAATGACGATTTTTGTGATCATCGGGGACGCGGAGAAAGGGTGGTGGAGGGGGGAAATCAGTCAATGACGAACAGCGACTGGCCATATTCCACAGGCTGCCCATTCTCGACGAGGATGGATTTAATGATGCCCGCTTGGTCGGACTCGATCTGGTTGAGCATCTTCATGGCCTCAATGATACACAAGGTATCTCCTATATTGACTCGCTGTCCCAATTCTACGAAAGACTTTGAGCCGGGAGCGGGGGAGCGGTAGAAAGTACCTACCATAGGAGAGGTAACAATATGCCCAGGGGGCAGGGTCGCCTCGGTGGGTGCGGAGGCGGTCGCCGACGTCATCGAGGCGATTGCCGGTGCAGGAGACGCAGGCGGAGCTGCTGCATAGGTGGGCGACATACCGGAAAACATGTTGATCGGCTGGGTGGATGCCGGCGGATAGCGGTTGATGCGTACCGATTCCTCACCCTCACGGATCTCAATCTCGGCAATGCCGGATGCCTCCACCAGCTCAATGAGCTTTTTGATTTTTCTGATGTCCATAGGACCTGGTTGGCGTTTATTCATCGCGGAAAACAGATAAAAACGGCGACCATCTTTGCCCCTGTTTCCCGAAATGAGCGGGTTGGTTATAGGTTGTCGGCGAGGCGTTTCAGCGCCGCAGTGAGGGCCAACTCATAGCCTTGTGCCCCCAAGCCGCTGATGACCCCGACCGCAACGTCGGAAAAATAGGAATGCTGACGAAAGGGTTCCCGCGCGTAGATGTTGGACAGATGTACCTCAATAAAGGGGATCGCAACAGCCAATAGGGCATCACGCAGGGCAACGCTGGTATGGGTATAGGCTGCGGGGTTGATGATAATGAAATCCACACCCTCTCGATGGGCAGCGTGGATACGATCGATCAGCGCGTACTCAGCATTGCTTTGAAAACTCTCCAAACGATAACCGACAACCTCAGTCAGCTGTCGGAGCCGCGCATCAATATCGGCAAGCGTAGTGTGGCCGTACTTGTCCGGCTCTCGGGTACCGAGCAGGTTCAAATTGGGGCCGTGTAAAACCAACAGGCACGCCATCGCGACTCCCCCTCAGATAGATCTACCCCCTCCGCGCCAAGGGGGATTATGCCCAAGGCCAACCCCATTGTCTATCTGAGGCAGAGATGGGCACGAGAACCGGGGAAGGTATCCTAACTACACCGTTTCAGGCCCTCCAATCTCACCCACCGCCTCACAATAGTGGACGGATGACCCGTTCGGCATCGGTAACGGATAATTCACCCAATCGGGTATATATTACTTTTCCTTCTCGATCAATAACTACCGTGTAAGGTAACCCGCCGCTGCGGTTGCCGTAGCGGGTAACCAATCCAAGCCCGAACTCTTCTCCCAAGAGGTTGGGATAGTCAACACTGAAATCAGCAACAAAACGGAGTACCTCGTCAGGCTTATCGATCGCCACCCCCACGACCACCAATCCCTTATCCCGGTAAGTGTGGTAGAGGTCCAAAAAACCCGGAATCTCCTTCCTGCACGGCGAACACCAGGGTGCCCAAAAGTTGAGTATGACCACCTTTCCCAACCACTCGCTGCTGTTACGCACCTGTCCCGTGACATCGGGCAAACTGAACGCGCCCTCTTTCCTAAGGGTTGGTGGCTCCGAGAATACGGAAAGAGAGATTCCCCCGTGAAAATAATAAAAGGAAACAATCCCCACCCCGGCACTGAGCACCGCCAAAGTCAGTACGATGAGAACTTGGCGTACTTTGGTCACGAGCCTTCCCCGGAAGCGGGGATCTCCTCTGTGACCCAATTCAAGTAGGCAGGCAGCCCTTGTACGATAGGGAGGGCGATGACCTCGGGGACCTCGTAAGGGTGGAGTTCGGTAAGGGCGGTTTCCAACGCTGGATATAGAGGAGCGCGGGTTTTGATCACCAGCAGATGCTCATCCGCACTCTCCACCGCCCCCTGCCAACGATAGATGGAGGTAATGCCGGGCAGGAGATTGACGCAAGCTGCAAGTCGCCGCGCCACCAGGGTGGTGGCCAGGGTCTGGGCAGTATCGGCGTCGGGACAGGTACATAATACGACTATCGTATCCGTCGTCATGATCACGCCCCAACCGTTTCAGCCGTTCGTACCACTTCAGCGATTCCCGCTGAGCCAGGCGTTGACTGCCTGGAGGTCGGCGTCGTCGAGCTGACCAGCGGCCTGTTTCAGGAGTAACGTGTTGATAACATAATCGTAACGGGATCGCGAGTAGTCGCGCTTGGCGGCGAAAAGCAGACGTTGGGCGTTAAGTACATCGACGATGGTGCGGGTACCTACCTGGTAGCCGGCCTCCGTATCTTGGAGGGCGCTCTGATTGGAAATGACGGCCTGCTTGAGCGCTTTTACCTGGGAAATTCCGGCAATGACACCGAGATAGGCATTATGTGCGGCGAGCATGGTGGCTCTCCGGCTTTGCTCCAACAGATCACGGGCCTGGGTATAGTTGCTCGCTGCTTGGCGCACCCGCGAACTGACCAATCCCCCTTGGTAGAGGGGAACGGAAAGTTGCAGGCCAATGAGGTTAGTCTCATTCTTGGTATCACCCGCAAGACTGCCCCCGTTGGCATCTTGGATTTTAAAGCTCCCTACCGCATCGAGACGGGGATAATGGCTGGAACGCTGTACCTCAATCTCCTCACGCGCGTTCTCCGCCTGTAAACGAGTGGCGGCAAGGGTTAGGTTTTGGGCTACGGAAATATCTATCCAGCGTTCAATATCCGCAGGCTCGGGATTCACCAAAGGTATATTCTCGCTCAGAAGAGCAAGGGTACCTGGGGGCGTTTCCGTTATTTGCCATAGCGCTTCCCTGGCATTGGCAACCTGATTTTCGGCAGCGATCTCCTGCGCTACGGTAAGGTCGTAACTCGCTTGGGCTTCGTGGACATCGGTAATGGCAATGAGGCCGACGGCAAAACGCTGTTTCGCCTGTTCGAGTTGACGCCCGACGGCTTCCTTTTGGGCTTGGGCGGTATCCAGGGAATCAATGGCGGCGAGGATATCAAAGTAACGTTGCGCCACCCGAACCATCAGGTCCTGACGGGCAGCGGCATATTCGGTGTTGGCCTGACTTACTTGATCATTGGCTTGGCGCAACACTATCCTGGTTTCGCGATGGTATACCGGCTGGGTGATACTCAGCGTCAGGCCATTGCCGAGGTAATTGAAGGCACGCCCCGAGGCGGAACCCGCTGGGCCCAACTGGGTGGGGCTACTGTAGGTAGTTTTCTGGTGGTTGTAATCCAGTTCCCCACCGGCACTAATGGTGGGCAATAAACCAGCCTTCGCCTGAGGTATTTTTTCCAGGGTAGCATCACGAGCAGCGGCAGCGGTGGCAAATTTCGGATCGTGATCCACCGCAAGGCGGTAGACGGCCATCAGATCCTCCGCCCCGACAGCCCACGGGGCAAACAGGACGGACAGCGCGCCGGCAACGAACAAGGCGGGCATACGCATCACAAATCCTCTACTAAAGGGGGGAGTTAATAGGTAGGCATGCCTGGGTCCACATCCCGTGCCCAGGCTGCCAGACCTCCGGTCAGGTTGATGATATTGGTAAAGCCCATATGCTCCAAAAAATAGGCGACCTGATAACTACGTACCCCGTGGTGACA
>CAUYUB010000092.1:0-5620 GCA_963575685.1 Gammaproteobacteria bacterium | reverse complement strand
AACGCGCCGCAGCCAAGGAAGTTCGAGACATCGCTCTGCAGGGTATCAAGAATCGCTACGACCTAAAAAAGGCTGGGTTTGACGACGAGCTGGCGTTGATTCGTTCGGCCACGGAGTCTGGAGTTCTTCTCCAGGCAGAAGCATTCCAGAAAGAGCAGCGTGTAGTGGAGAACCAGGCTGCCCTGGAGATCAAGATTCTGCGCGAACGGAGGGAACAGTTTCAGGCGGATGGATTGGAGCGGGCCAAGATAGACGGCGAGATCGCTGTACTGGAGAGTAAGCTTTCGGTGCAGCGTCAAGTCTCCGCAGCAAAGATTACTACGTTAGTTCGTGCGGAGATGGACGCGTTGGTGCAGTATAACCAGGCTCTTCGCGCCGAGTCTAACCAGGCGTTTGCGCTTACCGTCGAAATCAATAAAGCCCTCTCTCCTGGAGTTGGATTCGATAGCCGGTCTAAGGCTGTGTTCGATGCTAAGCAGAGAGAACTCGACCAGCTTGAGAAGGAGAAGGAGCTTCGTTTACTTGTAGCCAGTAGCATTAACAAGGAGAGCGAGGAGACGCGGCGGCTGTCGCTGGAGCTAGCAGGTATCCAGACGCAGCGGTTGACGGACTTCAAGGCGTTGCTTGATGCGTCTACGCAGAACATCTCTAACCCTGCTGTCAAGGCGGTTAGAGAACAACAAGTGGCTCAGGCGGAGCTGAATAAGCAGGCTACGAAGCTTGCCGAGTTGCAGCAGAAGCGCTCTTTGACTTCTCTGAAGACTGGTAATCCAGAGGTTGATACTGCGCTGGATGCCGCTAGGCATTATCTGGATATACAGATCAAGGCTACCGGTAAGTCTATATCTAACCTAAGTGCCGCAATTAACCGGCCAACTGTTACACTGACAACCGCATTGAAGGGGCTGGGAAGTGTATTCTTGGGTGCAGGCTCCATTGACGCCTGGAAGACTGCTAACAGTCGCGTGCAGAAGTTTGGTGCCGGTGTGGGAATGGTTACCTCTGCGTTCGCCAACGTTCTTAACGCAGTGGATGCTTTCAAGCGCGGGTTGCAGGAAGGCGGGGCTCTCGGAGGTATCGGAGCCCTTGGGCAACAGGTTGGCGGCTCTCTGTCTCAGATACCTGGTTTAGAACTTGCCGGTGGGATTGTAAGTTCGGTTGGCCAAGTGTTCTCCTTCGTTGGCAATTTGTTTATGGCGGCTGCGAAGAGGATCGGAGAGGACATCAAGAAGAGCTTCCAGAAGACGTTGGACAACTACCAATCGGGCAACACTACGTTGGTGGAGACTCTGGCAATCCTGGAGCGGGAGCGCACCGACGCAATTATCCGTCTCAGCGGTAAGAAGGGTGGTAAGGGCGAGTTAGATCAGATCTTGCCCGAGTTCGACAGGGAGATTTCTTCTCTAAAGCAACAGCAACGGGACATCATTACCAACTTCGAAACTGAGCTGCGGCTACTGAACCTTCAGTCTGATGCTCTTGCTGAAACTGCGAAGCAGTGGGCTGACATCAACAAACAGGTTAAGGAGTACATCAACGCAGGCGGTGACGCCACTAACGCTGCGACATTCCTATCCAAGCAGTTGGAGTCAATCAAGAATGCAGCAATCAGCGAGTTGGCCAGTGCTGAGCAGGAAGCAATTGGAGACGCTATTAAGCTGAACGATCTCCTTGATCAGCGCAACCAATTGGTTTCTGACTTCAGGAAACAGGAGTTCGACCTTATAAATGGTGGTGCGATCGAGCGCCAACAGGCTGCATCTGTAACCAAGGGCAAGGAGCTTGACGACCTTCGTAAGAAGAACGCAGAGCAACTGGCCCAGTTAGACCAGGAGATAACCAGGCAGACCACCAGGGTAGCGAAAGAGCGCGAGGTGTTCAATCTTGCCTCTGACATTGCGGCGCTGAAACGTCGTGACGAGGAGATGACGATGAACGCACTCGAAGCTCAGATCAATAAGTGGAAGGACCTGAAATCGATAGCTGCTTCTATCTTCATGGGAGAGGATGGCTTGTTCCGTGGGGTTGGCACTATCTTTCAGGTTGGAAGTGTGCAAGTTACGGTATCCGGTATCAGCGGCAATCCCCAGGAGATTGGTTCCGGTATAGCTGACAGCATGCTGACAGAGTTCGCAAGGCAATCGAGGCTAAGACTGGCATAATGGAAACTTTACGTGAGTTCTCTGAGATTCATATTGAACAAGGTGAGCCGGTACACCCAAAAGAATACGAGAACGCTCTGTTCTTTGACAGCGTTTTCGATGATCTCAGGGGGCTCACGTTAAAGGATTGTGACCTGAATCGGTCGAGGTTTGTGACTGCTGACGTGGAAAAGGCGCTAGGGTTTACTCTGACGCTTAACTGCCATAGCTTTGGAGGGGTGGAGTACTCTCCGCTCCTCTTCGATCTTTTGTTATACCTGCTTACTATTACAAAGGGTAATGATGCGAAGCGACATGAGTTGAAGAAGCTCTTGGGTCCGCGATGGGCAGCGTTAAACAGGCTGCTTCCTAGCATTGACTAACTAGACACAGACAGGGAGTGTATGGCTACGACTTTCACTAGCACGATGGCAGGCGCGTCCGCAGACTATATCAAGTATGTGTTTGACACCATTCAGAAGACAGATCGTCGACCTGATCCAGTATTACTCGACTTCTCCCTGGCACCAATCGACGCTTCGTTTGTAAAACTGAGGAAGGGTGCCTACATCACCCTTAATACTACGAAATATCCGAAGTGGTATACCGGGTACGTCGTCAACGAGCCAGAGCTGTCGTATCTTGGTTCTAAGTCTGGTGCCCCTGTGTGGGGCTACAAGTACCAGGCCACCAGCGATGAGTACCTGTTGAGCCTGAAGCCGATCGGTGTGTTGTCTCCGTTCATGAATATGACGCAGGGGGCTATTCTCAAGTACCTGGCGAATTACCTAGCACCCGGTGTCTTCGACGTTACAAACGTTGACGATGGTCCTCTGGTCCCTCAGTACTCCCCAGATCCAGAGCAGAAGTTCGTAGACGTCTATCAGGAGTTCTGCGAGTCGTCCAACTTTTCACTGTGGGCGAAGGACCACAAGCTTTACTACAAGAAGCAGGACGACACCTCCTTGCCGGTGGTTGACATCGACAAGACAGACAAGAACTTTACTCCTGCGGTGCTTTCTGTGCGCCCCAGCTCCAATCCCATCGTCAATGATGTGACGGTGCTGGGCGGCATCGAGCCCCAAGGCTACGTGCATGAGTATTTCATTGGCACCGGCTATGACGCGGTGTTTCCTCTGGTGGCTGGTGTGTACGGAGCAGACTCTACTGTACTATTGAGTGATTCGTTCAGTGGGTCGTCGGTAGACGCAGGGGTGTGGAAAGAGATTGACCCGGTAACCAACTATCTCCAGGTCAGTGGCGGTCTCCTGAACATTCTCGGCGGCACCGCTGGTGGGTCGTACGACGTGCGCCTGGAGTCGGTTAGCCCTCTGTCCATGGACGGCAGAATGCGGTTTACCCACGGTGAGTGGGATTTTAACGGCGCTTCTGCCAACGGCTCCAGCGGGAGAGCTGGCGTCATCGGTGGTCTGTGGACCCAGCAACCTAACTCCGGTCTGACTGGGTGCCTCTTTGGTCTGCAGGTGGACAAGCCTGCCGGGTTGCGTTTACGCGTCATTACTAACGGCACCGTCGATACGACGCAGTCGTTTCTCATCGACACGACGAAGCGGTACGTCATTCGCACGATCGTTGAGTTTACTCATACCGATCGCAAGAACAACACATACAGCTACGTGGATTCCGTTGGCGCTGTGCAGACAGTGGGTGGCGATACGATTGCAGACTCTGCAGTTTGGGATACCCTGCTTACCGAAGTCGACCCCGCTACCGGAGCGGTCACCAAACAATTTCGATTCCGCAACAGTTCTTCCCTGTCGTCTTCACAGGTCTATGCTACGTACGCGCCGGTAGTGTCGGACAACTTGCACGCCACTGTGACGTCGATCAGCGTTTCGGTCCCTTTGATGGCGACCTTGGAGACGCAGGACCGGGTGGCGTTCAACAACTTGTCGTTCGAGTCGTGGACTGATACCACTACTCCTACCGGCTGGTCCAACCCTTCTCGTGCGTTTCAGGACACCGGGTGGGCGAACACCGGGTCTGCTCTTAAGTTCGAGGTTGAGGTTGCTGGTACCGGCTCTGTGGAGCAGGACGCTCATCTGCTTATCCAGCCGAACCAGGTTTACAACGTCGTGGCTAGGATTCAGCGCTCTACGGGAGCCGTGGCCGGGACCGTCAAGATTCACCTTACCGGCACTGGCATTCCTGACGCCGGTATACAGGCGGGCGTCGGCGCTCTCGCCGAGACGTACGAATCGTGGACGGCGCAACTGTGCGGTCGGCTGACCACTATCCCTGACGACCTGAAGCTGGTCGTGTCCGTTGACAACCTCACCGATACGCAAGCAGTGTGGGTGGACGACATCCAGGTCTACACTGAGTGGTCTCAGAAACTCGTCGGTCCCAACGAGGTTGACGCCATGGACGGGCAGGCCCCTGCGGCGACCGTCGTGTCCACTAATCAAGGCGGCGACACGCGTAGCTCGTACTTCGGTACCGCGCAGTTCAATCCCGGCCAGGCCCAGCTCACCTTCTTCAAGGACTCCCTTACCCAAACGACGAACATCCCTCCTGAGTTCCAACTCGTGCGATTCAGCTATCGTGCGGCAGGTTCCTCTGTCGGGCGCGTCACTAACCCCACAAGTATTACGGCTGAAGCGGCCAACTGGGGTGACGATGGAATCCGCTCTATCATTCGCACCGACCTTTCTCCGCGCCCGCGCAATAGCTATGAGTGTGAGCTGGCGGCTAAGGCGCTGATTGAGGAGAGCAGCTATACGCATTACGACGGCAGCTATGAGCTGTGGTCCAAGTACGTTACCGGTTCCGCAGAGCCTAAGGCCGGTGGGTTCGTAAAGTTCAAACATTTGAACCCCGAGATCGCCGATAATCAGTGTGAAGAGATCGGCGAAGTCGTTACGACGTTTGAATCTGCCAGACCGGTAGAACTATTCAAGCACGTCATTAGCTTCGGCGCTCCTAGCGCTGTGCGCCGCCTGCTGGCGCAGTTCAACTCTCCCAAAGGAGCTTTCCAGAAGTCTGCATCTGGTCTAGAAACCAAAGTCATAGCTCGTACGTCGGTTGGAACCTCGTACCTCAACGACGTACCCAAACCATATCTGGTCAGCTACGACGACGCCAATGTACACGTCAATACCGGTATCGCTCCCGACTACCAGTTCGAGGTCCGTTATACGGATGACGGCTGGGGCGAGGGCGACGGTAAGAACCTGACCACTCGAACTAGTTCTCAGACGTTTGACGTACCGCGTACAATGCGCGGAAGAACGTTCTTTATCCGGCAGGTTGGGGGCGGCAAGACCTCTCGATATTCTACGTGTGTCCATGTGGCGTTCCCAGTGACCGTCACCGAGACTGTGGACAACGGGATCACCCCTGAGGCGTCCGTTGTTCCCGGCCTGGTTAGCGACATCTCTGTAGACGTCACGTACACCGACGCCGACGCCAACGGCAATCGGATGGTGCACTTGGCGGCTATCTATACTCCCCCTGTT
>CAUYUB010000091.1:0-5655 GCA_963575685.1 Gammaproteobacteria bacterium | reverse complement strand
TGTCCCAACGGCCGGGCCCATTTCCTCGGCAATTGCCTGCCGCTTGACCATCCTGGGAATGTTCCGTTTGCCACTCTGGCCGTTAGAGTCCGTGGATTCGTGTTACCTGCACACGTTGACATTTGCCGACCCGGAACCGTCATACCAGGTCGCCCGCAAGCGTTGGCATCGGTTCCTCCGCAAATATCTTGTCCCGAAGGGTTACTTCGGCGTCTGCGTGCCGCAGTGGGGCGAGACTACGGGGCGACTCCACTTCCACCTTGTCAGCTCCGAACGCTGGGATGCTAAATACGTCTACGATTCTGGCGTTAAGTGTGGTTTCGGCCGTTATGATGTGCGGCAGCGTCCGGCTTCGGTCTCAGCCTACGCCGCGCGCTACGTCGGCCGGCGCGATGGGCGTCCCTCCGAAGCCAAAGGCTATCGGCTTTGGAGCGTCTTTGGGAAACAGCACTTCCGCACGCGCGTCTCGAAAGCGATTCATTGCGGCGTGGAAACGAAAAGCTCGACACGGTGCGCAGAGGTGGGCAGAACGGCCTTGTTCGGCTTCCTACGCTGGCAAATCAAGGGCGATGCTAACTCGGCAACAACGCTGAAAATTCGTCCGGACGCGCAGCCGGGGGACCCTATGCTTATGAAAGAAATAACCGTTGGTCATCGCGACCTTATCGTGGCGGAAATGCTCAAGGGCCGCTTTGTGTCGGTCGGCGAATATCGCTCGTGTGTGTGCACGGCGAAGATGCAAGTGGACTACCAAGATAAGAGCCGCAAGGTGCGTCGCGTTTATGCGGAACACCGTGTGGAGTTCGGGGGCATTCAGTTGCTCATCGAGGAGCGGCTCCCGGATGATGCGAACGAAAAGGCCTTTGTCGCGCCGGCGGCCTGTGGCGATACGGTGGGTTTCGTCCAGACGGACAAAAGAACCTATGGGGCGAAGACCTCTTATACCGGTGAGTTCATTCTCGCTCCGGTCCCGGCGCGCAAATCATGAAGCCGTTTGTTGTTTGTTACATCTTCTCCTACCGGACGGGCGACAGTGCCGTAGAGTGGTCGGAATCGGTGGTCAACGTGGGTCCGCAGACCGACGTTACCGAAGCAGTAATGCGTTTCGTGGAACTGTGCCCATTCGTGCCGCTTTCAGACATCATCTGCGTTGCCGCAGTCGAGGATTGACAGCGTGATTGGCTTGGATTCGCTTCGGCCAGTCGCGTAGGAACGACGCCGGAAACCGAATAAGGTTAACCCGTGGTGGAGGTCGCCCCTCGCCACGGGTTTTTGTTATCTACCCTTCCGGTGATTCGCGAGTGCGGCCAACGCTAGTAGGTGCTCGGGGCGCACCGGTGTTACTCCTGTTTCCCGGCGTGCGATGGTTTGCCTGCGGACATCCAACCATGTGGCAACCTCTGACTGTGTGCCCAAAGCCTCACGAAGCGCGCGGTAATGGGAAACAAGCTGTGCGTTCACTTACAGCCCTCCAGGACCCATCGGTGCTTGGCGTAGATGGTGGCGTGATCCAACGCTAAGTTCGCATAATATCGCATCTCCAGTTGATAGAGTTTGGCGAGGCGTGGCTGGCGATACCGCATGGCGGTCCGACCGGCGGTGCGCCAGGCGGTGGCGATAGCGAGGTTCCGCATCGCGGTCTCGCATGTATAGAAGTCAGCGTGTTGTATTTTCATTTGATGGTTATTGTTACTGAACGGACGCAGTATGTCACAAAATGTAACATTTGTATATTAGTAGTTACACGTAGGATATTGTTCCACGTGGAACATTCGACACCCCCAAAAACCCGCGCGAGCGGGTGCGCATCGCGCATCGTGAAATCACCCCTCGCATCCCCTGCTAGGCATCCCTGGGCGTCAGGTTCTCCTTGGCATTCCCAAACCGTCTTCGTCATCTAAAGCGGTTTTTCCGACTCCTGAGCCGGAGGCGAAAACCAGTTCGTTCGGAAACCCCGTGTGAGAGAAAAAGGTTGCTGTGTGGGATTACGGGGTATTGTTCGTCCGTTGGGTCTTCTCCCAAACCGGCATGGTGCGGCGAAAGTGCCGGGAAATCTTAAGCCGCATTTACGTATGAACATGCTGAAGAAAATGGCCGCTTCCTGCGGTTTGGTGGCGATTACGGTTTCGCAAGCTCTGGCCGTCGGCGTTGCCGATACCGAAGTTGCGTCTGGTCTCGACAACACGTCGGCGACGTGGGCTCTTATCAAGCCCGTGTCCATCGGCATCGTTGTTTTCCTGATTGTGCGCCGCTTGCTCCGCAAGGTGTAATCTGCCAAGGCCACATGTGCTAGCGGCGTGTGGCCATTACTTTTCTTCCTATGCAACCAATCCTTGCCGCTACGTTGTGCGTCGTAGCAGGCATCATCTGCGCTTGTCTGTTGTTCGGCGCTTTCCGGAAATGAGAAAACTTCTCCTCGCGTGCTTCGTCGGGAGTCTTAGCGTCTCGGCTAGCTTCGCTCAGTTAGCAACGTTTCTCGACCCGGGAGCTGGGGCGAACTCTCGCAATTGGCGGGCATCGTACACCGCAGCCTATTACGAACCGGGCAATCCCGGTTATGGCGTGAATCCGTATTCCGGTTACACCGGCGAACTCATCAAAGTCCAAGACGGCGTGACGGTCTCGCTCTGGTCGTCATACGGCGCCGCCAACGTCAAAATAGGCAACGTGAACGCTTCGGGGTCGTTCTCCGTCCCGGCGGGACAAACCTATGTCTTCCGCGTCTACGTGCGACCGCTCGACGGCATTTGGAGCTACAGCGACACGGCCATCACCGGAGTGACTGCTCCGCCGGCAGGCTCCGAAGTAAAAATACGTGTCGCCTATCGCAATACCAGCGACTACGCAAAAGAGCTGATGCTTATGCGCAACGGGGTGGCCGTGGGCCAACCGTTCATTGTCGCTGCAGGCCAATCGTTCATTCAAACCTTGGAACATCTCGAGCCGGGTGAATACAGCATCGTCGAACAAGTCAGGGGTTTCGTGAAAGCGTCTGACGAAGCAGGTGGGACGTGGTCTGTGAGCCAAAACGCGGTGACTGTCGTCCGCACCACACCGGTCCCTGCGGAAGCCGTCACTCCTCAGTCGGGTGGTAGTGGCCCGATGGTAAATATCGTCCCCGCGGACGCACCAAACATCCCGACCTCGGCCGCAACGGGCGGCGGGGTGTGGCGCGTGGCTGGGGGTAACGTGACGACGGACGGTCTGACTAATTCTGTCTTCCGCGAGGGAGTCGACAAAATCACGGCTAACCAAGCGAAGCAGTTGGCTGCAGCCGCCGCTACGGAAGCGCGCGAAGCCGCAAATCAAGCCGAGAGCGATGCGAACAAGGCAGCTTGGGCCGCTGTCACCGCTGAAAGCGCCAAGAGCAAAGCCGTCAGTGAGCGCGATACGGCCTACACTGCGCTTGGGGGCGCTATCGGTGGCCCCACTATCGAGAAGGCGGCGCCTTCGCACGGCAGTGGCGACTGGGTTTTGCCGATTCTGGGACAAGACTATGACCTGTATCCCGGCAATCTCCCCATCATCGGCCCGTTGGCGCCAACCATCCGGCTGTTGCTCCTAGGCTTCACGTTGGTCGGGTATTGGATCTGGTTGTCTAACGCCATCCGTGGCCACATGGCGACTATCACCCTTGCCCCGCAAGCGCGGGGTAACACGTTCGCGGGTACAGGCGGGCAAGTCACTGCGGGCTTTGCGGCGGCTTGTGTGACCTTCCTCACGATGGCTGCGCCGGCCGCAATGATTGCGATGCAAGATCCATCGTTGGGCTGGAACTCCGGTGCGATGAACCTTCTCGCTCCTTTAAGCGCGACGTCGGCCGGAAACGTCGGTCGGATGGCTATGGACCTGCTAGACTTGTTTGTTCCCGTGAATACGATTTTGGCGTGCGCGTCATCTGTGCTCTTTTTCACCATTGGCGGCACGGCTCTGACCTCGGCGGTGGGTATCGGCATTCGTTGGGTCGTCCCTGCAGTTGCTCTGATGGCCGCGCTGAGCAACGGGTCGTCGGAAGCGAGGGCGGACATCACCTACACGAACGCGAGTTCCTCGGTCGTCGCCACAGCGAAGGCTCAGCGGGAGATTCCTGCACACGGTACGTTCACGGAAAACAATCCGTCGCCGGGGCTCGATGCATTCCTGCTACCGGAGCCGGGGGGTGTGTTCCGCGAAATCCCTTTCGAGGTCCTCGATGACGGGTTCGTATATCTCCACCCGGACTACTCGGTGAGTGTTCATCACCCGGGTGCCGTTTGGTGGTTCTACTTCGCCAAAGGTTTCGCCTTCGGCTTGGTGGCCCAACTCGTGGGATTGTCGGTGCGGCTGCTGGGGCGTGTGGCAGGCGGAAGCGAAACGCTTTAGGGTTGCTTAGGGGTACGAAGGCGGGAGGATGCCGCTTTCCTACTATGATAGAATTCATCCTCGGCAAAACCGGGTCGGGTAAAAGCTACCTTGCGCTGAGGCGCATCGTCGAATTTCTGCGGGAGCGTGACGGTTACGTCGTGACGAACCTCTCTGTGGACGTCGGGGCGTTGAACGCGTATCTGAAAGCGCAATATCCCGATATCGAACCAGACGTGTGCGGGCGCGTGCGGCGGCTTACGGATGCGGAGTCGGCCCAATTTTACCTTTACCGGGAACCGGGAAACAACCTCGAGCCCGTCTCGAAAGAGGACGAAAACCGGATGATTTTCCCGGCGTTCGAGACGGCTGCGAACAGGTCGAAGCATGTTCTGTACGTCATCGACGAGGCCCATCTATTCTTTGACGCGCGCAACTGGGCCAAGGTGGGGGCATCGCTGAATTTCTTCGCCTCCCAACACCGCAAATTCCGTTCGGACATTATCCTGATAACGCAGTTTCTGGACCAGTGCGAAAAGCGCCTGCGCAGTCACTCTACGCAATTCTCCGAATGCTTGAACCTCGGTATGCGGAAGTTCGCCTTCTGGGCGGCGCCAAAATATTTCTGGGTCAAAGTCACCTATCGCCCGCCACCCTGCCCGTCCGACAACTCCGAGCGTTACCGTATCAACCTTCAGCTCGCGTCGTGTTATGACACATCCGGGGGTGTTGGGGTGGTGGGCGGCCGTCCGCCCGAGACACTGCGCCGGCGAGGGCTGCCCGCGTGGACGTTCGTGGCCTTGGTCATCGGCTGCATCGGGGCTGTCTGGTACCTTCCCGCTCCGGTGCTCGGCTGGATGTTCCGCGACCCGACCCCAACCGTAGCGGTGGCGCCCACCAAAACCCAACTTTCGCAATACCAGATAGAGGCGAAGCGAGGCTTACCTGTGACGACGCCTACAATGGAAGTGGTCGGGTACGTAGTGCGCGGACGGGAAGCTATCATAAGCCTATCTGATGGCCGAAGAATTACCGAAAAGAGCCCATCCTTTGGCGGCATAGAGCCCAGGACGGGCGAAGTCTGCGTTGATGGTGTTTGGCTTCGCATGCGCGCGATAGGGCCGGGAAGGGCGCTTCCTGTGGCAGCAAAGCCCACTCCACCGGCCGATGTCCCGGCCGGGGCGCCTCCGGTCGTAAAAACCGAGGAAAAAGTGGATGCGGGGCCTGCGGCGCCTTCGTTCGTTCCCTTTTCGCGTACCGGGTCGGGGGGGGGGCCCCAAAAGCCCCCGCCCGGCCCCGCGGCGGCCCCCCCCA
>CAUYUB010000090.1:0-5737 GCA_963575685.1 Gammaproteobacteria bacterium | reverse complement strand
GCTGTCAACCTAAATTCGATATACCCGCGAATTAAATGTGGCTCGCAAAATGAGAATTGCTGTCTGCTGCTGTTGCAGTTATAAAGGCGTAATGTCACAATTCATCATCCGCTTCGACGACATCGCGCCCGGCATGGCGTGGAGCAAGTTTGACGCCTTTGAACGATTGGCGCGGCAATACGGCATTCCCTATCTGCTGGGCGTAGTGCCCGATTGCCAGGATCCGAAACTGCGCGTGGAGCCCGAACGCGCCGATTTTTGGGATCAGGTCCGTCAATGGCAGGCTTTGGGCTGGACCATCGCCATGCACGGTTGTACGCATGTGTACAGCACTGAGGATCCCGGCCTGCTCGGCATCAATGCCCGTTCCGAGTTCGCCGGTTTGCCTTATGAGCAGCAATGGCAGACACTGAAAAAAGGCAAAGCCATTTTGCAGCAGGAGCGGGTCTGGCAGTCGGTATTCATGGCGCCTTCGCATTCCTTCGACCGCAGTACGCTCAACGCACTAAAAACAGAAGGCTTTACTCATATTACCGACGGTTATGGCGTATACCCGTTTGAGCAAGACGACCTGATGATGGTGCCACAACTGTTTTCCAGCCCGAAGCATCTTGGTTTCGGCGTGTACACGATCTGTCTGCACATTAATTCAATGAACCCACAATATCTTACCAAGATGCTGGCTTTTGTCCAGTCTAACCGGCAGCAAATCATCGATTTTAAACAAGCTGGCCGCTACATAGCGCGGGTACCGTTTCAAAGGCTGGCCAATCGGCTGGTTTGCTCAATGATGGAGCACTACCGCTCCGTTCGGAAAAAAATGAAGGTGCGCTGATGGTTGGTTTTATTTCTTGCGGAGCCCTCATTTTTTTTGGAAATAAGTTACTATGAGCGAACAAGACATTATCTGGCTCGTATTACTTATTCCATTTTTTTGGGGTATCGGAAGACTGATCTGCAGCTGGTTGAATCTGAGCGGTTTATTTTCTAATCTATTGTATATTTGGCATACGGTTTTGAGCTTTACCTATTACTTAATTTCATTATTCATAGGGGCCGACGCCAACGAATGGTTTATTGCAGCGAAAAATGCGAAATTTGTCTGGGAGCCAGGAACGGCGTTCATCACCAGTTTGACTTCGGTACTGGTTCAACACTTAAATTTAGGCATTTTAGCCTGCTATATTGTATTTGGATTTTTTGGCTATATCGGCATTTTGCTATTTACACATTTGCTCGCAATCCATTTACCTAGCCACTACAAACTGCTATTAAAGAAAAATTTAGTTTACGTCATCGTCTTCATGCCTTCCCTTGGGTACTGGTCAAGCAGTATCGGCAAGGACGCGCCGTCCTTTTTTGCCTGCTGCCTGACATTGTTCGCTTCAGGGAACATCAATAAGCGTTATCTACTGTTCATTGTTGCCGTTCTTATCCAATACATGATCCGCCCGCACGTGGCAGCCTGTATGCTATTCGCCATGTCGATCAGCATTCTGCTGTCGTCCGATGTCAATATTTTCGCGCGCAGCATTTTAGGTATATTGGTCATCGCTGGCAGCATTTTAATTATACCGTATGTGTTAAATTTCGCCGACCTGAATCCCAATAGCAATTACAGTTCAGTTGTCGACTATATGATCGACCGCCAAAACTACAACCAAGAAGGCGCGGGCGGGTATAATCTCAAGTCCATGCCTCTGTATTTACAATTATTTTCTTATTTGTTCAGGCCTTTTCCGTTCGAGGCTAAAAACGTCCAGCAGATGATCGCTTCTCTGGAGAATTCAATAATTTTTTTGATTTTTTTGGCTTATGTGCGGAAGATCGTACTGATGGTCTTGAAAGGAAACGATATCATTTTCCGCTATTCATTTTTTTTCGTGTGCCTGATGTGGTACCTGCTGGCCACTACCACTGCCAACCTCGGCATCGCTTCCCGCCAGAAAACCATGTTTCTGCCGGCCCTGTTCGTGCTGCTGGTATATGCCATGGGCGAAGCGCGCAGGCTGGTTAGTGGCGGAGACAAGAACCTGAGATGGCGCATGTAGTCCTGATCGGCGCTTTGCCCGAATCCCTAACCAACTTTCGAGGTGATCTAATTCGCGTCATGGTGTCACTCGGCCACCAGGTAACCACCATGGCCGGCGCCGCTACTACGGATCAAGTTCAAGCGATTGAGTCCTTAGGGGTAAATTTTAGATCCTTTCCGGTGCGGCGCAATGGCTTGAACCCGTGGCAAGATATGCGAACGCTGTTGGCTTTGCGCAAGACTTTCCATGAAATCAAACCTGATGTGGTGTTGTCCTATACCATCAAACCCGTTATTTGGGGCGGATTAGCACTCATAGGCATGAAAAGTGTTAGCTATTATGCTTTGATTACCGGTTTGGGTTTTGCCTTTCAGGGAGAAGGATTGTTGCGTAAAATCCTGGCTGGAATAATATCCGGCTTGTACCGTGCAGGATTGACTCGAGCCACGAGAGTAATCTTTCAAAACGTGGATAATCGAAATATGTTTGTATCCCGCCACCTCGTGCCTGCTTCGAAATGCGTGGTGATAGCTGGTTCAGGAGTGGATCTATCGCGCTTTGGGGTGGCGGGATTGCCCGAAAGCAACCCGGCGTTCCTTCTCATTGCCAGGTTGTTGGGGGAAAAAGGACTACGTGAATATGCACATGCCGCGCGCCTAGTAAAACAGTATTATCCCGGTGCCGTGTTCCGATTGCTTGGTCCGGTCGATCCATCGCCTGACAGGATCCCACTACAAGAGGTGCGACGCTGGCACGCGCAGGAAGTCGTGGAGTACTTGGGCTCGACTTCGGATGTCCGCCCGTTTATTGCCGATTGCCATGTCTATGTGTTGCCGTCCTACCACGAGGGTATGCCGCGTACTGTGTTGGAAGCCATGTCCATGGGGCGTCCCATTCTAACTACCGATGTATCGGGTTGCCGGGAGACGGTGGTGCCGGGTGAAAATGGCTACCTCGTACCCAAGGCCGACGCCGAAGCGTTAGCCGAGCGTCTGATCTGGTTTATCGAACACCGTGACCAATGGCAGCGCATGGGACAAGCCAGTCGCCGCATGGCCGAGGAACGTTTTGATGTACATAAGATCAACGCCAAGATGCTGTGCGTTATGGGATTGGACGTAAAAAGCGCCTAAATAGTCACGCTTCAATAGCGATTGATGACCGTGTGAGGGGGAGACATGGGAAGAATTTTACAAACGGTTACTCTTACCAACGCGGGGGACTTATCAAAATGGCGTGATGGAATTCTACGGGAAGACCAAATCCGTCAGATCGAAGTTCAAGCTCTTGTGGACACAGGCGCGGCGATGCTCTGTCTTCCTCTAGAGTTTATCTTCAAATTGGGGTTGCGAGAAACCAGCCGGCGACGTGCAATAACCGCAAACGGGCAAATTGATCGCAGTGTTTATGAACCAGTCCGTATTGCAGTGTTGGATCGTCACGCCATTCTTGAAGTTATGGAGTTGCCCGCTGGGCCCCCTCCATTACTGGGATACCTTCCGCTTGAAGCTCTTGACTTGTATCCCAATCCGCAACGGCAAATTCTGGAAGGGAACCCACAATACGATGGCAAAATGGTTGTAGACCTGCTGTAACGAGTTATTTTTACAGAATATCGTGCAGCAAAAAACAAAAAACAAGATCCATAACGTTCGATATGAAACGCATTTTTGACCTCACCGTAACAGTTATCGGCTTGCTATTGATCTGGCTAATTTTGCTTATCCTGGTCGTGCTAGTGCGGATCAAGTGCGGCTCTCCCATCTTCTTCATTCAAAGCCGCCCTGGCCTACACGGCGCCCCCTTCCGTATAATCAAATTCCGCACCATGGCCAACGCGCGCGATAGCACTGACAACCTGCTGTCCGATGCGGAGAGATTGACTAAATTCGGAAAATTCTTACGGGCCTCCAGCTTGGATGAGCTGCCGGAGCTGTGGAATGTACTTAAGGGTGAAATGAGTTTGGTCGGACCACGGCCTTTGTTGATGGAGTATTTGCCGCTCTATACAAAGGAACAAGAGCGTCGTCATGAGGCGCGCCCTGGTATCACTGGCTGGGCACAAGTGAACGGGAGGAACGCGCTATCTTGGGAGGAAAAATTCAAACTAGATGTTTGGTATGTAGAGAACCAATCTTTTTGGTTGGACTTGAAAATCTTAATTCTGACAGTGAGAAAGGTGCTTGTACGAGACGGTATTACCCAGAAGGGTTGTATGACCATGGAGAAATTTTGTGGTAGTAACACAGAAGTTGCCGGTAATGGTTAATCGTTTATTAATTCTTGGCGCAAGCGGTCACGGAAAGGTAGCTGCTAATTGTGCTTATACATCAGGCAAATGGTCTAGCCTAGTTTTTTTTGATGACAGATGGCCGGAGTTAATTTCGTGTGGTATGTGGTCGGTGGCAGGACGAGGCGATGACCTCTTTAAAATCGCTCAACCCGATGATCAAGTATTTGTCGCTATCGGAAATAGTACAACTCGATTAGATTGGTTACATCAATTTCAGAATTTTGGGCTCACAATAGCCACGATTATCCATCCATCCGCAATCGTCAGCCAGGGTGTATCAATTGGGGTAGGCTCACTGATAGTCGCCGGTGGGGTAGTTAATGTGGGTTGCAAGATTGGTTGTGGATGTATTGTGAATACAGGCGCAACAGTGGATCACGATTGCGTATTGGAAGATGGCGTGCATGTCTGCCCAGGTGTCAATCTGGCAGGTGAAGTGCATGTGGGTAGAAAAAGCTGGATAGGTATCGGTAGCTCAGTGATTCAGTGCATTCGTATCGGCTCTGGCGTCACAATAGGCGCGGGGGCTGTGGTGCTTAATCATGTAGAGGATGGATTAACGGTCGTTGGTGTGCCAGCGCGACCTATTATCAGGAAAGATTGAGATATGCTCGGAACTTCTCATGCGTTTCTTTAACACCGAAGGCCCGAATCGGGCCGATGATCATTACTGTCTATCCCCTCTGCAACGCTGGAATCTAGGGGCAGTCCTGATCCTGATCGACCAGAAAAAATATTTCCTGCTGCACGCTCCTCGGCAAACCGGCAAGACCACCTATCTGCTGGCGCTGATGGAGCATTTGAATCGAGAGGGACGCTACCGGGCACTGTACGTCAACATCGAAGCCGCCCAGGCAGCGCGGGAACGGGTCGAGGCGGGAATGGCCGCTGTGGTGCAAGTCCGCCAACAGCGCCCGCGGGCAGTTACACGACGACGGTGCCGACATTTTGGCTCGACAGGTTTTACAAGGATCGGCGGGATCGCCCTTGGCGAGGTACCCGAGGAGGAACGGAGTTATCTGATCGACCTGAGTCTACTGCGCCGGGACGACGGTAGCGGTGGATTGGTGATCGCCAATCCCACTTATCGGGAAGTACTGCCGCGCGCCTTGGCCAGCGGACCCCAGGATTCGCTGCCCCGTATCACCCCAACTTGGCTGAATGCGGATGGCAGCCTGAACTCGTCACAGTTGCTTGAAGCCTTTCTGCGCTTCTGGCGTCAACACGGCCAGCCATTGCTCGGTAGCGCGCCCTACTACGAGATCGCCCCCCCTCTGTGTCAGGATAGTTGTCCGGTGGCATGATACTAGCATAGAGTATAATCTCTAATAATTAGAGGGCGGTTTGGAGAGAAAGGTGAGGTATTCAGCAGAGAGGAAAGAAGCGGTACTGCGAAAGATGTTGCCGCCGA
>CAUYUB010000089.1:0-5738 GCA_963575685.1 Gammaproteobacteria bacterium | reverse complement strand
CTGAACCTTGATTTGCATGATTGATTGATTTTCTTGATGAAATCGGTTTAGATTTGATCAAGGGAATCAGCTAATCAGGTAAATCAAGGTTCAGATATCATAGGTGGTAACTTGGGTTACTTAAATATCGGGTTCGCTCCCATTCAATTTCTCCTTGAATAAACTTTCTAAATTATATTCAAGACGTAAGATAAGGCAGGAAAATGATTTCACCATTTGCCTGCCTGTAACAGAGGTTATCTCTATCAATAACGATAATGACTCGGTTTGTACGGTCCTTCCTTGGGTACCCCGATATAAGCGGCCTGCTCGTTACTCAGCTCAGTGAGGTGCGCGCCGATTTTCTTCAGGTGCAGACGTGCCACCTTTTCGTCCAATGCCTTGGGCAGGACATAGACTTTCCGCTCATAGTTGGCGGAGTGGGCATAGAGTTCCATTTGGGCCATTACCTGATTGGTAAAGGAGGCCGACATCACAAAACTCGGATGACCCGTAGCGCACCCCAGATTCACCAGACGTCCCTTGGCGAGCACGATGATCTTCTTGCCGTCGGGGAAGATGACGTGGTCTACCTGCGGTTTGATTTCTTCCCAGGGATAGGCTTCGAGGGCAGCGATATCGATCTCGGAATCGAAGTGGCCGATGTTGCAAACAATGGCCTCGTTCTTCATTCGTATCATGTGGTCGTGACTAATGACCCGGAGGTTGCCGGTGGCGGTGACGAAGATATCACCGAGCGGTGCGGCTTCTTCTATGGTGACTACTCGATAGCCTTCCATTGATGCCTGGAGGGCGCAGATTGGGTCAATCTCGGTGACCAATACCGTGGCACCCATGCCCCGGAAGGCCTGGGCGCAGCCTTTACCTACATCACCGTAGCCGCATACTACGCAAATCTTGCCCGCCACCATGACATCGGTCGCGCGCTTGATGCCGTCGATGAGAGATTCGCGGCAGCCATAGAGATTGTCGAATTTACTCTTGGTAACCGAATCGTTGACGTTCATTGCCGGGAAGAGCAGGGCGCCTTTATCCTGCATCTGATAGAGGCGGTGAACGCCCGTGGTCGTCTCTTCGGTTACGCCGCGAATACCACCGGCAATGGCGGTCCACTTGTCGGGGTTCTTTGCGAAGCTATTGGCCAGAAGCTTGAGAAATTCCGTCCAGTCTTCGGAGTCGCCGGCGGCGGGGGAGGGGACGGCCCCAGCGGCCTCGAATTCCATGCCCTTGTGGACCAGCAACGTGGCGTCGCCGCCGTCGTCCAGGATCATGTTGGGACCCTTGCCGTCCGGCCAAGTGAGGGCCAACTCAGTGCACCACCAGTATTCCTCCAGGTTCTCGCCCTTCCAGGCAAAAACCGGGATCCCCGCGGCGGCAATGGCGGCGGCGGCGTGGTCCTGGGTGGAGTAGATGTTGCACGAAGCCCAGCGTACCTCCGCCCCCAACGCCACCAGAGTCTCGATGAGGACCGCCGTCTGGATGGTCATGTGCAGGCTGCCGGAGATACGTGCCCCAGCGAGGGGTTTCTTGGCTGCGTATTCTTCACGCAGGGCCATCAGCCCCGGCATTTCGGTCTCGGCAATGGCAATCTCTTTGCGGCCCCAGGCGGCAAGGCTCATATCGGCCACCCGGTAGGCGGGAGCGAGGTCCACAATCGGTGGGGTACTGGTCATCAAACGCCCTCGCGGGTCAGGTGGTGGAGGTGGGGGCCGGCGGCGGCGCGTAGGGCCTCGGCCTTGTCGGTAGCCTCCCACGGGAATCCTGCTTCTTCGCGCCCGAAATGGCCATAGGCGGCGGTTCTACGGTAGATAGGATGGATCAAGTCGAGCATGGTGATGATGCCGCGTGGGCGCAGATCAAAGTGCTCGTGGATAAGGTCGGCCAGATGCTCATCGTCCATGCGGCCGGTGCCGAAGGTATCTACTGAGACAGAAGTGGGACGGGCGACACCAATGGCGTAGGAGACCTGTACCTCACAACGTTCGGCCAGTCCCGCGGCGACGATGTTCTTGGCCACATAGCGAGCAGCATACGCAGCGGAGCGATCTACCTTGGTGGGGTCTTTGCCGGAGAAGGCGCCACCACCGTGACGGCCCATACCGCCGTAGGTATCTACGATGATCTTGCGTCCGGTAAGGCCGCAGTCACCCATCGGGCCGCCAATAACGAAGCGCCCAGTGGGATTGATGTAAAAACGGGTCTCTTTGGTGATCCACTCCGGCGGGAGGATCGGGAGGATGATCTCATCCATTACCGCCTCACGCAGGACCGGGGTCTCGATATCAGGGCTGTGTTGGGTGGAGAGCACCACGGCATCGATACTGACCGGGCGATGGTCCTCGTAGCGGAAGGTAAGCTGACTTTTGGCGTCAGGACGTAGCCAGGGCAGAGTACCGTTCTTGCGCACTTCGGCCTGACGACGCACCAAACGGTGGGCGTAGGTGATCGGGGCGGGCATTAAGACATCGGTTTCGGCAGTGGCGTAGCCGAACATCATGCCTTGGTCACCGGCGCCCTGTTCGTGGTTAACCGTTTCATCCACCCCCATGGCAATGTCCGAGGACTGCTTGCCGAGGGCGGTGAGGACGGCGCAGGTTTCCCCGTCAAAGCCCATTTCCGAGCTGGTGTAACCGATATCCTTGACCACTTGGCGTGCAATTTGGTCGAGGTCCACCCAAGCGTTGGTGGTGATCTCGCCCGCGATGACGACCACGCCGGTCTTGACGAGGGTCTCGCAGGCGACGCGGCTCCTCGGATCATGGGCGATCAGGGCATCGAGCACGGCGTCCGAGATCTGGTCCGCCATCTTGTCCGGGTGTCCCTCGGACACGGACTCGGAGGTAAAGAGGTAATTTTTGGCCATCTGGTCTCCCCAGCGAAGGATGCAAACCGTAAGGATAAATCGTAAAGGGTATAAATCCGAAGGAAGTTTATTGTATGCGGTACTTTACTAGATTTTACGTATCTTATTCAATAAGCTACGATACCCTCCTGTTTTATTGTGTAGTGGTTTGGGTAACGACCATCCGAGGTACCGTAATTCTCGCGCGTAACTAGTTCTATCGCTGCCAGTATTTTACGCACAACTGGTCCTCTAGTGGCTGGTTACCCCTCCACCATCATGCCCTAAAATTTTCTTGACAACGTCTAGGGGAGTTTCAGTTTCTCCCGGTCTCTCTGCGAACGTGGGGCGTAGGGGCTCAGGAAAACCAGGGTAGCATCTTCTCCCACCTGACCAGAACTAACTGATCATGCAAAACGACACCCCCATTCCCACATAAGCCCAGTTATTTCTACCTCACGCGCTCCAGTACAAAACCAGAACGAAACAGGTGATATAAGATGTACGCGGGCTGTAGTGTTGAGTACCTTCAGCAGGTTATCCTGATCATCCTAGGTTAGGCGGTATGCCAAAGCAAACCCGTGCTGACCGTCCGCCACGGTGTAACGTATCTTGCCTTGTTTGGTTCCACAGCGCGAGACGACGCCGATAGCGATACCGACATTCTGGTCGCATTCAATACATGGACTCGCTTATGCAGGCAGAAACAAAATCAGACAGCGTAAAGATAAAGTATCGGATACGGACGATTTCCGAGGATGGTCATACCCATCCTCGGAAATCATCTTCACCCGTTACGGCGCGGGTGGACTAGCTGCCGGCACCGAAGCAACCGGGGCCGTCTCCTTAGCCACCTCTTTAGGCGTAGCCGCAGCCGTGGGCTTCTTGACCAGTTTATCCCGCTTTGCCTCCAGCAACTCCTTCACCGTAAAGTCAGCGACCTTGAAATAATAGGGCGAGATTGAAGCTTTCAGGATGTACTCGCTCCCCTTCTCTTGGCCTTTCCCTTTATCAGCATCGGCCTTATTGGCGTCAGTCGCTTTCTCAGGCTTGGCCTCCTTTCCGGAATCTGGCTTGGAGAATACATAACTACGCTGTTCTCCCGCCTGGGTGGTAATGGACACGGTGAGGGCAGGCGCTTCCTGTCGGTATTCCGGCTGATTCTCCTTGCCCAGTACTGATTCAAAGCCGATATTCGCCAGTTGATTGACCAGTGTTTCGATTTCTCCAAAGTTGATCGCTTCTCTGGGAGAAAGTCCCTCTACCTGCCACTTTCCAGGTTTGCCGGCGTCGTTATTGCCGTCCTTATCATTCGCCTTCTCAGCATTGTTACCCTTCTCCGCTTCCTTCACGCGTACCAGGTGTACCTCCGGCAGGTTTACTTGGGTGATCTCATCCGGTTTGAGATTCAGGACCGTTTTATCCGTCCATTGATTGGGATCGGCGGCAACCTCATAGGTGGCGAGGTCCAGATTATAGACCGCGTCTTCGTCGTTGGCTCGGCCATAGAGCTGGCGGAATCCGGGAGAATCTCCCAGCCAGAGCGTTGCCACAGTTTTGTCTCCGGCGCTCAATACGACTTTATGCTCATAAGCCGCGGAACTAACCTTGAAGCGTTTGACCGCAGCGGATGTAGTCGCGACCGGGAGGCGTTTATGTAATCCCGCCAGCCGATTAAGGAATCCATCCACCTTGGCCGTAAACGCCGGAAAACCGGCCAAAGCTGGTAGCGACCAGGCAGTTCCCCGATGCTCCAGCACCATGGGGGCCTTGCCCGATGGTTCGATGGTGATGCGATCTATCGATTTGGCCTCGAAATGCAACAGTGGTTCGCTACTGGCTACACCGCCTATACCCCCTGCGGTCATTTCGAGAAATAGCGCCAGCACCAATTGTATGGCCAGCACCACACCCAATACACTAATGAGTCGATTCATGGCTCATGCCCCTCCGAGATTAAGCACGGTTTGGTAATGACGCAGACGTTCCGCCCGACTGCGGCGTTGTAGGAAATAGACCAACGCCAGACCACCCAATGCCAAGGCATAGTTAAGATATTCCCAAAACATCTGGGCACTCCGTTCCATGGGCATAAGCATCCGCGAGTATTGGCCACGGCCGCGTAGCGCCAACAGGCTTTGATCCTCTAAGGACCAATCCACCGCATTCTGCATCAGTTGTACGGGCTTCAGGTAATGCGTACCGGTAGCCTGTGATGCCAATTCCAGGGCAGTGTCACTCAGGAAATTGGAAGAACCAAAAAGGATCAGACGCGACGAAGAAGGCGAATGGTCGATCTTACCGGTAACCACCGGCTGATCCTTATCGGTAGGCTTCTTGTCAGCACCACCTTCGGCCGCTTCGGTTTCGGGCTTGGCATCGGCCGGTTTGGCCTTATCCGCGGCCTTCAATAGCGGCGAGGGCTTGTCCTTGAAATAGCTGTCGAAATGGCCCTCAATGACTGCACCAAGGAGACTGGCACTATTTGATTTGCCTTCAGGAAAGCCCAACCGACCGTAGACGGAGAAATTCGGCTGAATATTCTCCGATGTCGAAGTCCACGAACGCGCGGAGCTATGCAACAATTCGGTGATCTTGCGGTCCTTGTTCCGCTCCTTATCGATCTCGATAGGAGATGCCCAGCTCAGGGTTACCTGCCCCAGGCCCGAGGTCATCCCGTTGGTGCGGTTCATCCCACTCTCACGGAGATCGGGGAAATAGGGATAGGGCACCGAACGCAATTCCTGCACCGTGAAACCACCGATCTCACGCTGTACCGGAATCGGGAAGGGGGTATTCTGCGGGTCGAGTACCATTGACTTGTTGAGGGTGATGCCCGTCTCGCCCAGCCATTTCTCCAATCCCGTATCCTTGGCTTGGGCTGAGATTGCCCGTT
>CAUYUB010000088.1:0-33322 GCA_963575685.1 Gammaproteobacteria bacterium | reverse complement strand
CTCACATTACCTCATATTCTGTATAGACGATAGCGCGCTCGACGGGTTGCACCCCCAGCGCAGAGCTGCTGTTTCCATTTGAGTAGCTCACCAGGGTACTGTCACTCGACAACAAATCAGCCAAGCCGTCTCCATTAAAATTGCCAATGCCACCAATGAATGAGAACCATGTGCGTAATGCAGAAAATCCAGTTCCTGTAGACAACTTAACCGATTGTGGATTAATTCGTCAATTATCCGATTATCCGAAGCGAGGTACCGATGATGGGCGCATTTCTGTCTACCCCTATGGATCTCTCCGCGCTGGTCCTCGCCGGGTGCGTGGTGCTTCTTTTGGGGCTGGTAATCGTATTGATTACCCGCAGGCACCTAATGCGGAGATTTTCCCAAACCAGTCTACAGGTATATGAGGAAAGGCTGCGGATTGAGGAGACCTTGCGTACTTTGCAGATGGCCGTGGATCAGAGTCCCAATCCGGTCATCATTACCGATATCGAGGGTTGTATTGAGTACGTCAATCAGGCTTTTGAGGCTACCTTTGGGTATGGTCGAGGGGAATGCCTGGGGAGAAATCCGCGTATCCTTGCCTCCGGCAAAACTCCATTTCAAACCTACGATGAACTTTGGGATGCGCTCCGCGCCGGTATGCCCTGGAAAGGAAAATTGTTCGACATTGCCAAGGATGGTAAAGAATGCGTAATTTTCTCGCACATCTCGCCGGTGCGTGGACCTGCCGGCAATATTACCCACTTCCTTGGTATTCAGGAGGATATTACCGAGCATCAGCGTATTGCCATGGAGTTGGATCAGCATCGCGATCATCTGGAAGAATTGGTAGCATCGCGTACCGCGGCCCTCCGGGAGGCCGAACTAAAATATCGGACGGTTGCCGATTTTACCTATACTTGGGAAACCTGGGTTGATGTCGATGGTCGTTGGCTCTATTGTTCTCCGGCTTGTGAGCGTATTACCGGCTACCGTGTAGAAGAATTCATCTCTAATCCTGGGCTGTTCTTAGATATTACCTATCCTGATGATCGGGAATTCGTACAGCAACACCATAAAATATTTCGTAACAACAACCATTCACACGAGGAACTCGCTTTCAGAATGATCCGTCGGGATGGTCAGGTACGTTGGATCGAACATGTCTGTCAGCCAGTTTTCGATGAGGGGGGTGGTTATCTCGGTCGTCGTGCTTCCAACCGCGATATTACTGCCCGCAAACAGACCGAGGCGGCGCTGGCCCGGGCGCAGGAGACCACGGCGCTGGCGAATTGGCGTCTTAGTGAAACCCTGGGTGCCATGGATCAACTGGGTATTGCCATCCACTGGATGGATGCCGAGGGCCGATTCCGCTATGTCAATCAGGCCGCTTGTATCCTTTTAGGATATAGCGAGGAAGAATTGCTGACCATGGCGGTATCGGACATCGACCCTCTTATCTCGCAGGAACACTTCCGGGAAGTTGCTGCATCGCTGCAGAAAAACAAAAACAACCGTTTCGAGGCTCGCCACCGTACCAAAGATGGGCGCCTCGTCCCCGTCGAAGTTACGCTCCATATCCAGCAGACGAATGAATCCGAGCACGCTATTGCCTTTGTTACGGATATTACCCGACGCAAGGAGGCCGAATTAGGACTGGCCGAGGCCAAGGCACGTGCTGAGGCGGCCAATCGGGCCAAGAGTCAATTTCTGGCCAATATGAGCCACGAGATCCGCACGCCTATCCATGCCATTCTCGGATTTACCCAGCTGCTCTTGCGAAAAGGGGGGGATGCGGAACTGCACGATAAGCTGCTTAAGATCGCCGGTTCTACTCGACACCTACAGTCCATCATTGACGATATCCTCGACCTGTCGAAGATCGAAGCGGGCCGTATGGTCCTGGAGATAGAGGATTTTTCTCCGGGGGAGGTGATCGCTCGGGTGACCGGTCTCGTCACCGCCAGGGCACAGGAAAAGGGGATCGGTCTTGCCGTGGATTACGGGGATTTGCCGCGGCGGGTCAAAGGTGACCCCACCCGTCTTACCCAAGCCCTGCTTAACTATCTAAGCAACGCAGTGAAGTTTACCGAACAAGGCATCATCCAGGTGACCGCCCGAGTGGAGGAAAAAACCGAGAATGACCTTCTGATACGGTTCACGGTGGCGGATACCGGGATCGGGATTGCCGCAGACCATCTGTCCTGCCTATTTCAGCCCTTTGAGCAGGCCGATGGTTCTATGACCCGTAAGTACGGGGGGACGGGTCTCGGTCTTTCCATCACCCGTCGCATCGCCGAGTTGATGGGAGGCGACGCGGGGGTGGAGAGTACGGTGAGGCAGGGCAGTAGGTTCTGGTTCACCGTGCGTCTTGGTCAAACCATTGAATTGGGCGAGGTGGTGAGGGAAGGGGGGATGGCATCGAATGCCTGGACAATCCTTCGGCGCGACCATGCCGGGGCGTGGCTGCTTTTGGCCGAAGACAATCTGTTGGCCCAGGAGGTGTCTTTTGATTTATTGCGATCTGCCGGGTTTCGTGTAGATGTAGCCAACAATGGGACCGAGGCCGTCAAGTGGGCCGGTGCGAATGCTTACGACCTAATTCTCATGGATGTACAAATGCCGGAGCAGGATGGCCTAGAGGCGACGCGTACCATCCGCTGTCTGCCCGGTCATGAGAAGACGCCTATTCTGGCTATGACCGCCAATGCCTTTTACGAAAATCGCGCGCGCTGCCTGGAAGTCGGCATGGATGACTTCATCGCCAAACCGGTAGACCCGGATCTTCTTTTTGAGACCTTACTCAAGTGGTTGTTACCGCGTTCCGTATGCACGGCTCAACCCGCCGCGGAACCTTTCCAATTACCCGCACAGGATCTGCCCACGGAATTAACAGACCCAGTTTCGGAGCTGGATAAAGGTGCCGACACCACCCTCTTGAACCGTTTACAGGCGTTTCTGATGACGATGCCCGGCATTGATGCCGCCTTGGGAATGAACAATGTGCGGAGTGATGCCGTTGGTTATATTCATTTTCTTTGTAAATATGACAATCTTCACGCGGATGATTCCGCCCAATTGCGGGTCAGTCTGGCACAGGGGGACGAAAATAAGGCCCGTTGTCTGGCGCATTCTCTCAAAGGAATTAGTGGGACGCTGGGAATTACCCAGGTACATGAGGCCGCCGGCGCATTGGAAAATGCCTTGAGAGGAGGGGAAGCGTCTGCCACGATCGAACATCTCATTGCTGCATTGGATAGTGAACAGCGCTCCGTTAGTACTACCATTAAGGCGCTGTCTGAACTTTCTACTTTCTGAAACCTTCACCTACGTGCGAAACCGAGAAACTGTGCAAACCGTTCACGCAGAGAAATGATACGTTGCATTTGACCTCCCGAGATTTATGCGGCAGCAGGATACTTGGGATGGGATGCGATGGATAGAAGGCGGTTCTTCTTCCGGGTGCGCGGGATTATTCAATTCATACAACTCTTACGAATCTGTCAGGGTAGTTTTCTCCACATCCTGTGCCTTAGTGTCAGGCTCGTCGGCCACTGCCGCACGTGGTCTGCGTGGCGATCTGGCCTCACCGGTACGCCGCCGCGGTGGGCGCGGTTCACGGGGAGTGGTCTCGGTTGACAGTGGTTTCGTTTTTGGGGCGGTAGACCGTGTCCTCGTAGGTTTTCTGGCTTTGCCTTCGGTAGCATCGGTAGTACCAACCGCACCGACCGCATCCTCAGTGGTCACCTTTGCCACCTCCTTCGGCACTTCGGCTTCTTCCATAGCGAGCACGGTATCGGCCTCAGTACCCATCTCCGGGGTGGTAGCCTCGGTTTTAGTGGTCTCAATGTTGAGATCAGGGGTGGGTTCTCTGGGCTCGTCGGATATGCAGGGCTCAGTGGTGATACAAGTCTCGGTAGCGGTAACTGGTTCTGGTATCGGTTCTGGTGTGGTGGTTGGTATCGGCACTAATTCCGGGGGGGGGCAAACTGCTTTTGGCTCTACCGGGGGTTGGGAAGATTGGCCGGGGGTCGGTCGGTCATGGTAACGGAGCAGTCCCCCCCGATTCTGGGAAACTACCCCGCGCCGGAATAGTTCGGCCATAACGGCCTCCGGGTCTACTGTCGGCTGGCCTTTGAAATAGGATCGGATGCTGTTGAGCAGAGTCACACGTCGGCCTGGGCGGCTACGCTGGTTGGCAATGTGGACGACGAAATACTCATCGGTGGGACCGGTGATCCCAATGATGGGGACCATCTCTACAGCGGCAACCAGTGGGAAAGAAATAGTTGTCGGTGATACCGTCGGCACGGCAGCGGTGGAAACCGGAATATCGGTAACTACGGTGGTCCCTTTTTCCTGCTCTACGATTGGCTCGGGGATGGCGACCAGCGGGACAGTGGTAGAGGTTGAATCTCTCGCAGGTAATGCTTGGGCAGATACCCCCATCGTCTCGACAGTACCCACGGCGTTTGGTGCGGATGTGGTGGATACGGGGACCGGCAGCGTTGCTGCGGGTTTCGACGTAACGGTTGGAGCCGGGATTGGGACTGGGACTGGGATCGGGGCTGGGGTCGAAGTCGGGCGCTCTTGGATCAGACAAGAATGGACACGGTCACGGTAGAGCACCTGCCCCCCCCTGCCCATGCTTAGTACTCCCCGGCGGATAAGCTCCTGGAGCACGGCTTCGGAATCAATACCGACGCTGCCCTTGAAATGGGAGCGGATGCTGTTGATCAGTGTGAGACGCCGCGCAGGTCGGGTACGCCGACCGGTGATATGCACTGCCCGGTAGTCCTCGGCGGCGGCCTCTAATGAGAGAGGTGTTCCATTACCTGCGAGTGCATTGTCGGTGTTAGCGGAGGAGGTGTCTTGGACCGTTGCTGCGACACCAAAACCGGGATAGCTGTTGCCGTCCAATCGCTCGGCCTTACGTCCGGCACGGCGGAGCATGTCCATGAGATAGTCGAGGTCGGTGTCCTGGGACAAGACCAGAAACTCCGTCTCGGGGGGCATTTCGGCCAGTAATCGTCCGGCCCAGAAGGTGAGGCCGAAATCAGCAGCATTCTTGCCCTTACGCTCCATCGGTTCGATGGCTAGCCGCCCTTCTACCAGGGCTGGCGCCAGTAGGCCAAGTTGGGCCAACTGGATCTTGGGTTCAAAACCGCCATAACACACCACCACACGGGTAAAGTGAGCCACGGCCTGGGGAAGATGGGCAAGCTGGGTGGGACAGTTGTCGAGGTCGATGAGCACAACGCGAGGCATGTTGGCTGGGGTCTGTGCAGTATCCATTGGACCGGGAACGGAGAGAGGAACCCCGGGCAGATGCGGTGCCCGGGGTTAAGACAATTCGGCTGTGGTCATCGCTTCACCTACCTACGCCGAAAACACTCCCGACGTTATCTCTTCCCTGACGAAATCAACCCTGTTGATCCTCCGGCTCCCTTCCCGGTGAACGAGAGAGGGGCAAGAGGGTCAACGGTTAAGATGAAACCATCACCATGCCCCCAAAAAATCAGCGTGGCAGGTACACCGGCCGCACATTGGTTGCGGTATGCCCGCCTTCTTTCTGTTCACTCTCTTTCAGGTAAAACTCTACGATGGTATCGCGGCTTTGCATGTCGTCCTGAGTAAGCCCCTCCGCCATCTCATTAATATGGCAAAAAACGCTACGATAAGGAGAATCCGGGTCACGTTGGTCCGTTACCCAGAGATGGGGGCTGATGCTACGGATGAAGCGTAGGAAACCGTAACCTTTGTCAGGGAACCACTTGGTGGGTACCCCTCGTACGCAGGAGCCCGACATCCCCCACTCATTTTTAGGCTCGTAGGAGAACGGCAATAAATCTGGAATTAGATAGCCGTTGTAAAAGGCATCTACCTGCCGAGTCAATTCCCGAGAGATATTTTGGAAGGCCAGCAGTTCCACCCGTGTACCCTTGTCCTGAAGGGCACCCACTACCTGGAGAAAATCTCCATCTCCGGTCACCAATAATACCTGATCTAAATGGTCTCCCTGGAGCATGGCATCTACCGCCAAGTCCAAATCGGCATTGACCTTGGTGGTAATATTTCCTTCATCGTCCTTGTAGCGGCGGACTTCCTTCACCACAATCTTCCAACCATAATCACGTACCGTCTGCTGGTACGCACGGGTCTTGCGGGCATATTCGGGATCGGATTGAGCCCGCTCACGGTCAAAGGCAAGATAAGTATTTAGGCGCAACAACAGCCCATTATCCCGAGCCGCGAAACGGCGCAGGATATCATAGCGCATATAATAGCCACCATTCATCTTTATATTTTCGGCATCTACAAAGACGCCGACACGTAGACCAGGATTCAAAGGACCTCCGAGATGGATTTTAACGACATGGAGAAATGCAACAACTTCATATATAGGAAACGGGCAAAACCGTGACGTAAAAAGATGGCATACCGCCACCATTTCATCCATTTCCTGATATGAGCAGAATTGATAGACCCTCTGGCTTTATCTCCTTACCTTACCAAATAGTCAGAGGATAGTCGCAACCGAAGGATCTATCCTGTTGAAAACTTATAGTGTTTCTTAATGGGAGCACGGATGTCCCACCGACAGGACAGACCGGCAGAAAAATGGACCAAATCACCAGAACCCAACCGTACCGGTTCGCCGCCATCCGGGGTGACGATTACTTCTCCGGCGAGGAGGTAGCAGGTCTCATCGGCGTCATAGGTCCAGGGAAAGCACGAGACCTCCTTTGTCCAGATCGGCCAATCGTAGACCCCCAGCACTTCCAATTTGGCCGGGGTGGGGTTGTGTTCTACGGTAAAGGCGAGGTTACTCATTTTGCTTTCCCAGTGAGAGAGCAGACATACATCGTCAGAAAAATTTGGTCGTTCCCGTTCTGTGTGGAAAAGGAGGCTCAACCCAAACGCTGACGTTGGAGCCATTGCCGGATACGCACCGCATCCGCCGGACAACTGTATTTTCCCGAGTTCTCCAGCAATACCAAGATAATCGGCGTCTCATTGACTCGCACCTGCATCACCAAACAATGACCGGCCTCATTGATATAGCCGGTTTTACTCACCCCAATATCCCAACTCCCACCTCTCACCAATCGGTTGGTATTGATGAACATGGTGGGGCGCTTTTTTCTACCGACCCCAATCTCGTAAGAAGAGGTGGTGGTAATATCACGAATGGTCTCATAGCGATGGGCGGCGCGTACCATTTTTACCAAATCCTCCGCGGTGGAGACATTGGCGGAGTTGAGGCCAGTAGGGTCGGCAAAATAGCTGCTGTTCATCCCCAGCTCCTGGGCCTTGCGGTTCATGGCAGCCGCGAAGACGGTGGTGCCCCCCGGATAGGTACGTCCCAACGCCGCAGCCGCACGGTTTTCGGAAGACATGAGCGCGAGTTGCAACGTCTCGCGGCGGGTAAGGACCGTACCCACCTGGAGCCGAGAACTGGAGTGCTTGAGGTGGTCCACGTCCTCATCAATGATCGTGATCTCTTCGTCCATCGGCAGATTGCGATCTAGGACCACCATCGCTGTCATAAGTTTGGTCACGGAGGCAATCGGGGTGACTTGATCGATGTTCTTGCCGAACAAGGTCTCGCCCGTATTTTCGTGGACCACCATGGCCTTGACGGCGCTTACCCGGAGCGGGACGCGGCGGGAAACAGGAGCGGACTCCGGCTCGTCGGACGCTTCCCGGACCTCCGCAGGGGGCCGCGCATGGACCACGTGACGGTGGTGGGTACGATGGTGGGCGACGTGGGTAGTATGGCTCTTCGTCTTGGCTTGGGTCTTAGCCTTGGTCTTCGTCGCCGAGTGAGCCGCATGCCTCCCCGCCGCCACGTGGGTGTGGGAGGAAGAGACCTTCTTATCCGCCGTTTTCTTGTGGGCGGATTGGTCGGTCTTGGCATTCTTGTGGGAATGCGTGGCAGGGGTGGTATTCGCTTTCCGATCCGTCGCGGCATCGACGCCGCTTACCCAAAACCAGGTTACGAACAGGAGGGAGGTTACTAACCATTTGAATAGAAGGGGTGCGGTTCCCTTTCGGAAAAAGCGCATGGTTTATCTCGTTTCGTCAGACGGTACGCAACCGATGTGGGCGGTAGTGTAGTGTAATTGCCATGGATAACGGTAAAGGAAGATACGGCTAACCAGTCAACCCTCGGGTCTGTAACGCGGTGAGGAGGAGTCGCAGGGCTTGGCCGCGGTGGCTCAAGGCGTTCTTCACCTCTGGTGCCAGCTGTGCCGAGGTACAGCCGTGGGTAGGGACAAAGAAGATGGGATCGTAGCCGAAACCGTGTTGCCCTGCCTGGGTATAGGTGAGATTTCCCTCCCAAACGCCCTCACAAATGATGGGTGTGGGGTCGCGAGGATGGGTCAGATAGACCAGGACGCAGATGAACCGAGCGGTGCGTTCCTGCGGCGGCACTTCCCGCATTTCCTGAAGGACCTTATCCAGGTTGGCCTCATCACTCGCCCCCACTCCGGCATACCGTGCGGACCAAACCCCCGGCGCGCCATCCAGGGCATCCACCGCCAATCCCGAATCATCGGCAATGGCCGGCAGACCGCTGTGGGCAGCCGCATGGCGGGCCTTGATCAAGGCATTTTCCACAAAACTGAGACCAGTCTCTTCCACCTCCGGGACCTGAAATTGAGACTGGGGCAGGACGGTGAGGTGCAGGCCGCTGAGAATCTGGCCTACCTCTCGAATCTTGCCGGGGTTGCCGCTGGCGAAGACGATTCTATCGTGGGGATGTTTCTTCATTCTTTCTCAATCCGTTCAAATTATTTTTTGCGTTGATTCGCTGGTCAGTGCCGCACGCTGGGTGGCAATCAGTCGGGTGATGCCGGCCTCGGCCAAGGCCAGCAAGGCATCCAGCTCGGAGCGACGGAAGGCGTGTCCCTCCGCAGTTCCCTGGACCTCCACGAAAGCCCCACCGTCGTTCATTACCACATTCATATCCGTTTCCGCCCCGGAGTCTTCGGCATAATCCAGATCCAACACCGGGATACCGCCAACAATCCCCACCGAGACTGCTGCCACTACCCCATGAAGAGGATCTCCACTGATCATCCTACGGTGGCGTAGTGCATCCACCGCATCCACCAACGCGACATAGCCGCCGGTAATCGCAGCGGTACGGGTCCCGCCGTCGGCCTGCAACACATCGCAGTCCACGGTAATGGTGCGTTCTCCCAGGATTGCCAGGTTGGTCACCGCTCGTAGGGAGCGACCAATCAGACGCTGGATCTCCTGGGTCCGCCCATTCTGGCGGCCGACGGCTGCCTCGCGAGCAGTGCGGACCGAAGTGGCGCGCGGCAACATGCCGTACTCCGCCGTCACCCAACCCTGGGCTTTACCTTTGAGAAAATGGGGCACACGCTCTTCCACCGAGGCGGTACATAGCACTCGGGTATCACCGAATTCTACCAGTACCGAACCCTCGGCATGGCGGGTGTAGTGGCGGATCAGACGGATAGGACGCAGTTCATCAGGGGCTCGGCCACTGGCACGCATTAGGAATCTCGAACAAGGAAGATGGGGCGTGCATGGTACCTTCCCTCAGGTCTTCAGGTCAGCTCTGCTGTTTGTTTTTTGTTTCGATGGTCTATCCTATCCAGTGCTTGGCTAGCCAGTGGACGATGTTAAGGAACGGTAATTTGTCAACTTGTGCAGGGCGCATTCTCACATTAGACCTTATCGGAAACCTCCCGTTGGTACTTCCTCCAGCTACTCCAGCCCATATAAATCAGGGGCAGGTATGGGGATTCCGATAATGTCTATTAGCGGAAGAAACAGGTCTTACGGCCACATTTGACCGCCCCTGGGAAACTGGGGGCGGTTTTTCCGTTCCCTCGTCGCGGAAAAAACAGGTCCTCCGGCCACATGGCGACCACCTGGTCTTACTTGTGGCGATCATGACTCCAGGTAATGATAACAACTAGAAACAAGAAATAATGAAACCATGAGTTGAAAAGAAATAAAAATGGAACCTTCCAAACATATCCCCTGCCATCTGGTAGTTTTGGCAGGATTGACGCCCCAGGTGATCACTGAAGCATTATTTGTCCTAAGCGTGCGGGAAGGCCGCCATGTGGCACACATTTCTGTATTGACGAGTCCGGAAGGGGCGGATACGGTACAAAATGCCCTGCTTCTAACCCACGATACTCCATTGGAACGTTTCTGCCGGGATTATGGAATCCAGCGGAGTAGGTTACTTTTCGGTCTAGAAGATTTACATCGACTCTGGCCCCGCCGGGAGGTGGGTGGAGCGCTGCAACCGGCCTCTCTGGATGGCGTAATGGAACGACTGGCTACTTGGTGTTCCGAGGGAGAACTTCCCATTATTGCTTGCGTGGCGGGAGGACGTAAGGATATGGTGGTTTTGCTTACTCAGATATTTGCTTTGCTGGCGCGACCAGAAGATCGACTTGTGCATCTGCTAACATCCCCACATTTTGAAAACTTGGCCGAGTTTTTCTATCCACCGCCACAACCAGCAACACTGGCAGTACATCGGGCCGGAGGGGTCATGTTTCTTAATAGTGCCGAAGCCCAGGTGGAGATGATGGAGATTCCCTTGGTGCGATTGCGTTCCTTGGTAGACGAGGAGACTCGTCGAGGACTGGTTTCCCTGGAAATGGCTCAACAGCGGATTCAACGGGAGGTCGAGAGCCTGAACCCCTCCTTGCGAATCTTTCCGCGAAAATTGGCCGTTTGGTATCACGGCGGAGAAACGGTTTTACCACCAAAGGAGTTCGCGGTACTACTTTTCTTTGCCCAAGCCCGCAAGGAAGGGTGGGGAGCTGGGCGGGATGGATGGATACCTGGGCGTGAATTGGATAGCCAACCCTATGTTGAACAATTAGAACAAAACTACCATACTGCTACAGTTGGCAACGCACCATTTAGGGAAGTAGGATTTATTCCCAGAGGACGTGATGGCCAAGTTAATTTCGAGGAATTGAAACAAAAGATGACTCACGCCATTTCCAAGATAAAATTCCGCCTGGGAGAGGTTCATCCCGCCCGGGTACAATCTCGACCAGCACGAGGTGGTAAAGAATACGGTCTACTCTTAGACCCCCAGCATATACACATTGACGAGGCATAATAACGCCATGAATGATAAGGATCTCTTGGATGCTTCCTGCCGTGTTGCCCTGGCAGCGCTGCTTCACGACCTAGGTAAGTTCGCCGAACGGGCAGGACGAGACTTTCCTAAACTCGACGGTAACAAGGCAACCTACTGCCCATCATGGAATGGGCGACCTTCCCACATTCACGCGGCCTATTCCGGTATGGCCATTGACGCCATCGAGGAAAACATTCCTGATATTAAACGGGGAGAAATGACTCCTTTTAGTTCGTGGGGAGATCGAAAACGAAAGGATGACTCCCTGATCAATGCGGCAGCGATGCACCATAAACCGGAGACTCCGCTGCAACGGATCATTGCTACTGCCGACCGGTTGGCCTCCGGTTTTGAGCGGGCAACCTTCGATGCGTACAACCAAGCCGAGGAAGAACGAGAGGAGAACGGAAAAAAGGTGGGCTATCTACGAGCGCGGCAATGGCCTCTGCTGGAGAGCATTCGTCTGAATCAGGAAAAGCCCATTTGTCCAAAACATCGTCTGACATTGCTCGCCATGGCCCCGGAGTCCATTTTCCCTGTGGTCACGAAGGATCTCAATAATGATGAAGCCCGCCAAGAGTATCAGGAACTGTGGACTCAATTCGTTGCTGGGTTAAATGATATTCCAGAACGTCATCAGGATTCGTTACCTCTGTGGCTGGATCATTTCGATAGCCTCTACCTAACCTTCACCCATGCGATTCCGTCAGCTACGGCAACAAAAAAGCCAGGCGGGGGGTTCATGGATATTCCCTCGGACGTATCTCTTTATGACCATTCCAAAACCACGGCGGCGTTGGCGGTAGCCCTATGGCAATATCACAATGATCGCAGTAGCGTGGAAACGTCATTCTCGGAACAGCGCTGGAAAAACTGGGACCAGCACGCCGACGAAGAAATTCTTCTGATCCAAGGAGACTTCTTCGGTATTCAGGATTTCATTTTCTCCAGTGGCGGCGAAAGTACGAAGAAGGCGGCTAAGTTGTTACGGGGACGATCTTTCTCTGTCGCATTGCTAACAGAATTGGCGGCAGTGAAGGTGTTAGATGCATTTCAACTACCGGTCACGGCTCAGATCATCAATGCGGCGGGAAAATTTCTGATCGTTGCCCCCAACCTGCAAGACGCTGAGAAACGGGTGGAAGGCGTTCGCCAAGAATTAGATAAATGGTTTCTGAAACACACCTTCGGTCAAGGCGGCATCGGACTGGCCATCACCAAGGCGAGCCGGGCTGATTTTAAGAAAGGAGCGTTCCAGGGACTCATGAAGCGGTTGTTTAATGATCTGGAACAACGTAAGCGGCGGCGGTTTGACCTGTGCGGATCCAATGCCCCGTTGCCTATTTTCAAGATTGAGTACCAAGAAGGCGCGTGCGTTGTTTGCGGTAAGGTACCTGCCGTTATCGAGAAGGAAGACGAGAAAGCAAATATGAAGATCTGCCGTCTTTGCGGCGACCAGATCGACATTGGCAAACAGTTGGTTAAGGGGGAGCGCCTACTCGTCACCCGCAATGAAGTAAACAACGATACCTTAACCCTGGACTGCTTCGGTTATCGAGTGACCTTCACCGCCACCGAGGAGACAAGTGGTAAGTTTGGCCCATTAGTGAAGGATGGCGATCTACTGCGGGCCTGGGATTTTTCACTGCCGAGCAAGGATGGCAAGGCTCCTTTATGGAACGGTTATGCCCGACGGGCCATCAATGGTTACGTCCCTAAGGAAGAGGACGACACCATTAAGGATTTCGGAGACCTTGCCAAGACCAGTATTGTGAAGGACGACAAGGATCAACAGCGCGGTGTGGCGGCCCTTGGGATTCTCAAAGGGGATGTGGATAACCTGGGAAAGGTCTTTATGAATGGGATGAAGGAACCCACCTTCGCCCGCATGGCGACCCTGAGCAGACAGGTAAACGCCTTTTTCTCCGTTTGGTTGCCGTGGCGGTGCGCCAAGGACTTTCGCGAAACCTACACCGTCTTTGCCGGAGGTGATGACTTTTTTCTCATCGGTCCCTGGCGGGAACAAATCAGCCTGGCGGATGAAATGCATAAGGAATTCTTGCGATACGTGGGAGGCAATTCTGACCTGCACTTTTCAGCGGGATTGGCCATGACCAAGCCGGGCATTCCAGTTCTCTCCTTAGCTGATCTGGCGGAAGATGCCCTAGACAAGGCCAAGGCCTATGGCGATGGAAAAGAGAAAAACGCTATCACCTGCTGGAATCGTGCAGTACGCTGGGACACCTTCGGAGAAATGCTAGCGGCGGAAGAGGAACTGGCAGGCGTGGTAAATTCATTGAAGCAGGAATACAACGTAGAAATGAGTACAGGCTATCTCTACGGCTTGCTTTACCTCTGCGACCAAGCGGAGAGTGCCAAGAAAAAACCAGAAGATAATATCTGGCGTTCTCGGTTTACCTATCGGAGTTGGCGTTTCGTGATGGACAAGCTGCACGTAACTAACGAAAAATGCGAGGAAATCTATCGGCAAGAATTCGCCGAGAAGATCGGCAAAAGGATTTCAACCAATATGGGTGATTATAAAATCGCCCTCTTTACCCACCTTTACCAACGTCGGAGATATAAAATCAAATGAATCCCACACAAAAAAGTCAGTCAACACCGAATCGGAATCCCGGAGGTGGTTTTTCGGGAACACAAAGTAGGGAAGGATCGCCCACACTACAACAATCTCCGTCGGATATCAGCAAGATTAAGTTTGACAAGATTGACGCTGACTTATTTGACAAGACCGCCAAGGATATGGCAATAAAATTAGCCTTGAACCCCAAAAGCAACAAGCCTACTCAACTTCGTCGTTTCTATGACGAAATCTGTATGTGGAACGAGAGGGTTGAAATGGAAGAAAAGAGGTTTGATGAATTACTTCCATTCATTCGGATGATCAACGCCAAGGCGGCCTATGCCAAGGGTAGGAACGGTTTGGTGGATGATAACTTCGTCAATCTCATACGCCATTGCTTGTCCGAGGTGAAAGATCCAAAAACCATGAAGAATTTTAAACTATTCATGGAGGCAGTGATGGGGTTTTACAAAGAACAGCGGCCTAAAGATTCTTAAGATAAGGAATACATGAATGAAACTTACCACTATTCAAGAAATCACCGGTTCCATCGAGATCCTAACCGGTCTGCACATCGGCAGTGGTAACACCGAGATGCACATTGGTGGATCGGACAATCCCATCCTCAAGGATCCCCACACCAATCATCCCTACATCCCAGGAAGTAGCTTGAAGGGCAAGATCCGTAGTCTGCTGGAGTGGCGAGCCGGACTGGCTGCCATCAATGGCGGAAGTCCGATGAGCTACAAAAAACTTGGTATCGCCCCTGACCGGAATGAGGCACTGCGCATTCTCAAACTCTTTGGTGTTTCCGGCGGGGATAACCTGGAATTCGAGGATGCCACAGAGGTTGGCCCCACTCGACTGTCGTTCCGAGATTGCCCAATCGATAAGGCTTGGGTCAATAAAATCATGGATAAATCCCTCCCCCTCACTGAAACCAAAATGGAAAACACCATTAATCGGGTGGAAGGGAAAGCGGAACATCCCCGTAACACCGAACGAGTACCCGCCGGAGCAAAGTTCGATTTCTGTCTTTCCGTCAAAGTGCTGGACATAGATGAAAAAAGTGACTTACTTGGCACCCTATTCATCGGGCTGAAATTGCTGGAAATGGATTCCTTGGGTGGATCTGGTTCGCGGGGCTATGGTCGAGTGAAATTTCATCTAAGCGAGGATGACCAGAAGAAGCTTGATGCTGCCAAGCCCTGGTAATTTCAATGGAGATGCGATGAAAACGCTGCTGGTCACTCTTAATCCTTTGACGGCTTTTGCTACTCCGCCCCATGGGGATACGTTATTCGGACAACTTTGCTGGGCCTTGCGTAATCGCCATGGCGAGGCGTGGTTAAGCGAACGGTTGCAGGGTTATACCCAGGGAAAGCCTTTCCTGGTGATTGCGGATCTCTTTCCCTCTGGTTATTGGCCCCGACCTCATCTTCCACCCGGATTATTTTCATACAAAACGAAAAATGAGGAAGATCGCAAGGCGGAAAAGAAGCGAGTCTGGCTACCTCGCTCAGAGTGGAAAGATCCCCTGGTGACGTGGACTCAGAAATGCAAAGCCGAGAAGGAAATATGGTCAAAGGACCGTATAAACCGTCCCCAATCCCATAACACTATTAACCGACTGACAGGGACCACGGGAGATGGAATAGACGGTTTCGCTCCCTATTCGGTAGAACAGACCTGGTTCCCACCGGAGGCATCGTTGGACCTGTGGCTGGTCCACGATCCAGATCGATTGACGCGAGAACAACTCGAAACTGTATTGCAAGATGTGGGTTTGGCTGGATTCGGCAAGGACGCCAGTACGGGGTTGGGAAAATTCGCGGTTAAGGAAATCGTGGAAGATTCACTCCCTTGCCAAGAAAAAAGTAACGCCTGGCTAACTCTGGGATTCTGCGCCCCGCAAGGATGCGGGTTTGATTCGGATCGCAGTTATTATCAGGTCTTTACCCGTTTTGGTCGTCATGGCGACGTGGCGGCATTGTCGGGACATGTTTTCAAGAGTCCTATTCTGCTGGCCCGAGCCGGGGCGGTGTTGACTCCGAAGGACGCCTTCCAAAAGGTTCCTTTTGTCGGCCAAGGGCTGGGTGGAGATGACAGCCTTTCCAAGGCAATTAAAGAAACCGTGCATCAAGGTTATGCACCAGTGGTAGGAATTCGCGTAGATTGGAAAGGAAATAATCATGGTTAACCAATTTCTGAAGCACTATCGTTTGGTCATTTCCACCTTGTCGCCAATCCATATCGGTTGCGGGGAGGATTACGAACCGACCAATTATGTGGTTCATGATCGTTGCCTTTATCCATTATACGATCATGCCCTCACGAATGCGTTTGCTGACCGCGTGAAACGTGAGGATTTGGCACGGGCGGTCTCCGGTCAACCTGACTTGAGAAAATTGCAACAGCTTTATAACCAACAATCAGATCTGCCATTTTTGGCGGACCGATTTGTGCCTATGACAGAACAAGCGTCCACTCGTCATAAACAATGGGCTACTTCCACAGGTCAGAATTGCGTTATTGAACGCACCATCTACAATCCCGCCACTGGTTATCCCATTCTTCCTGGTACGTCCTTGAAAGGAGCCATTAGAACCGCCATTTTGAATGTTAAGGCGGACCAAGATAAAATGATTCCGATTCCATATTCAGGAAAACCCAAGGAATTAGAAACGAGGCTGCTTGGCGGATCGTTTGAAACAGACCCCATGCGTCATCTGAAAATTGGTGATGCTGATTTCCAGGATATTATGGGGAATGATTCTGCCTATATTATGACACGCCATAGCAGGCATCGCAAAGATGGAACTACCACCTCCACTGGAGATGCTTCTCAAAATTTGGTGGAGTGCGCGACACCTTTTATGCCACGCTGTTTTGTTGCTGATGTAACAGAATCCGCAGAGTGGAAGTTTAATGTCACCATGGAGTGCAACCAATATTACTTTAGAAAAGTTTTTATGGAACAGATAAAGATTCTTAATGCAATGGGGTTATCTTGGTGGGGGGATCAATTTAAGAGCCATATTGCTGATGCCATAGGAAAAAATTCTGGTTTTTTGTTGCAGGTTGGAAAGAACTGTGGGGCAGACACTCTCTCCATTAAGAAATTTATGAAATTACGAACAAAACACAACACAGCACTGCCACTTTCCACCACATTATGTGGCATAGAGAACAATTTCCTATCTCCATTTGGATGGCTTTTTGTAGAAATATTACCGGATAATTTTGAGCTACCGTTAATTCCTCTTGTTGAGGAATTAAATAACGCAAGGAGCAAGCTATTTCCGAAAGATGGAAAAGTGAGAATGACAAATTTTGTATCCAATAAAAAAGAAGTTGGAAAAAGGTTGGCTATCGAGAAAGAGAACCGAGAACATGAGGCGGAAGCCAAACGCATTGCCGAAGAACAACGCCAAGCCAAAACCGCCCGAGAAGCTGCCGAAAAAGCAGTACGAGAAGCCCGTCTTACCGCCATGACACCCAATCAACGGAAGATTGAGGACTTGCGGATGCAAATTGTCCAGTCCCCCATACCCCAACCTATTAGTGGTAAGTTATGGCAAGACGCCAACAAACTGGTTGCGAACGCGGAAAAAGGAGAGTGGATGCCAGACGAAAAGGCGGAATTGAACCAAGTATGCCGGGAAGAGCTTCCCGGAAAGCTCAAGGACGCGGCCAAAAAGCTGAAGGAACTTCACGCCCGTTTGGGTAAATTAATGGTGGGATGATGAACTTTCCAGACTTTTTTCCTCTGGCTCGCTACCGTTTTGAATTCGAGGTAACGGCTTCGATTCGCCTACCAGAATATGCCGGATCAGCATTGCGGGGAGTATTTGGGGCAGCGTTGCGGGGAGTGGTGTGCATGACCGGGATGAAAACCTGTCCAGGATGCGGCCTACTGCGTACCTGCCCCTATCCCCAAATCTTTGAGTCGCCTCCACCGTTGATCAAGGAAGGTGAGAAACCCATGGCGGTCTATCCTAACCCTTACGTCATTGAACCGCCGCCGCGGGGAACACGAGAATATCTTCCCGGTGCGCGGCTAGTTTTCCATCTCGTGTTGGCGGGGCGGGCGTTGATCCAATTGCCCTTGCTGATTTTTGCCTGGCAGCGGGCATTTGAGCGCGGCATCGGTCCTGGAAATGGAACCGCCACGCTACACCGTGTGTTGTTGATAGAAGAAACGGGGGAAATAGAAATTTTTACTCCCGTGGAAGGGAAAATTTGCGATCATGAAACGGTTGTAACGGTTCCTTCCTGGAAAGATCGGCAGGAAATCCCACTACGGATTCTGACCCCTATGCGTATCCAAAAAGAGGGTTCCCCGGTGGGGCCAGAACGACTGACTCCCCGAGATTTGCTGGTCACCTTACTGCGCCGGGTGAGCCAGGTGGCGGAAATACACATGAGCCAGTCACTAAAAGCCAATTATCAGGAATTGGCCCAGCAGGCAATGATCATCGGGGTACATGGGCGGTTGACCTGGCGGGATTGGACCCGCCATTCCCGTCGGCAGCAACAAGAAATGACCTTGGGTGGTGTCGTCGGCAACTGGGTTCTGACCGGTCATCTCGAACCGTTTTGGCCATTTTTGTACCTGGGGCAATGGCTGCATGTGGGTAAAAATTCCACCTTTGGGTTGGGGCAGTATCGTATCATCGAGGAAATTCATTCATGACCATCTATTTCGTTAGCCGCCATCGGGGGGCGGTAGAGTGGGCAAAAGAAAATGGCCTTTCAGTGGATCAGTTCGTGGATCATCTGGACCCGGAGATAATCCAGCAGGAAGATGTGGTGATCGGGCCATTACCCACCAATTTGGCTGCCCAAGTTTGTCGTCGTGGCGGTCGATATCTGCATTTATCGTTGGAATTACCCCGTGAGTGGCGCGGGCGAGAGTTGACGGCCCAGGATATGGCGAATTTTGGCGCTAGACTGGAAGAGTATTACATTATCCAACATGGGGTAGGGTCATCATGAGTACTGTATTGATCAGCTTTCTTGGTAAGGCAAGAAAGGAAGACAATGGAAAATATCGTACCGCTCGCTATCGATTCGACAATGGGACGGTGGAAGAGACCCGTTATTTCGGGCAAGCCTTGGCGAAACAGTTACCACTGGATAAGGTGATTCTTCTCGGCACCCAAGGCAGCATGTGGGATGTGCTGATGGACGATCTGGGCCAAGGGGAGGAATTCGCCGAGGATCGGCTGGCATTGATCGACGAGGTGGACAACAATCGGGTGGAAGAAAGCCGGTTGGAAACACTCGCCCCCCTGCTGGAGCGAAAAGTTGGGAAACCTTGCCTCTTGCGTCTCATTCCCTTCGGACAGGACGAAGAGGAGCAGACCCGGATCCTGGAAGTATTGACCAACGAGGTGAATGAAAGAGACGATGTTTATCTTGATGTGACCCATGGTTTCCGGCACCTGCCCATGTTGGGATTATTGAGCGCGCTGTATCTGCGCACGGTACAAGGAGTATCCATTCAAGGATTGTATTACGGCGCATTGGATATGGTTGATAAAAATACCGGGGAAACTCCTGTGTTGCGTTTGGATGGATTGTTGACTATCGCCGATTGGATTGGAGCTATTGCGCGTTATGACCAAAGTGGTGATTATGGAGTATTCGCATCGTTGCTACCCAACCATCCTCAAATTCATGCACTGGAGCATGCCTCCTTTTACGAACGCACCATCAACTCAACGCAAGCCAAGGAACAGCTTTCAACATTCCATGGTTGGTTCAAGGATGCGAAGTTACCCTTTGTTGCTCGTCTGTTCCGGGATCCCTTGGAAAGACGAATTGCATGGTTCAAGGGAAAGGATCGGGCTGAAAGAGAAGAGCAACTGGCTCGAAGATATCTGGAAAGGAGAGATTACCTACGAGCGGCCATCTTCGGGTATGAATCCCGTGTCACGAGAATGACGGACAAACTCAAGCTGGACGGTAGCAAGTTTGATGAACGCAAGGAAGCCTCGGAGTCGTTGAAAAGCGAATCCAATGAGTTCAGAGAACTAGAGTATCTTCGCAATACTATGGCTCATGGAATCCGATCAAAAGCAAAAGAGATCGACAATTCACTGAACTCAGAAATAAAACTGAAACAAAAGATCGAGAGATTGTTCGGAAAATTGCTAAATTCGTGACGCGTTCCCGCCAATAATACAAACTCAAGTTGCCACCTATAATGAACCTTGATTCACCTGATTGCTTGATTTTTTTGATTAAAACCTAATCACTCATGTTTGCGGAAAGATGAAACCTGTCTTGCGCCCTAACGGCGCGCGATGTGAAAGTCCAGGGCAACGCCCTGGGACTGTCCAAAACTAATTTTAAAGCCCTGAAAGGGCAAGATATTTATTTCGCCCTTTCAGGGCTTACGAATTATCTGTTCGGATCCCAGGGCGCTGCCCTGGGCTATCTCATCTCGCCCCGTTGGGGCGCAAGACGGATTTCATCTTTTTGCAGACATAAGCAAGAAAATCAAGCAATCGAGCGAATCAAGGTTCAGACAAAAAAACAAGTAGACTAACACCTTGGATAGGTAGCAACTTGGGTTACAACATTCAAAGGTAAGAAAATGCCCACCCTCTATGTGACTGAGTCGGGAGCAACGGTGCGGATTTGTGGGGAAAGTCTGCGTGTGACGGTGGAAGGAAATCATGGCGATCACGCTTCCTCTGCTTCCCAGCGAGCATTACTGGAGGTTGCACCACATCGTTTGGAGTTGATTGGATTAGTGGGACGGGTACACATTACCGTGGATGCCCTCAAACTCTGCCTGGACAAAGGGATTGGGGTAGCCTGGTTTTCCTGGAACGGTCGGTTTCTGGGGCGGATGGTTCCAGCAGCGGCACGATCCGGCGACCTGCGTCTAGCCCAGTATCAGGCGATGGTGGATACCAATGCCGCGATACAATTCGCACGGACGGTAATTACGGCCAAGTGCGTTAATGCGGCAGCGGTCTTGCGAAGAATTCAATCCAATCAACCAGGATTGGAGGAAGTATCCAAGGCTCTGCGAGGGATGGCGGAAATCCAGGGACGGATCATGGAATGTGTCAGTTTCGAAGAATTACTAGGTTTGGAGGGTCATGTGGCGAGTAGCTATTTTTCCGCCCTGGGAAGCGGGTTCCGCAGTGAGATCGGATTCAGCACAAGACAACGACGCCCCCCTCCAGATCCAGCTAATGCCTTGCTTTCGTTTGGCTATGTCTTATTGGCGAATCTGATCGGTGGACATGTGGAAGCGCGAGGACTGGATCCGGCTCTGGGCTTTCTTCACGCGATACGGCCTGGTCGAGCGAGTCTGGCGTTGGATTTGTTGGAGGAATTCCGACATCCGGTAGTAGATCGATTTGTGATGCGGGTATGCAATCTGCGTATGATTCAAGCAGGTATGTTTGAGACCGACCCGGAGAATAGCTGTGGGGTACGTTTGACTCAGGATGGCTTAAAGCGATTCTTCAAGGCTTGGGGTGAGTATCTCGAACGACCTTTGCAGGAAGATGGAGAAGGAAAAATAACGCCTGCTGCTTTGATTCAGCGCCAGGTAAACCGCTTGGCCATGGCCTTGCGAGGCGACGAACCCTATCAACCTTTTCTGTTTGAGAATTGACTCGAAATGGATCATCCCATGCGTTATGTCATTTGCTATGACGTAAGTGACAATAAACGACGACGCCATCTTTCGATGTGCTTACAAGCTTATGGTGATCGGGTACAGGAGAGCGTTTTCGAGGCGGTTCTGGACCGGATGCTCTTTGACCGAATGGTTAAAGATGTAGAGAAACAGATTCAGGACAGTACGGATACGGTACGGATTTATCCCCTGTGCGGTACCTGTGCTGGCAAAGTGGTACGATTGGGAATTCCCGGGCCGAACCCAGGAGAGGAAGTCGTGTTCGTCGTTTGAACGCAGGAGGATTTCCGTAACCGCAATCGTGGTCTTGTGAGGGGGGGGTTACGAATCATTGCATCCTTCTGATAACTAACAATTTAAAAGATCTGTAACAATTTTATTGAGGGAAGATGGTGAAGAATAATATACTATTTTTATTTAGGTTTTTAGAGGTTACGAAAAATGTTTGACATTAACTATAAATTTTAATATTTTGTCGGTGGGAAGCCTGAAGTAATCGCCCCGCTTGAAAGGGGATTGAGACATATAATCTCCAGGTTGGAATTGAGCGTTAAGCTTCAGGCCTGAAGTAATCGCCCCGCTTGAAAGGGGATTGAGACCAGGCGTGTATGTCCCGCACACAACCCCAGGAAGTATTGCCTGAAGTAATCGCCCCGCTTGAAAGGGGATTGAGACCCTCCCTGGTTTCGTCATACGCTATGACGTAAAACGGAGCCTGAAGTAATCGCCCCGCTTGAAAGGGGATTGAGACCTCCCGATCTCCTCGGCTTTCGTGCTGGTGTTCTTGATGTTCCTGAAGTAATCGCCCCGCTTGAAAGGGGATTGAGACTTGTTAATCTCGTTCATTTCGTTCACCTTTTAAGTTTAACCTGAAGTAATCGCCCCGCTTGAAAGGGGATTGAGACTTACGCCGATTAGATCGGCAAGTTTTTTCTGGTTTCCAGCCTGAAGTAATCGCCCCGCTTGAAAGGGGATTGAGACCTTACGTTCTTGATGTTGAGATTGCCAAACACGCAGCGGCCCTGAAGTAATCGCCCCGCTTGAAAGGGGATTGAGACACAGGTGGCGGAGGCGGTTGTTCTGGGTAACGCATAAAGCCTGAAGTAATCGCCCCGCTTGAAAGGGGATTGAGACCCTACGATCATTAACTCCGAGAGCGTCTGCCAACCCATCCCGCCTGAAGTAATCGCCCCGCTTGAAAGGGGATTGAGACTCCTTTAACTACGAGTTCTTTGTTCATTTCGCTCACCTTAACCTGAAGTAATCGCCCCGCTTGAAAGGGGATTGAGACGGCATGGATGGGCTGTAAAGCACCCGGCCCATCTCGTCCTGCCCTGAAGTAATCGCCCCGCTTGAAAGGGGATTGAGACCTCCCGATCTCCTCGGCCTTGGCGCTCGCATTCTTAATCCTGAAGTAATCGCCCCGCTTGAAAGGGGATTGAGACGCCGCTCTTGAACCTGTGAATCTTGCCGTCAAGGTAAACCCTGAAGTAATCGCCCCGCTTGAAAGGGGATTGAGACACTTCAGCCATCTCGTGTGTAATGCGAAGTCTTGGGTTATGGGCCTGAAGTAATCGCCCCGCTTGAAAGGGGATTGAGACAAATTTCTCCTTAGTCTCCTTTGTTACGCGAACAGCCATCAACCTGAAGTAATCGCCCCGCTTGAAAGGGGATTGAGACTTGCGAGGGCGGGGTGATTGAATAACACATCACCCTCTATCCTGAAGTAATCGCCCCGCTTGAAAGGGGATTGAGACTCATTTTGTTCACCTTGTGGCTGAAGATAGTTAGTTTTTCCTGAAGTAATCGCCCCGCTTGAAAGGGGATTGAGACACAAAACATCGCCTTCTTCCACGCAGATCGTGTCAGCTACCTGAAGTAATCGCCCCGCTTGAAAGGGGATTGAGACCCCTACTGTCCTCCAGCCTAACTCCCATCCTCCCTCCTTCCTGAAGTAATCGCCCCGCTTGAAAGGGGATTGAGACGTTATACGCTTCCCTTGCGCATGACAGAAACCGGTACTCGCCTGAAGTAATCGCCCCGCTTGAAAGGGGATTGAGACCTTCTCTCACTTCGTTCATGTTGTTCACCTTTTTAAGTTTCCTGAAGTAATCGCCCCGCTTGAAAGGGGATTGAGACAGGTCACCTGCGAGGCCATCGTAATCTTCGATAGACGACAACCCTGAAGTAATCGCCCCGCTTGAAAGGGGATTGAGACCTCAGTTCTCTCTCATCGTCGCTGTAGTTATAGTCCCAATCCTGAAGTAATCGCCCCGCTTGAAAGGGGATTGAGACCGAAGAACGGGGAAGGAGCGTCTCTCAGCCCCCTCTCGTCCTGAAGTAATCGCCCCGCTTGAAAGGGGATTGAGACCCCAATTTTCGATTGTCACAGCTTTGTCGTCATACGCTTCGCCTGAAGTAATCGCCCCGCTTGAAAGGGGATTGAGACCGAGTTTGTCTTGTCAATACCTGTTGAGTCACAGAAAAGCCTGAAGTAATCGCCCCGCTTGAAAGGGGATTGAGACAGCGCGATCTTCTGCGCTAGCGTACATCGCAGCGAGCGCGGCCTGAAGTAATCGCCCCGCTTGAAAGGGGATTGAGACTCGAGTAGGTACCACACTTCTACCGCATCCTCTACGACGCCTGAAGTAATCGCCCCGCTTGAAAGGGGATTGAGACTCCGTGATCGCCCTCCGACAGATCGCCAGCATCGCTAGCCTGAAGTAATCGCCCCGCTTGAAAGGGGATTGAGACACCAACCTCATGCCGCGCAACATTACCTTACCGGAAGTGTCCTGAAGTAATCGCCCCGCTTGAAAGGGGATTGAGACGTGGCCTCATTGCTTCCGCGAAGCGCAAGAAACTCGCCAACCTGAAGTAATCGCCCCGCTTGAAAGGGGATTGAGACCCTACCTGGTCTGCACTAGTAGAGTGCTGGGTCAGGTTCATCCTGAAGTAATCGCCCCGCTTGAAAGGGGATTGAGACCATTGACTCTGCACCCCGCATACAGTCTTCGAGTTAATTCCTGAAGTAATCGCCCCGCTTGAAAGGGGATTGAGACTAAACGCTGATATTGCTTCTTTTAATGCTTCCTCGTTGCCTCCTGAAGTAATCGCCCCGCTTGAAAGGGGATTGAGACAGCGTTACTCGAACATCTGTGTCAGCGTGTATGCTCATCCTGAAGTAATCGCCCCGCTTGAAAGGGGATTGAGACCATGACTCGGCCATCCGGTCGCGTGACTTGTAATAATCCCTGAAGTAATCGCCCCGCTTGAAAGGGGATTGAGACGGCGGCGGCGCGCTGCTCAACAAACCAGTGCGCCAACAATCCTGAAGTAATCGCCCCGCTTGAAAGGGGATTGAGACGGAGGTGTGGGTTTCTGCCCACTGCGCTTGAATTCGATAAAGACCTGAAGTAATCGCCCCGCTTGAAAGGGGATTGAGACAACGACCAGCGATGCCGCTTGGATGGAGAAAGCGTCCCTGAAGTAATCGCCCCGCTTGAAAAGGGATTGAGACGCTAAGGGATACGGCGCTGTTCCGCTTGGTATTTTTCTACCCACTCTAAAAATTGCTCGACCGCCATGGGACGGCCGAGGAGGTAACCTTGGCCTTCGTCGCAGCCCTCCGCGCGCAGAAAATCCCACTGTTCCGTTTTTTCGATCCCCTCCGCGATGATCCGCAGCCCCAGGCTTTTGCCGAGAGCAATGATGGCTCGGGCGATGGAGGCGTCGTGATTGTCTTCCGGGAGGTCGCGGACGAAAGACTGGTCGATCTTGAGATGGTTGAGGGGTAGGCGTTTGAGATAGCTCAAGGACGAATAGCCGGTGCCGAAGTCGTCGATGGCGAGTTCTACGCCCATCTGCCGAAGGCAGTCCAGGGCGGAAACAGCATGTTCGGTACGGGCCATGATGAACCCCTCCGAAACTTCTAGTTCCAGGCGTTGCGGGGGGAGGCCGGTCTCTTCAAGGACGCGGCGAATGGAATCTACTAAATCGTTACGCTCGATAACGGACGCCGAGAGGTTGACGGCGATTCGGGGCAACACGAAACCTTGCTTCTGCCACTCCATTACCTGTTGGCAGGCGGCGCGCAGAACCCAGGCATCAATCGCCGTCATCAGCCCGGCCTCCTCGGCCACCGGCAGAAAGCGTCCCGGTGCTATCAGGCCGACGTTGGGAGGCTGCCAGCGGATCAGTACCTCGGCACCGACCAGGAGACCCCGCTCCATATTGAGCAACGGTTGGAAATACAGCCGGAATTCGTTGCGTTCGATCGCCAGCCGGAGGTCTGTAGCGACGCGGAAACGCTCCTGGGCGACCTCGGTCAGTTCCGGGGAACAAAATTGGTAATTGTTGCGTCCCCGTTCCTTGGCTTGGTAGAGCGCGAGGTCGGCATTGCGTACCAGGGTCTCCAGGGAATCGCCATCCTGCGGGTAGAGGCTAATACCGATACTCGCGCTGACGTAGAGTGGGCGTCCTGAAAAATCAAAGGGGGTGTGCAGAGCTCCGCGGATCTGATCGGCAACCGTAGCGACACTATTGGCATCCGGGACGTGAGGAAGGACCACCGCGAATTCATCGCCCCCCAACCGTGCGACGGTATCTCCGCTTTGCACACACCCTTGGAGGCGAATGGCGGCCTCGTTGAGCAGGTCATCACCCACATCGTGGCCGAGGTTGTCGTTGATGTCCTTGAAACGGTCCAAGTCAATCAGGATCACCGCCACTTGGCGCTGTTCCCGAGCGGCACCGGCGATGGCACCGGTCAGTCGATCATGGAACATCTCGCGGTTGGCCAGTCCGGTGAGTGTGTCGTAGTAGGCGAGGTGGTGTAGGCGGTTACGGACGTGCTCTTGGGTGCTCAGATCAGAGTAGATACAAACATAGTGACCGATCTCCCCCTTATCATTGCGTAGAATGGTCACGTTGAGCCATTCCGGATAGCATTCACCGTTGGCGCGTCGGTTCCAGATCTCCCCTTTCCAATGGCCACTCTCCTGCAACGAGCGGCGCATCGCCGCAAAAAATTGTTTGTCGTGCCGCCCCGATTTCAGTAGGGAGATGGGACGCCCGCGCGCCTCCGTTGCACCGTAACCGGTGGCACGGGTGAAGGCGGGGTTGATGGTGTGGATGGTCTCGTCGGGCTCCAGGATGACCAGTGCATCCGACATGTGTTCGATCACCGCAGCGGAGAGGCGTAATTGTTTCTCCGCCGCGATGCGTGCGGTGATATCGACGATGGTGCCGACCACGCGTAAGGCACTCCCGGTTATGCTTTTTCCGGTGCCGGGCGGGGTGCTTCCTCTCCGCCATTCTCGCTCCACCACTTTGCCCCGTGCCAGCACCCAGAGCCAGCGGTCGTCGGCGGTGCGCAAGCGGTGTTCCAGTTCCATGCGTTCCAGGGTACCGTCGGCAAGCGCGTAATAGGCGGCGGTGACCCGCTCCGCCTCATCCGGGTGTAATCGGGAAAACAGTCCGTCACGGGTGTGGGGTATGGTCCCGAGGGGAGCGCCGAGCATGGTCTCGAAACGCGGGCTCAAATAGAGCGTATCCGAGGCGATATCCCAGTCCCAGAGGCCATCCAGGGTGGCCTCCAAGGCATAGGTCAGCCGTTGCTCACTCACCTTCAGTTGGCTGAGTGACTGGGTGATCAGTTGTTCGCGGTCAAACAGGGTGCGATAGGACTTGACTCGGTTGAGCAGCAAATTATCGTCGATGGGCTTGGTGAGATAGTCCACCGCCCCGACCTGATAGCCGCGTTGTACGAACGCCTCTGCTTTGAAGACGGCGGTTACGAACACCACCGGAATGTGGCGGGTGCGTTCGGTCATGCCCAGGTGTCGCGCAGTCTCGAAGCCATCCATGCCGGGCATCTGTACATCCAGGAGGATCAGATGGATCGGCTGTTCGATGGTGCGTACCAATGCCTCCTCACCCGAGGCAGCTTCGATCACCCGGCAGTCCTGCAACCGATTGAGTAGGGTGCAGAGGGTGAAGCGATTGTGGGCGTTGTCATCGACAACGAGGATGGTGAAGGGATGCACTTCCATCTACTAGGTCTCTGAAAGCTGGTTCTGATCCCTGATGCCTTGGGCTGAACTTCGTTTAGGATTAAAACACCAAAATATAACCCAGAAAAGATTTTTCTTTTAGGCCTAAAAGTTAAGAAAAACCTTTTAATGTTCTGGCGTTATATTTTGATGAAGACCTTTACCGGTAGCGGTAGATGTGCTGTTCACGGTGGTAATTGGTAAAGAAGCGTTCTCCCGCACCGGGAGTAAGTGATTCGCTCGGTCCCAGCATAAGAAAACCGTCGCGGTGCAGGGAGCGGGCGAAGCGTTCCAGCACCTCGTGCTGTAATTCCGATTTAAAGTAGATGAGGACATTACGGCACAGGATAAGCTGGAACTCGTTGAAAACACCATCGTGAACTAAGGAGTGGCGGTGAAACAGAATCCGTCGCTGCAACCGGGGCGACACCTTGAGAAACAGGTCGTCGCAATCCTCTAGGTAAGCGTCGAAACTTTCCTTGCCGCCGGTGCGTAGATAATTGGCGCGGCCGGTCTCCAGACTAGCGCGTGGGAAAAAACCCGCCTCGGCTTGACGGAGTACATAAGGGTTCATATCCGTCGCGAATAGGGTACTTTTCTCCAGCATTCCCAGTTCATCGAGCAGTATTGCCAGGGAATAAACCTCTTCTCCGGTGGCGCAACCGGCAGACCAGATCTTGACCAGCGGAAAACTATCCAGATAAGGGAATATTTCCTCGCGTAGTCGATAGAATTGTTCCGGGTGACGGAAGAATTCGGTAACCGCTACCGACATCTCGGTGAAAAACAATTCGAAGGCAGCCGGGTCCGAGAGTATTTCTAATTGCAGCGCGAAAAAATCGGTTACGCCCAACAAGGACACCAACTTATTGATGCGTCGTTCTACGGTACCTTTCTGGTAGTTGCGAAAATCGTAACCGTAGCGCGAGTTTACTGCTTCCAGAAAGAGACCGATGAGTTTTCCGTCAGTCTCCAGGTTTTTTTCCGTCGGTAGGGGTAGCGTTGGTTGGTTACTGGGGAAACCGTTTCCTGCGTTTTCACGCCGAGGCACCGCTCGTCCGACGACGAGGCTAGCCAGGAAACAGGTCAGACCGGCCAGATCCAGCACGTAGTCACAGGCACCGCTCGCTTTGGCGGAATCCGGCAGCAGGCTAGCGCCGTGACATTCGGCGTTGTCCTCAACCACGACCCAACCCCCATGGTGACGGATCGCTGCACTCCCCTCTACCCCATCCTGACCAAAGCCACACAATAGCACGGCCAGTGCCTGTTTACCGTATTCGGCGGCCACGGTCTCGAATAATACGTCCAGCGAGGGGCGGGCAAACTGAACCTTGGGGTCGCGGGTAAGGTACACCCGGCCATTCGCCACCTTGAGATGATGTCCCGGCGGGGCAATGTAGAGGGTGCCGGGACGTACCGGCATCAGGTGGGTGGGCATGACTACGGTGTAGCCGGTGCGTACCCGTAAGAGTCGGTCCAGGATATTTTCCTGGTCTTCGGGGATATGCTGGACAATAAAAATCGTCAGCGGGCTTACCGGCAGGTGTTCGATGATATGCAGTAGAGGCGCGAGGCTTTCTGCTGAACCACCGATGACCAGTGCCGTAATCTCCCCCAAGCGAGGACACGCCTCACGATATTCGACCTGGATCACGGGCAGACCCAGCCGTGCCAGGGCGTGCATCAGGAAAACTTCATAGGTATAGATTTTTAGCGGCCGACCGACCTGGATTAAGGCCGCTAGACCCGCGATAACCTCGGCCGGCAGGGTGCGGGCATCGAAAAAGCTCACCTCACAACGAAAAGCCGCCGCCGTACAGGCCGTAACAATCTCGCGTGCGTCTTTTTCGGATTCTACCGTCCCCAGCACCGAGATTTTGCGCACGCCGGGCTGGTCTGAGACGCTGATAGTCATATTCGCCTCGCTATTGCTGAAAACGAGATTCCGGTGGTTCGATTTCCCTCTCCAGGTAGGAGTCCTGCTCGGCTGGGTTGAAATTCAATTTGGCCAAAATTCGGAGCCAGGATTTATTCGTAAGTCTGGGGCATCGAGGGGGATAGAAAACAATATGTCCCACCTGCCAGGAAAATTGAAAAATTATGTCAATGCGCTTGCTAAATTGTTATTTTCTTTCATCGTAACATTGCTTTGCCGCTAATGCTTCTGGTACTCCGGGTGGTATTTCGATGAGAATTGCTTGCGACCTATGCCGGTTGGTTGGCGATACCCTACCCTAACGGGCAAGAAATGGAATTTCCAGGTATATCGAGATGGATATGGGCGGTATGCCGACGAACATGACAAGGTGAGGCTCTCAGCTCTTCAGAGTTTCACCCTTTCAAGACCTTATGTACAGGAGAACCAGATGGCTGTTTCCCACGATGACCTGAAGCAAGCACTCACTTTCCGTCGGTTTAAGGATGGTGATTATGGGCATCGCCCGTGGCAAGAGGAGATCTTCAAGGCCAGTTGGACCCACAAGTGCCCTACTTATGTCCATCGCACCCCTCCTTGTCAGGGAAGTTGTCCCTCGGGGGAGGATATCCGAGGCTGGCTGGACATCGTGCGTGGTGTTGAAAAACCTACGGGTGGAATGTCTTGGCAGGAATATGCCTTCCGCCGCTCCACCGACGCCAATCCCTTTCCCTCGATGATGGGTCGGGTCTGTCCCGCCCCGTGTGAGGATGGCTGTAACCGTAATGCGCTGGAAGATCATGTCGGCATCAATTCCGTTGAACAATATATTGGTGACTGGGCGCTAGAGCATGGCCTGAAGTTTACCGCGGGCGCGGATAGCGGTCGGAGGGTGGCGATTATCGGCGGCGGACCGGCAGGTTTGGCCGCAGCCTATCAATTGCGGCGCAAGGGTCATGGGGTTACGGTTTTTGATGCCAATGAACAGCTCGGCGGTATGTTTCGTTTCGGCATTCCCGGTTATCGTGTCCCCCGTGACAAGCTTGACGGCGAGATCCAGCGGATTATCGATATGGGCGTCGAGGTCCGGTTGAATACCCGCGTCGGTCGGGAGGTAACGCTGGATTCCCTGGAAAAGGAATTCGATGCCGTGTTTTGGGCGCTCGGGGCACAGACCGGCCGGGACCTGCCGATCCCCGGTTTCGAGGAGTCGATCAATTGCGTATCCGGCATCGCCTTCCTCTCGACCTTTAATGTGGGACGGCTGCAGATGGTCTCTCCCCGAGTAGTGGTGGTGGGAGGGGGCGATACCTCCATTGACGTGGCCTCGGTCGCGCGCCGCTTGGGGCATATCGTTGACAGCCACGACAAGGACCTGCCGGAGCACGTCATCCTTGGTTACACCGCTCACGATGTTTCGGGGTCCCTCACGCGCGCGGGCGCGGTCGTGACCCTGACCTCCCTGTTTCCAGTCGAAAAGATGACGGCCGCGGAGCATGAAGTGGAGGATGCAAAACGCGAAGGGATCACGATCCTCGGCGGTGTTATGCCGTTGGAGATGATTCGTAATGCCGAAGGTCGTGCCACCGCCATGAAGCTGTGCGAATGTACGATGCAGGGCATGAAGCCCATCGCTAAACCGGGCACTGAGTTTATTATTGAGGGCGATCTATTCGTTTCTGCGATTGGTCAGAAGGGTGACATGACGGGGGTCGAACCGTTGGATAACGGCCGCGGCTTCATTGATTGTGATCGCCATTACCAGGTCAAGGGCCGCAAGGGGCATTTCGTCGCGGGCGATATCGTTCGTCCCCACCTGTTGACTACCGCCATCGGTCAGGCGGCAATCGCCGCCGACTCCATCGACCAGTATCTGCGTAGCGAGGAACTTACCCGACGGCCGAAGGTGGACGTGCGCCACTTTAACCTGCTCGCCAAGCTGAATGAGGTCGGGCTCTCGCCCACGACTTTTAAATCCGAGTCATCAGGGGTTGATGGTGGCCTGCGCGGGACTTCAAGTGCCAATTTTGCGGTCCACAATTTTGAGGACCGGGCGGCCAATGACGTCATTGCCTACGAGAAGCTGTTCCTGGGCCACTTCAAATATGCCCCACGCAGCCGGCGTCAGGAGATCCATATCAGTGCCGATGAGGTGATCGGCAATTTTAGCGAGCGCCTGGTGGGGCTAAGTGAGGTCGAGACGCGTGCCGAGGCCAATCGCTGCATGAGCTGCGGGATGTGCTTCGAGTGTGACAATTGCGTCATTTTCTGTCCGCAGGAGGCCGTCAAGCGGGTACCCAAGGGGCAGTCCACGATTGGGCGGTATGTCTATACGGACTATAACCGGTGCATCGGCTGTCACATCTGCGCGGATGTCTGTCCGACGGGATACATTGAAATGGGGATGGGGGAATAGGAGATCAAAACCGTGAAGACTCTTGCTTTGGTAGGAATGCCCGGTTCAGGTAAAAGCGTGGTGACTATGCACCTCCAGGCCCGGGGTCTGACGCGGATCTATTTCGGCGATTTGGTCCTCAAGGAGGTGGAGGCCCGAGGCCTCCACCTTACTCCCGACAACGAACGTCTGGTGCGGGAAGACCTGCGCCGACATCATGGGATGGCCGCTATGGCCATCCTTTCCCTACCGGCGATTCGTGCGGCATTGTCGGAGGGGCCGGTCGTCATTGACGGGCTCTACAGCTTTACGGAGTACAAAGTCCTCCGTGGAGAACTGGGCGACAACCTCATCGTACTTGCGGTAGCCAGTTCGCGTGCCCTGCGTTACGACCGTCTCACCCGGCGTCCGGTGCGTCCGCTTACCCCCGTCGAGGCCGAGGCGCGCGACATGGCGGAGATTGAACGCATTGAAAAGGGCGGTCCCATTGCCATCGCTGACTATACCGTGGTCAACGATGGTACTCCGGAGGCGTTGTTGGTGGCGGTTGATAAACTGTTGCGAGGAGTTTTTTAGCGGATACGCGGTGTGGTACAGATTGGGCTTTTGTCCGGACTCCAGCACCCCATACTTGAGCAGCTCCGTGCTCCGGGGCGCTCGGTCTTGGTTGGGGTGGCCGGGCAAGGCTCAATGGGAAGGTCAGGATCCATGCGTCATACCTCCAGCTTGATGCCGCACGGGACCTCGGTGCTCAACCGTGCTCGCGGCGGCAGAGGGGCGTCAAGGGGTATGCGCTAGGCCCACCATCCATTTAAGCCATCGGATCTCATAGTCAAGGCGCTGCACGTCTCCTCCCCCCCTCCTTTCGTTAGTGCAACATTCTTTCTGTAATTTCCAATCCACCGGTATCGGTGAGGTCGACAAGTAGTCTCTTTTGGGTTGCTGTCCGCATATCACATCAGAGGAGAAAACCCATGGCAATGCGAGTAGAAAGCAATCCCTTGGAAGACGCCTATGCCGTCCTGTTGAGTCAAGGGCTGGATGGAGTGGGGAAGGCGCTGCGCATCCTGGTCAATGAGGCCAGCAAGATCGAACGGGCGCACCACCTCCACGCCCTGCCCTATGAACACACCGGGGAACACGTCGGTTACGCCAACGGCTTCAAACCGAAAACGGTGTTGACGCGCTTGGGCGAAATCACGTTCGAGGTCCCACAAGTGCGCGACAGCAGTTTCTATCCCTCGGCGCTCGAAAAAGGCGCACGCACGGAGCAAGCCATCCATCTAACGCTAGCGGAAATGTACGTCCAAGGGGTTTCCACCCGGAAAGTAGAGACGGTGTTACACAATTTGGTGGGCCCGGAGATATCGATCTCCTCTACCCAGGTAAGTCGGGCCGCCGCCTCCCTCGACGCGGGTCTGGAGGCATGGCGTCAACGCCCTCTTGGGGAAACACCTTACGTGTTCCTGGACGCCCGCTATGAACGGGTACGCATGGACGGTCAGATCGTCGATTGGGTGCAACCCGCCGAGCGCACCAGCTATGCAGCAAGAAGTAAGGTTTTATTTT
>CAUYUB010000087.1:0-5759 GCA_963575685.1 Gammaproteobacteria bacterium | reverse complement strand
GCATGAACTTTACGGTGGCGGGACAAATGAAATTCGTGAGCGGGGTGCTTTATGGCAACACGGACGCCGACAGCGCACCGGAATTCGCTATCCAATTAACGGGTATTACCGCACTAACCACCAGTGATTTGGTTTTATAACGGAAAGCGTCGGCATTTTTCTGGGAGCGCCGCGCTGGAGGCGCGGCGCTCTTGGCCATCGGGTTAAGACACCATCAATCCTCCGCTCTAATGCCTTGACCGTGACGGAGCTGAAGCGGTAAGGCCCCCCGTCAAAACCATCCCATCTATGGATTTCATCGAGTGGGCGGCAACTCTGGAAATGCTTACCAATGCTGAAAAACGCATGACATTGTTGGATCCGAACACAGCGTCGAATTGCTGAGTCCTACGCACGCCGCAGGGCGATATGGACGCGAATCATGGTAGGAATACGTTCCGACCAACCGTCTTTCCCCTGACTCGCCAGAAGGTGCTGGAACATCCCGCGCACAAAAGACCAACTGTCCAAGGCCATGGCATGGGGATCCAGACCAGACCGCAAGGTCCCTTTCGTTTCGGCGCGTCGGTAGGCGATCTCCACATTCCTCAAGAAATCAAAACCGGGTTTATTGATTTCTTCCAGTACGGCAGCGAAGTCATCTACGTATTCACAACGCAGGAACATGATCTCGAACATCTGTTGGACCACGTGACATTCCTGAATATTGCGGAACAATTCCGCGAGGGTTTGCTCTATGCCGTCCAGGGGGTCGGCAAGGTCTTCCGCAAGGAGGGTACTGTGGATGCGATCGATGAGCGGAAGGGAGATCTGTTCGCGCATAGCAAAGAACAATTCGGTCTTGTTGGCGAAGTGCCAATACACCGCGCCCCGCGTCACTCCAGCGGCCTTGGCGATCTGCTCCAAGGTGGTCCGGCTCACCCCACGTTCGTGGAAGACCTGACGGGCAGCGTCGAGGATCTGCTGGCGGGTACGTTCCGCCTCAACCTTGGTCTTACGCACCATGGCTGGGATTCCCGTGATGGCTGATGTCCGTCATTAGTTGGTAATGAAAAAACGGTAGAACTTGCATCAGGAACTCGATCTCAGCACGGTAGTGTGCGCACGCTACCAGTCTCTCTATCTATTTGAAAGTAAAAGATTGCTCAGGCTTTGCCGACACCGTAAGCGATTATCCGAATCATTTTACATACATTCTTGTTTGTATATACTGGGCAACCGCTAGTTCAACCTGGAGATCACACCATGTCTGCGTTTCCTCATCGTTCGAACCGCGACCCCGTTCAACACATTATTGCCTGCGTCATTGTGTGGTCATTGGTGATACTGAATGGTTGTTCTGATTCCAAACCTGGTACTGGGGCGGGGGGAGCTCATGGCGGCCAGATGCCGGCTTTTCCGGTGACGGTCGTGGAAGCACAGCCGACCCAGGTACCCATCGCCGTCGAGGTGATGGCCCAGACCGAGGGTGCCAAGGAAACGGAAGTGCGTGCCCGCGTGGGTGGTGTGCTGATAAAGCGATTGTATGAAGAGGGTGCGTCGGTGAAAGCAGGTCAACCCCTGTTCCAAATTGATCGGACACCCTATGAGATTGCCTTGGCCCAGGCCCGTGCCGCCCTGGCAAGCGCCAAGGCCCAGCTTGAACAGAGCGCGCGCGAAGCGGTTCGGCTCAAGGGTTTGCTGAAACAGCGCGCCATCAGTAGGAAAGAGTACGACGATGCCGCTTCCAACGAGATGATCTCTCAGGCCGCCGTACAGGTCGCGGAAGCCGCCTTACATCAGGCGGAGTTGAATCTGTCCTGGACCACCGTCACCGCGCCGGTTTCCGGTCAATCCGGACGGGCGGTGAAATCCGAGGGCAACCTGATCGTGACCAGTGCGGACAACCTGTTGACATCCATCCGCCTGAACAATCCCCTGTGGGTGCGTTTCAGTCTGGCCGAGAGTGATACCGCCAAGCTCTCCGGCGGGCGTCTGAATCCCAAGGCGGTGACCGGTGTGGAACTGGTGTTAGCGGACGGCACGCCCTATCCGCGCAAGGGTCGGATCAACTTTCTGGCCAGCCAAATCGATCCCACCTTGGGTACCCAGCAATTGCGCGCTGAATTCGACAACTCCGACGGCAGTCTGCTGCCTGGTCAATTCGTGCGTGTGCGTCTCCTCGGCGGTAACCGCGAGGGTGTCTTTCTGGTGCCGCAGTCTGCGGTGATCCAAGGCGAACAAGGCCATGTGGTGATGTTGGCGAATGCCGAGAACAAGGTCGCACCCCGTCCCGTCCAGACTGGGGATTGGTACGGCAAGGATTGGGTCATCCTGGGCGGTCTCCAGGCTGGAGATAAGGTGATCATCGATAACCTGATGAAGTTGCGCCCCGGTGCCTCGGTCATACCCCATCCGCCCGGCGTCATGCCTGCCGGTATGGGCGCACCGGGTGTCGGCAAACCCGCACCCAAAGGCTGAGGTCGCGTGCCATGTCCCAGTTCTTCATCCATCGGCCGATCTTTGCCTCGGTGATTGCCATCATCATTATCATTGCTGGCTTGGTAGCGTCCCAAGTCCTGCCTATCGCCCAGTATCCCCAGATCGCGCCGCCTACGGTGCTGATCACCGCCACCTATCCGGGTGCTTCTGCTGAGACCCTGGCGCGTACCGTGGCGGCACCCATTGAAGAGCAGTTGAACGGCGTGGAAGGGCTGTCCTATTTCGCCTCCTCCGCTTCTGCCAATGGATCGGTGGTTATTACCGCTACCTTTGAGGTGGGCACCAATGTCGATATGGCCGCAATGAACGTGAACAATCGGGTGAAGGTGGCCGAGCCGCGGCTGCCGGAAGAGGTGCGGCGCAACGGCGTGATCGTGCAGAAACGCTCCAACGATATCCTCCAGGTGATCGGGATGGAGACCCAGGACAGCCGCTACGACACCCTGTTTCTGTCCAACTACGCAAGCCTGAATCTTGCCGATGAACTGAAGCGACTGAAGGGCGTAGGCGACGTGACCATCTTCGGCGCCCAGGACTACGCCATGCGCATCTGGCTGAAACCGGACCGCATGGCTCAGTTGGGGCTGACTACCAGCGATATCGCCGCCGCCATCCGGGTCCAGAACGCCCAGAACGCGGCGGGCAAGATCGGCCAGGAGCCAGCCCCCGACGATCAGGTGCTGGTCTATACCGTTACCGCCAAAGGGCGTTTGACGACCCCGGAACAGTTCGGCGATATCGTCGTACGCGCTAGCGGCCCGGATGGGGTGCTACGGCTGAAGGAGGTAGCACGCATTGAACTCGGCGCCAACAGTTATGAGCAGCGCGTCACCCTGGACGGTAAACCCACCATCGCCATGGGCGTGTTCCTCCAGACCGGCGCCAATGCCCTGGAGACCGCCGGACGGGTACGCGCCAAAATGGAGGAGTTGAAACAGAAGTTCCCGCCGGGGGTGGGCTACGTCATCCCCTTCGATACCACCCGCTTCGTCAGTGCCTCCATCCAAGAGGTGGAGCACACCCTGATGGTGGCGGTCCTGCTGGTGCTGGGCGTGGTCTACCTCTTCCTGCAAAGCTGGCGCGCCACCCTGATCCCGATCGTGGCGGTGCCGGTGTCGCTGATCGGCACCTTTGCCGGACTCTGGGTATTCGGCTTCTCGATCAATACGCTGACCCTGTTCGCGATGGTTCTTGCGATCGGCATCGTGGTGGATGATGCCATCGTCGTGCTGGAGAACGTGGAGCGGCTGATGGCGGAGCGGGGACTCAGACCCTTCGAGGCCGCCGTCGAGGCGATGCGCGAGGTGCAGGGCGCGGTGATCGCCATCGTGCTGGTGCTGTGTGCGGTATTCGTGCCGGTGGCCTTCCTGGGCGGCATCGCCGGTACTCTCTATCGTCAGTTCGCGGTTACGGTCGCCATCGCGGTAGTAATTTCCGGCGTAGTGGCCCTGACCCTGACCCCGGCGCTGTGCGCCCTGCTGCTGAAGCCCTCTCATAAAGAGTCGCGCTTATTCCGCCCCTTCAACCGGGCCTTTGCCGGTCTGACCCGTTTTTATATCCGCACCGTGGGCCGCACCCTGCGCCACGGTATCGTCGGCCTGGTGCTGTTCGGACTGGTAATCGGGGCCGGGATTTGGTTGCTCGGCAAAGTGCCCGGCAGTTTCGTGCCGTCGGAAGACCAGGGATATCTAATCTCTGCCCTCATGTTGCCGGACGGAGCCACCCTCAAGCGTACCGGTGCCGCCGGCGAGAGGATGCGCCAGACCATCACCCAGAATCCGGCGGTGGAACATGCCTTCGTCGTTTCCGGTTTCGACCTCATCGGCGGTGGCAATAAGCCCAATGCCGGTACTATGTTCATCCCCCTGCAACCTTGGCATCAGCGACAAGCTGTGTCCGATGAACTGGCCGGCAAGTTCATGGGGGCCGGCATGATGCTCCCGGATGGACTGGCCCTGGTATTTAACCCGCCTCCGATCATGGGGTTGGGTACCGCTGGCGGCTTCGAGGTGTATGTCCAGAACCGGGTGGATGGCGATCCGATGAAACTCCACGAAGTTGTGAAAGACTTCATCGCTGCCCTACAAACCCACCAGGAATTTTCTCGCGTCAACACCTTCTTCCGGCCCACGGTGCCCCAACTGTACGTGGAGGTGGATGAGGCTAAGGCCCTGTCACTGGGCGTTCCCTTGGCAAGCATCTACGAGACCCTGCAAAGCACCATGGGCTCCTTGTACGTGAACGATTTCAACAAGGCAGGCCGGGTCTATCGGGTCCAGCTCCAGGCCGAGGCTGCCTACCGCCTGAAACCGGAAGACCTTGGCAAGGTCTACGTGCGGAGCCTCACCAGCAACGCCATGATTCCGCTCGCAGCACTGAGCCGGGTGAAGGATGTCATCGGCCCCGAACAGTTGGAGCGTTTCAACGGCTTCGTCGCCGCTAAGGTACTGGGCGACAGCGTGCCCGGCGTGAGTTCCGGCGAGGCCATCCGCTTGGTGGAGGAGGTCGCCGCGGAGAGCCTGCCGGCCGGTTATGAGATCGCCTGGACTGGCCAGGTCTACCAACAGAAGCAGACCGGCTCTTCCTCGATCCAGGCCTTCGTATTCGCCATCGTCATGGTGTTTTTGATCCTGGCCGCCCAATTCGAGAAGTGGTCGCTACCCTTGGCGGTCATCATGGCGGTACCCTTCGCCCTGACCGGCGCCCTGGTGGCGGTATCCGCCCGCGCTATGCCCAACGACATCTACTTCCAGATCGGCCTGGTGGTGCTGATCGGCCTGGCCTCCAAGAATGCCATCCTGATCGTGGAATTCGCCACCCAGAAACTGGAAAAAGGCATGTCTTTGGTGGACGCCGCCCTGGAAGCCGCCCGTCTGCGTTTCCGGCCTATCGTCATGACCTCCTTGGCCTTTGTCCTCGGCGTGGTGCCTTTGGTGGTGGCCACCGGCGCGGGGGCCGCCGCGCGCCGCTCCATGGGGACGGGCGTGTTTGGCGGCATGTTGGCCGCCACGTTTATCGCCACCGTTTTCGTGCCGCTGTTCTTCAAGTGGTTGTCTCGGGGCAAGGTAACCCGCGTCGTACAGGAGCCAACCGCCGCGTAGCGGCATAATGAATTTAGCCGTGGGTTTCAACCCACGGTTGAGAGTCTTTTATTACGATCGTTGTGTCGCGACGATTGGAAATTACGTATAAAATCATCACGTTCATTCAGTCGTCGCGACGCGACGATGAAAATCTCCCGATTCAACCGTGGGTTGAAACCCACGGCTAAATTCATT